>JBCBOT010000191.1:0-15044 GCA_039821165.1 Planctomycetota bacterium | reverse complement strand
GCCATGAACAAAGAACTCACACGACGGCAGCTCTTTCGTGACTGTGGCGTCGGCCTCGGCAAGATTTCGTTGGCCTCAATGCTCGCGGCCGACCACGCATCCGGTAACGAGGCGAACACGTTTCCGGGGCTGCATCATCCCGCGAAAATCAAACGTGTTATTTATCTGTTCATGGTCGGAGCACCGAGCCAGCTGGACTTGTTCGACCACAAGCCCAAATTGACGGAACTCGAAGGCCAATCGATTCCACCGTCGGTGATCGCGGGCCAGCGTTATGCCTTCATCCAACCCGATGCGGCTGTGCTCGCACCGCGTTTCAAGTTTGCGCGACACGGAGAGTCGGGGGCCGAGTTCGCCGAAATCCTGCCGCATCTCGCCGGCGTGGCGGACGATCTCGCGATCGTGAAGAGTGTTCACACCGATCAGTTCAACCACGCGCCGGCGCAGATCTTCGTCAACACCGGAAGCGGTCTTCCCGGGAGGCCGGCAATGGGGTCGTGGCTCAGCTACGGAATCGGCAGCGACGCGAACGATCTCCCCGGATTCGTGGTGCTGCACAGTGGCGGGAACCTCTCCGGCGGCGCCGCGATGTGGAGCAACGGGTTTTTGCCGGGGCAGCATCAAGGTGTGCCGTTTCGGTCCAGTGGCGATCCGATCTTAAACGTTTCGAACCCCGAGGGGATTGATCGCGGGACACAACGTGCGACGCTCGATCTGATCTCAAAACTGAACCAGCGTCGCGTTGACGCGTTGAACGTCGACGGCATCAACGCGCGGCTCGAAGCGTACGAACTGGCGTACCGGATGCAAACGCGTGCCCCGGAACTCATGGACTTTTCCGGCGAAAGCGACACGACGATGAAGCTTTACGGGTTGGAACGTGATGGGAAGGGCCAAGCCTACGCAAAGAACTGTTTGCTCGCGCGACGCTTGGCTGAGCGTGGCGTGCGTTTCATCCAGGTCTATCATTCCGGTTGGGATCACCACAGTAACGTCGAAGGCGGATGTCGACGTCAATGCAAAGCGGTCGATCAGGGCACGGCAGCGTTGATTCAGGATTTGAAACAGCGCGGGATGTTGGACGAAACACTCGTGGTGTGGGGCGGCGAATTCGGTCGCACGCCGATGGTCGAAGCCAGCGCGGCGCTGGGGCGATCACTCGGTCGCGACCATCACCCTCAGGCGTACACAATGTTCATGGCCGGAGGTGGCGTTCGCGCCGGGCAAACCATCGGCAAGACCGATGAATTGGGGTTCCATCCCGTCGAAGACCCGATCCACGTTCATGACATTCAGGCAACGATTTTGCATCAGCTCGGGATCGATCATGAGCGATTGACGTTCACCTACGCGGGCCGCCCGTTCCGCCTCACAGACGTACACGGAAGCGTCATCGAAAGACTGGTTGGTAGTCGGATTCTATAGGGTGACTTTCTCTTTCCAGACAGAGAGTTTTGGTTGTTGGAAGAGGATTGGGAGTATGCGCGGTTGGCTAATTCGCGAGTTCTAATGTAAGATAAGTACTCAAGAATCGTCCAGAATGGACAGATTCATGCCCTCTACGTTCTCTCAAGGATTCCGAATGAAATTCACGAAAGCCTCCCTCGGTTGCTTTCTGCTCTTTACCACCGTCGCATGTTGCGGTTGCTCGTCCAGCACTGAGACGACGGTTGTTGAAGCACCTCCCGAGATGACCGCCGAGGAGGAGGCGGCCTACGAAGCGGAGTCCTATGGCAACGCGGACGACGCAGACCAGAACTAACTTGCCGATAGACGTAATTCTCAGCGATATCGGCGCTTCTCTCACTTTTTCTCCCTTGTTTCCCCATCTCTATCTCTCGGAGCGTCTTAATGAATAGAACTCGCAAACGCGGTTTCACCCTCGTCGAGTTGCTTGTGGTCATCGCGATCATTGGCATCTTGGTGGGACTGCTACTCCCAGCCGTTCAGGCGGCACGTGAAGCAGCAAGGCGAATGAGCTGCAGCAATAATTTTAAGCAAATTGGGCTTGCCATTCACAACTACCACTCGGCCTACAAGCGATTGCCGATGCAGGCTGGTGGTACATTTCACGAAGGCAGTGCTGGTAATCCAGGCGGTCAGAACATCACTGACAACAACCGCCGTCGACAATCATGGTTGATCGGAATCACCCCGTTCATCGAGCAGCAAGCTCTCTGGGAAACCATCGCCAATCCGTTTGAGCGCGACGGAACGGCTGGGCTCACCAATGGCGACTACCCCGCGATGGGGCCACGTCCGTGGGCCGGCAATTATGAGCCTTGGCTGACGCAGATTCCGACCCTCCGTTGCCCCAGCGATCCAGGCGAGGGGCTACCTGCAATGGCACGGACGAACTACGCGGCGTGCATCGGCGATTCGACTGATTGGGTGAACCACGGATTTTGGCGTTGGCAAGGTGGTTCTTGGAACCAGGGGCACATTGCTCAAGCAAATGCTTCCAACCGCGGATTCTTTTACAACCGGAAGCAAATGCGCTTCCGTGACGTTCTTGACGGTCTCTCCAACACCATTGCGTGTGGTGAAATTGCAACCGACCTTGGTG
Organism: Planctomycetota bacterium; assembly: GCA_039821165.1. Lineage (GTDB taxonomy): Bacteria > Planctomycetota > Planctomycetia > Pirellulales > Pirellulaceae > Stieleria. Next base: position 12,478 of record JBCBOT010000191.1, on the reverse strand, counting down.
ATCGTGACATCACGACCTCTCCCTACTACGGAATCGGTTGGAATACGATCCACAATAACCCAAGCGCGTGTGCGGACAATGGAACTTTGATCGATCCCGAACGTCCGCGATTCTGGGACCCGAGCGTCGGAAACACTAACCCAGGGCTTCGCAACAACTCATGGAAGCGTGGCTTCCGCTGGTCCGACTCGGTACCGGTTTACACCAGCTTCAACTGCATTCTTCCGCCGAACCGCGAAGTTTGCATGGGTGGCGGCGGCGACTTTGATGTCGGATCGGTACCCCCAAGTAGCCGTCACCAAGGTGGTTGCCATGTCTTGATGGGTGATGGTGCTGTTATCTTTGTTACCGACTCCATCGAAGCAGGCGACTCGCGTCACCCGGTGGTGCGTATCAACACTGGCATCAATAGCACGTTCCCGGGTTCAGTTGCAGGTTCTCAAAGCCCTTACGGGCTATGGGGGGCCCTCGGCACTCGCGCGAATAGAGAGACTATCGAGGAAGAACTCAACCAGTAACTCCTCGATGTCCTCGCAATCGAAACCCCGTTCGTCCTTGGCGAACGGGGTTTTCTTTTGTCCGCACGGTTGTGCGAACTCGTAGTATTGAAAGAGCTGATTCGGATAACGAGTTTGAGTGAACATGTTTCGCAGTCCTTTTCTTGCCGCCCCCGGTCGATCTCCACGCTATCCCGCTTTCCGAATTGCATTCATTTTCCTGTTTTGCATTGTCGGCTGCGGTAAACAGCCTCCTCCCGAATCGTCCACTAGCTACCGAAGGCGTCGTGCCACTCTTGAGTCAACGGCCCAAGCGATTCGAGAGAAACGTTGGGCCGATGCCGATGCAATGCTTCGTGAATTGACGATTGCAGCCCCCGATGACCTACAAATCGGGGTTTTGCGGGTCGAGTCGCTTCAGAGCCAGGGACGCGTTCAAGATGCGATCGATGAACTGCTTCGATTGGCGGACTTGCATCTGGACCAAGAGCATCTACTTCGGGCGCAAGCGGCAGAGATTCTATTCGACAACCAGCAGTACGTTTCTGCGATCTCGCTGCTACGTCGGGTCACCAAAGATCAGCCGCATCGACACGCGATACGCAGTCGACTCGCGGAGATGCTCAATGCGCGTGGTTTTCGACATGAAGCAAACAACGAACTGAGATATTTGGCGGGGCGGATCCCGCTCACATTCCGCGAGTTGGTTGCATTGATCAATCCCATGAGCACATGGGTGACATTTGAGGAACGCCCGAATATCACGGACACACAACTTGTCGAACGATCCGGTGTCCTCAACGTCGTCGCGGCTTTGCGTTCCCGTGGCGAGGTACGGGACGCGTTAGCAGTTCTCGAGCAAAGCCAAGAATTTAAGCAATCGCTGCCACCGGCAGTTGCGATGTACGGTTGGCTTTTAGCAATGAGCCAAGATGAAGCCGAGCTAAAGTCGTGGGTCGAGTCAGCTCCCGTGGAGTCCCGCGATTACCCCGCGTATTGGCTTGCCGTGGGGAACTTGATGCTCCGCGACGATCCATCCACTTCGGTGGTCTGCTATCTTGCCGCGATAAGGATGGAGCCACACTGTACTGAGGCCGTCGACGGGCTTGCGCAAGCACTTCAGAAGCAAGCCTTGTCGAAAGAGTACCGAAGAGTCCGCCAGCGTCGCGTTGACCTAGCCGAGGTACAGAGTCTTGGTCGCAAGATCGTGAACAATCGAGCGACCGATCCCGCGTTTGGTATCGAGATGGGGCGTTTGCTTAATGAGCTCGGACGGCCAATCGAATCGCTTGCTTGGCAAGAGTCGACGATCGCCAGAGTGGCATCCAGGGCGCCGCAGCTCGCGATATTGGCAGAGCACAAAGTGAAGGTCCTACGCCGTCGGCCGTCGTGTCAGGTAGAGTCTCGCGTGCTGATCGAGCTCGAATCACCGCCGATCGATCGTGTCTTCGCGAAACTTGGTGAAGTAACCCAACAGTCTTCTGTGAATTCCGTTGCGAAGTCGATTCAAACAAATCAACCGGATACCCTACCGACTCCGTCGCAGCCTACGTTTGTGAATGTCGCCGAGCAGGTTGGGCTCCGTTTTCACTACCAGAACGGTCCCAGCTCGATCAAAAAGGCCTTTCGACTATTCGAGTCGCTAGGGAGTGGGGTTGCCTGCCTTGATTTTGATCTCGACGGAAACACGGACCTTTACTTGGGTCAAGCAGGTGGCGATCCCCCGCTGCAACCTTCGGAACACTCGAACCGGATTTTTCGACTCGCGTCAAAACGGTTTATTGACGTCACCGAAGAGAGCTTCTTGCCGTCGTTCGAATACACACTCGGTGTCACGTCGGGTGACTGGAATCAGGATGGCTTTCCGGACATTGTGGTCGGGAACCTCGGCGTCAATGAACTCTGGATCAATCAAGGCGATGGAACATTTCTTCCATTCGAACCAACCAAAGAATGGTCCAATGGAGCCTTCACCACCTCGATCGGCATCGCCGATCTGGATCGTGACTCATTGCCGGAAATCATCGAAATCAACTATGTCGATGATGACCGAGTGTTCCGGCCGATTGAATACGATACATCGGGTAAGCCTATTCTGCTTCCCGGTCCAAAGCAGTTTCGTCCCGGGCTGGATCGCGTGTTCCATGCAGTAGGAGACGGTACCGCACGTGTGGAAACTTTGGGGCAGGCAAGCGATGCGAGCACGGGCCTGGGGTTGATGATCGCTGATTTCGATCACGACGCGCGAAACGAACTCTTCATTGCAAACGACCAAAACCCAAATCAACTGTGGGAAGCCGAGGATCCATGGACTGATTTTGCTCCGGCACTTGGTCTAGCCTACGGGACTGGCGGCCGACCGATGGCCTGCATGGGGATCGCCGCGGCCGATTTTGACGGCAACGGGTGGCTCGATCTTCACGTCACCAACTTTCTGGACGAGAGTTCGAACCTCTTTCTGCAAACACCGTCCCAAACATTCGTCGATCGAGCGTTAGCGTACCAACTCGATCGATCGACGCTCGCCATGGTCGGTTTTGGGACCCAGGCGTTTGACTACGACAACAATTCGACCGCAGACCTAGTCGTCGGAAATGGTCACATCGAGGACTTTCGCGACCAAGGAAAACCGTTTTCGATGCCAACCCAAATACTCTCTCGAGCAACGCGGGGATTTCGCGTAGCGGATGTTCGCGGAGACTCGGCTTATTGGGACGCCGAACACCTTGCTCGCGGTGTCGCGACCGTCGATTGGAATCGTGACGGGAGGGTCGATCTTGTTGTGACGGATCTAGCTGAGCCCATCGCTCTACTTGAGAATCGTACCGAGGATGTTGGCAATTGGATGCAGCTTCGACTGGTTGGGGTGAAAACGGAACGAGACGCGATTGGTTCGCGTGTGACCATCGCCCACGATTCAGCGAGTACAGTTACACAGGTTCGAACGGGAGACGGCTATCTCTGCAAGAACGAAAATATCCTTTTTATCGGTCTCGGCGATTCGCATTCAGCTACGGTTGAGGTCTTTTGGCCATCGGGCGTTTTGCAACGATTCAACAACTTGAGAGCCAATCAACGCTGGCTTCTCATCGAGTCGGAATCCGCTCCATTGCTAGACTGACGCGGGCCGCCTCACAGACGTGCATGGCAAGGTGATCACAAAACTCGTGTGAGTGGATGCGATATAATTCAGCGTTTTGCGATCTGCCCTCAAAACGTGAGCAAGACGCTGATGAGTCCGGTCCGATGGGGACTTGCCGCCGCATGTATTGGGGTGGCCTTGTTAATCGACGTCGTGATGTGTGCGGTGCTGTTGTCGGATTTGTCGTCGCGTCGCGGGGACGGCATCTACATGTTCTTTGGCTTCGCGATCGGATCGCTGGCTGGAAAGGCCGCGCTTGCAGCGGCGTGGTTCGCGTTTTCGGCTCATTCGGTGATCGTCCGGATGGGAATCACTTTCTGTGCTTTCGTCGCCCTCGTATCGACCTGGTTGATCGGACTTGCCGTGAACAACGAGTCGCAACCTCTGGAGATTACGGTCCTGACTTTTGCTTTCTGCGCGGTCTCCTTTGCGGCGGTCGTCGGTCCCATGTGGGTTGCTCAACGTCTAACACAACGGACCCTTCGACCGATCGGTCAAACGGCCCGACGCGGCGACCGTGAACAGTTTTCGATCCGCTCCATGATGGTGATTACCGGCGGCATCGCGGTGTTGCTCGCAGTTGGCCGCTACGTCCTCGCCCATCAGTCTTTGGACGAACGATTGGTCCTCGCGGGTGAGGTGCTGATGCCGCTGACGGCGCTGGTATTGGGTTTCGGTAACTACGTCACACTTTTGGTCTTGCCGATGATGGCGGTGTTTCTCGGCAAACCGAGAATACATCCCGCGTGGCTGCTCTTCGCGGTGTTCGCCTTTCTGGTGGCGCCGTTTGCGCTTTCAGAAACTCTTTTCGTGGTGCCCGGAGTCGGACGTCCTCCGAAAGACATTTATTGGTGGGTGGTTGCGAGCCCGTTCGCGTTCGGGATCGCCGTGATGTTGATGGGTTTGTGTGCAATCAGCGGTTTGCGGTATTTCGGATATCGCTTACAGCCGATCGCGGCGACGGAGACAGAGCGCGAGTCAATCGATCCGACGCCACTTCCTTCGGTGGAGTTGTAATGCCCGCCTTCAACGGTTGAGCAACTTCACGGACTCCGTTTTTGCTTTTTCGATGACGTCCGCGATGGCAACGGGTTTGCCGCCGTTGCGTTTGCTTTCTTGAGCGGCGGTCATGAACGCATAGAGTTCGATCGTTTCGGCGGCATCGATCGGTGGCTTTCCGCTTCGAAAGAACTTTGCGATTTCGAGGATCAACGGTTTGTAGCCTTCGTGGGGCCCGAGCGGGTGAGCTTTCTTCTCGCAGAATGCATACCCGCCATAGCCGAGTTTCCCTGTTCGCATGCCACGAAACGTCCCGACGCGGCCGTCGGACCACGTTCCCACGGCGATGTCTTGATCCGCACTCGACGTGCAGGTGACCGTCTCGCATCCGACACCCATGCAGGTAAAGAGCATTTCGCAGCCGTGGATGCCGTACCAATAAAAATCGATGTGGGAGCTTTCGAGCGAGCATGGACTGTGTGTGTCGCATCCCATGACGGCGCCAAAGTCACCGCGCCGAGCTGCTTGAGCCGTCGAGTTGTAGCGAAGCGACGAGCTGGAAAACATCGGAACGCCGGCGTCCTCCGCGGCCTGATAGATCGCCAGGACGTCGGCGAACTGGGCCGCCACGGGTTTGTCGATGAAGACCGGTTTCCCCGCGGCAAACACTTTCAACGCTTGTTCCAGGTGTGGTTTGCCGTCATTGGTTTCGAGTAACACCACATCAACTTTGTCGAGTAGCTCGTCGATGGAGTCGGTGATCTCGACGCCGAGTTCTTTCACCGTCTCGGTGTACTTGGGGATGCGGCTGAAACTGGATTCGATATCGCGACTGCCGTATGGATAGGCGGCAACCACACGGAATCCACTCAGTTCCGGGTCATCGTTCGGTTCGTTGAAAAGCCTGGTGAAGGCGGGGGCGTGAGAGGTGTCCAATCCGATGATTCCAACACGCACCGTTTTTGTCTCTTCAGCGAAGACGGGGGAGCAAAGCAATGCCGCGAATAAGGCGGACAACAAGAGGGGTCTCATTGGTTGAACTCGAAAGACGGGAGGTTGCTCGACATTTGTGAAACACGGCGATGCGCGGGGCAGTTTCTGGATTGGCGGTAAGCGCCTCGTAGCTCAAAACTCACGACTCGCTACTCAACACCCAGTGGTTCCCAACCGGGTTCGTATTCGCGTTGCCAATACGCGTTGGCATCTTCGTTGCCAATGATGTGACCGTTTTCGGGGTCGATTTCGAGCTCGCTTTGAACTCGGTAAGCGATGTTGCCGAGATGGCAAAGCAATGCGCTGTCATGTCCGATTTGAATGTCTGCATTGGGACGCTCACCGGAGCGAATGCAATCGAAGAAATTGTCGATGTGGGCGCGGTCGTCGGCTTTGCCGTTCACGGTTTCTTTCTCTTTGTCTTGCATGTCAAACAGGCTGTAACCCGTGCTCCGCATTACCATCGTGCCTTCGGTGCCGTGAAAGCTGACACCGAATCGCGAATCATCGGAACCGTGAGGCGACCAACTCAAACCTTCCCAGGTGATGGTCTTACCGTTCGGATAGTCAAAGCAAACGATCATCGTATCCGGCGTCTGCTGGCTGTCTTTGTGACGGTACTTGCCGCCGCTGGCGGTGACTCGTTTCGGGTAGGTGAGGCCCGTGCCCCATCGCGCGAGATCCAATCCGTGAACACCGTTGTTTCCGAGTTCGCCGTTTCCCCAGTGCCAATGCCAATGCCATTTGTAGTGCACCAAATTGTCGCGGTAGTCGCGACGTGGAGCCGGGCCTTGCCAGAGATCCCAATCCAAAGTCGCCGGCGGCTGGGTGACGGTTCCGTTTCCGATATTGGATCGGCGATTGTTGTACCAGCATCGGGCGTAAAGGATTTCGCCGATCGCACCGTCCTGCAGTTTCCTGGCGCCGTCCATCAACGCAGACCAGCTGCGTCGCTGGGTTCCCGTCTGCACGACGCGTTCGTTCGACCGTGCAGCTTCGATCGTCCACTCGCCTTCGGCCGGATTGTGGCTGCATGGCTTTTCGACGTAGACGTGCTTGCCCGCGGCACAAGCCATGATCGCGGCCGGCGCGTGCCAATGATTCGGCGTCGCGACGAATACCGCGTCGAGATTTTTATTGTCGAGCAGTTTTCGGATATCGCCGATCGACTCAGGCGTCGTGCTCTGCTTCTCACCGATCAGCTTTCGAGCGCGCTGGGCCACGTTCTGGTCGACATCGCATACATGCGTGATCACGGCTCGATCGGTTGACAACACGGTTTTGGCGATCGCAGATCCGCGACCATTCACACCAATGATTCCGACCGAAAGTTTCTCATCGAAGGATTGCTGCTGAGCGGAGACGCGGGTGGCGGTCGCCGCCGAAGCCGCCATGAGCGCGCCGGCTTTGAGGAATAGTCGCCGGTCGCGTTTTGAGTTCAGATCGTGCATTTGCGGAAGACGCTCGCGGGAGGGAAAGCGGCTTCGGGAAGGACGCTGAACCATTGATGAGAGATCTGCCGTCGGTTCGCCGCTCAAACCCGACGCTCACATGGTACGACGGGCAGCGAACGCCCGCCGATCAGTGGCTCATTCGTCCGTCAGTCTAGGCACTTTCACTTCAATGTCGCAACAACGTCGAGATCTGCGTTGTGGTGAGCGACCTGCCGCTTGCCATCTACGGGACAGCGTCTGGCCAATCGGACGAGCGAGGTGCGTCGCACGCGAAGAGTTCTGACGCGAACCGGTCATTCGACAGGGCGGCCGAGGTTGTACTCTCGGTTGGCGTCGCGTCCGCGGCCCATCGTTTCGCTGGTCACGACAAACGAGTCCGGATCGGCCCCTTCGATCGCCGAACTCGCGTGATAGACGTAGTTTCGATCCCGCGAGTAACCTCCTTGGAGGATCTCGAAATGGTCCGGATCGTCGCTCAGCCGAATCGATTGCCAGTAAACCCAGTTCTTATCGCAACTAAAGTTTCGTCGCCAATCGAGGACGTGAAAACTTTCCGCGTCCGCGTCCTTGATCCAGATCTCTTCGAAGAACACAAACGAGTCGTCTTTGCCGTAGAGGCCTCCCGATCCGCCAATCTTGCGAATCGATACCGAATCGGCCTTCTTCACTTCGCGACGTTCTACTTTCCAATTCATGTTGTTGAATGATCGGAAGTAGACGGTACCGTCGGCGACTTCGTAGCCAGGCATCAATCGTGAGACCAACAGAAACACGCCGGCGATGGCGAGGATCGCGAACGTTCCGAACGCGAACAACGAATACTTGAGCCACTTGTTCATGGTGTGCCCCGAATCTCACCGAAAGCAAACGCACGCTCTTTTTCGGAGCGTCCGAATTGGTAGGTCGCAAACACACGCCCGATCTTTTCGTCCAACTTTTTGACGGTCACCGATTTGAGGCTGCCAAAGACAACCGCCTCGCCCCTGTCACCGGCTTTTAGATTGGGGCGAAGCGGCATGACGGTCGCCGCCGATCGGTCGTAGCGTCTTAGCTTGCCCGCGAAACCGTCCAGCAAAACACTTTCATCATCCATCGCGAGAAGTCGTCCGACGCGTTGCCGGCCGCCGTCTTGAACCGCGACCATCGTGCCGAGTTGCATCGTTCCATCGAGCACGAAAAACGAATCGGGCTTGAGCGTGTCTTCCTTCTTCCCAGCCCCTGACGGATTCTCGTAGGCGATATCAAGGTAGCGAACCACGGGTCTCTCAGGCGTACCGCCGACGACAATGGCTCGTTGCATGCCGGAACCGGATTGCCACCATGTCAGCAAGACGTCACCGATCTTGGCCGTTTGGCCTTTGGGAATCGGGACGATCATTTCGTTGGGCAATGAATAGGTCGAGCCCGACAAACTCCTCACCGTCGAAGTTGCGTCATTCGATTCGACCAGCGTCGCGGTGTAGTAGATGAACGTCGTCTTATCGATGCCTTTTTCGACCGCCGCGTCGTAGAACTGCCGTGAAGGGCAAAGCACGTAGTCACCGGTTTGGGCGGTCAATGGTCCCGTCTTGAGGCCGAACAGCGGGGTGTCGGCATGCGATGTGGCGTGTCCCGCCAATACGGCGAAGCAAACCAGTGTCGCTGTCAATCGAATTCCCTTGGTCATGATGTGAGTTGTCCCGTGGAGTATTAGGCCTCGCGTGAACGCCTTTGGGGACGTCGTAGCGATGCAGCAGGCGAACGGTCTGAATGGGTAGCCGATTGAGCCGCGCCGATGGACAGAGGTCTTCCAGATTTTTCCGACTCCCTTGTTCATTCGTTGCAAACATGAAAAAAACACCCGCGCGGACGCAGGTGCTTTTCGAAGTGGGCCGGCGATTATCGACTTCAGGCGTCTTCTTCGCCGTCATCCGACGACAAAAAATCGGAGACTTCGCCGAGGTCCGTCGACTGCGAAAGCCGGTTGATGACCATCAGGGCATCGATCGCTGAGACGGACTGGTCGCCGTTGACATCCAGTCCGGTCCCCGCCGCCGAGCGTGCTCCCGAGCCGAGGTGGTTGACGATCATCAGTGCATCGAGCGCGGACACCATTCCATCTTGGTTGCAGTCGTGGCTGTCGAATTCGTCCATCCAGTTTTCATCGCCGAACGCGCCGTCGGTGCCGCCCCACGGGCTGTCAGAATTACCCCAGGAATCTCCAAAGCTTCCCCAAGAGTCATCGCCCCAAGAATCTTCGAATCCCCAGTCGACGTCGCCTTCGTCACCCAGGTCACCCGTTTGGTCGAAGTCGCCGAGGAAATCGAATCCTCCGTCGAGAGACTCGGAATAGATGTCGACGTAATACGAGACGCCCGGTTCTTCATCAGGGGCGTCGGCGACGATGTAGTAGGTGCCGGGATCGACATCGGCCACGATCGAGGCATCACCGTACCTGTCCCACGGCGTCGATTCGGCAACCAACTCGGCGTCGGCATCGAAGAGCATCGCGTCAACGCCCAGTGCATCATCGATGCCATAAATCAAAATGTCGATAGACGAGGAATCGGTGACGTCAATGGAGAACACATCGACGTCTCCATCGACTTCAAAGGTGCCTTCCTCGAGTCCGACGCCGTTGAGGATTTCGATGAAGGTCGCGTCGTCTCCGATTTCATCGGCGTGGTCGTCGGTCGGGTCGTCCGGATCGGTTGGCGGGTCAACCGGCGGGTCAACAGGTGGATCCACGGGCGTCGTGCCGACGATGCCATCGATCCAGGACGCAAGGTTGTCGATCCGCGTGTCGAAGGAGCGATCCCCCAGCGTGTGTGCATCGCTCTCGCCGCCGCTGGTCACGCCCGCCAGCAAGTACTCTCCGTTCTGCTGAACGAAGGCGGGCCCACCACTGTCGCCGCGTGCGGTGTTCGATTCGCCCGCGTCGAACGTCCACCAAAGGTGATTGTCGGTGACTTCTTCGAGCGGCGTTTCACCCACGCGTTTGGTGCCAAAGTCAAACAGTGAACCGCCCGTGTCGGTGCCTCCTTCACCGAATCCGACGAGTGTCAACATCGATCCGACGACGGGGGCCGTCCGCAAAATATTCATCGGATCGATGCCTTCAACGACGCGATCAAGTTGCATGATGGCCAGGTCCCATCCGGCACCAAAATCATTGTCGTTGTACTGTGGGTGCGTGAATTCCCGACTCACGGAATACGTTTGGCCGCCGACTTCGAAGGACATCTGTTGCGGCGTCGCGTTGACCGTGCAATGCGCGGCGGTCAAAACATGCGTCGGCGAGATGAGAGTCCCGGTGCATCCCCCGTTGACGATTCCAACGGCGTCAAAGTCATCCGTCTGCTGTCCATTGACGATTCGACGATTTGGATGGCCGCTGATCATCGCGGACAAAGCGACCTCCACGGTTTCGGGGGCATCCCCCACATCGGCGGCCATCATTCGTCGACCCTCGAGGGGCTGCAATTGCAGTCGTCGTGAGGCTGAACGTTGACGGATCGAGCTTCGTTTGCGTGTGAAATCCATGTTAGACTCGGTGTTTCAAGAGAAGGCGAGGAAAAGAGTCCGCTCGGAGGACCGAACGACACCCGCCTTACGGGCCACTCTGCGGGATCTTGCACACTGAACCAAAAAGATTTGAATTCCGAGGAGCCTTCCGATTTGGCTGCGTCGACTTGCACCAGTCTCACACTGTTGCGCCGAGTCGGGAGCTCGGACGATGCCGAGGCTTGGGAGCGGTTCGTCGACCGATACACGCCCCGAATTTTTTTATGGTGCAAGCAGAATCGACTGCAAGATTCCGATGCGGCCGACGTAACCCAGGAAGTGCTGACCAAACTCGTGACCGCGATGGGGCGTTTTCAGTACGACGCGACCCGTGGCACTTTCCGTGCATGGCTGAGGACGGTGACAACGAACACTATTCGAGACATTGGGCGAAAGCGGAAAACGATTCAACTCGAAACGAGCGAACGCTGTGCCTTTGACCAATTCGCTTCGTCCGACTCCGTCAACTCGCTCACCGAAGCGATCGAGCAAGCGCACCGCGAAGAGATCCTCGAACAAGCCGGCGACGCCGTTCGACGACGCGTTCAGCCCCAAACATGGGCAGCTTATGAGCTAACGAGTCTGGAGAGTTTGTCGGCAGCGGAGGCAGCCAAACGCATCGGCATCAAGGTCAGTGAGGTGTACGTCGCAAAGAGTCGCGTGATCAAATTGCTGCGTGAAACCGTGGCCCAAATCGAAGAACAGCAAGAACGTTGACCGATTCTGATTGTCCCGACGTTGAACGCATCCAACTTTGGCTCGCGCGGGAGTCAGGGACTGATTCTTCCGATTTGGTGGCTTCGAGAGAACCGTCACTGTCACAGCACATCGATTCCTGTGTGGATTGTCAGGGGGTAGTCGAAGAGTTGCTCGCGCAATCGTCGTCGGAATTGGAACCAAAAACTGGTGACTCCTACAATTCCGATGAGATGGCGGAACGAGTTGCCGAACGTATCAAACGCCAGCTTCGCTCGCCGACGACAACACTGCTTGCCGCGGGGCAACGAATCGCCGACTACGAAATCGTCGATCGTATCGGTGGCGGCGTGAGCGGCCAGGTCTACCGTGCAATCGATTTGCGGGTTTCGAGAACGGTTGCGCTAAAGGTGTTTCGGCTTGGAAACCTCGATGACGCAATGACGCGGCTCAATCGCGAAGCCAAAGCGATTGCATCGCTGAATCATGAGCACATTGTTGCGCTCTACGATGTTCACCTCGACGAGTCACCGCAGCCATTCTTAGTGATGGAGTGGGTGGATGGTGGGACGGTTCGCCAGCGAATTCGCGATCAGGATCGGCTGGGAAGTCGAGACGCAGCACGCATCGCCTGCCAGATCGCATTGGCTCTTTCTGCCGCCCACGAGCAAGGCCTCATTCATCGTGACCTCAAGTCGACCAATGTTTTGTTGACCAACACCGGCGACGCCAAGCTGGCCGATTTCGGATTGGTTCGGGACCTTCGAAGTGATTCAAATTTGACCCGCGAAAATATCGTGGCGGGGACACCCGCGTACATGTCGCCCGAGCAAATTCGTGATGCGCGTGATGTGGATGGACGCGCTGACCAATATTCACTCGGTGTGATGCTGTACGAAATGTTGACGGGCGAACTGCCGTTCCGCGGCGTCGAACGGATGGTGCTGCAGCAAGCATTGCATGATGAACCGAGACGTCCACGTTTGTTGAATGATCAGATCCCACGCGATTTGGAAACGATCTGCCTGAAGTCGATGTCAAAGTCGGCCGCCGAACGCTATGAAACCGCGTTCGAGTTGCACCAAGATCTCCTGCGATTCTTGAACGGCGACACCATCCGTGCGACGCCTGTCGGTGCCTCGGTCCAGGTCTGG
>JBCBOT010000190.1:0-15133 GCA_039821165.1 Planctomycetota bacterium | reverse complement strand
GGCAATCAAAAACTCGGCGCCGAACCGCTGAAACCAGGCTTGAGCAATGTTGTCGTGTCGTCCCATCCGATACACGCGTCGGTGATGCTCAAGCCTGGTTTCAGCGGTTCGGCGCCGAGTTTTTGATTGCCTTCATGGAGGTTGCTCTCGATCATGACACCCATGATTCGCTTGTCCCCGGCGGCGACTTGCGTGCAAAGGTCATGGCAAACATAGGCTTGCCGCTGGTGGATTTTACGACTGTTGGCGTGACTGCAGTCGACCATGATTCGCGATTCCAGTCCCGCAGCTTCAAGTAGACCGGCGGCGTGATCAATGCTCGCCGCGTCATAGTTAATGTGCTGGCCGCCACGTAGGATGACGTGGCAATCGGGGTTGCCGGACGTCGCAAAGATCGCCGAATGTCCGGCTTTGGTGACCGAAAGGAAATGGTGCGGATACTTGGCGGCGCGAATCGCATCGACTGCGATTTGCACGTTGCCACCGGTTCCGTTCTTAAAGCCGACGGGGCAAGAGAGTCCGGAGGCTAACTCGCGGTGTCCCTGGCTTTCCGTCGTTCGTGCGCCGATGGCTCCCCAAGAAACCAAGTCGGCGATGTACTGGGGACTGATCAGGTCGAGAAACTCGGTGCCGGTCGGCAGTCCCATCGAATTGATTTCGCCGAGGAGGCCTCTCGCGAGCCGTAAGCCCCGGTTGATTTGGAAACTGTCGTCGATGCCGGGGTCATTGATCAATCCTTTCCAGCCGACAGTGGTGCGCGGTTTTTCGAAGTACACACGCATGACGATCAACAGGTCGTCGCGATACTTTGCATGCTCTTTCGCCAATCGTTCTGCATACTCACGCGCCGAGTCAGGATCGTGGATGGAGCAGGGGCCGACGATGATGACCAGTCGATCGTCTTCTCCGCTGAGAACCTTTTGCAGTGCCACCCGACTCTCAACCACCGTTTGGGCCGCCTCTGTCGACACAGGAAGTTCATCGATCAATTCTTGTGGTGATAAGAGCTGCTTCATCTTGACGATCCGGAGATCGTCCGTTCGCGAGGCTTCCTGCGAGTTGCTCATTTTGGTCTGTGAGATGACGGTACGTGGGAGTGCGGGTATGGGGGCGATGATTCGAGGAGGCGTTGCGGGGGCGTCCGTTCTACTTCGTCAGTAAAGCCACTTGGGCAAATCGCTCGATCACGGCATGGATCGCAGATTGTAATTGGTCCCTGTCTAACGGCGAGCCGTCCTGATTTGAGGCCTTTTCGGAAACGCGATCGACGATTCTCGCCAGGTCGTTGATGCCATCGAGTTCTTGTAGGACGGCCTTATCGAATTCATCGAGCGGCACGCGTTCGTGACGCTGGTTGGTGGCGAAGTCCCCGCGACGGATCTGAGATCGGACCAGTGCGCTCGATTGAGGAGTTTCCCCCACGTCGGTTCGGCACGAAATCGGGTCCGACGTGAGTGTTACCAAACCTTGGGCGAACAATTCCAGGATCGACTGACCGACCATTTCGATGTCATCACCCGAGATCTCACGTAACTCGCCGAACGCAATCGAACCGGGCCAAGCGAGGCTGAGTCGTCGGAAAACCTCGGCGCTCCCGCGGTCACTGACACGAATATGCTGCCCGTTCGCGTGTTCGAACGACCAATCGGACTCGGCCGTGGGATCGATTTCGGAGAGTGGTCCACTCACGAAGAGTCGCTCGAGGCGACGCGGCGCTATCGATCGATCAGGTTCTACTTCGGAGCGGCACAGCAAGGACTGGCGAAACTTTCGATTCCGCAGGAAATCCAGATACTGTTCCATCTGGATGATGCCCGGTGCGATTGAACGCAACGTTTGTTGCGTCGAGTCCGAGAACTCTGAGGGAATCATTGTGGAGAATTGAGCATCGGCGAGGTAACGAAGTCCGGACTCTTCAGCGCGTTGGACAAACTCATAGAAGAATAACGGTTCATTGTGCTGTTCGAGATGCTCGTGAAAGACGTAACTGTCTTCGGAAGAACGTAAGATGCCGAGTTCTTCGTGCAGTAGCTGGCCGTACGCGTCGTCCGTGCGGACCGCGCCGGCGAGAAAGTCCACGAGTGCTCGGGACTGATCGATTTTGGTCTGCGTCTCTGAAAACCCAGCGGCGTGGAAGCCCATCATTTCGCGGACGCCGCGACGCAAGAACCAGCCTGGGTAGGTGTTGTAACTGAAGAACGCGACACCGTTTTCGGCCAAGTGATCTCGGCAGAGTGATAGCAGTTGAGTTTGCGTTCGACTCGGGACCCAAGAATAAACACCATGACAGAGGATGTAATCGAAGGGACTTCCGTCCCAATCGAACTCTGCGATATCTTGGTGGAGCAACTCGACGTTTTCGAGTCCCAGCGCGTCTTTGAGTTCGTTCGCTTCTTCGATTTGCCGCTTGGATGCGTCGATGCCGACGCATTGGCTCTCGCCATACTCCGACGCGATCGGAATCAGATTGCCTCCGCCGGCACAGCCAAGTTCCAGAACACGACAATTGTGGACGGGAGCCGGTGATAATCCGAACAACTGCGCGATGGCATTGAGATGTCGTGGATGCGTTTGCGGGTAGGGAAAACTTGTGTACGGAAGTTCGTCATAGCTCGTCGGCACGTCTGCAGCTCTCGACATGAATCCTTCATCTTTGTTTGGCCGTCGTCCGGACTCTCGGCGAACGATCAATGCGAAAACCTTGCGTGGTCAATACAATCGCTATAACACGAAACGTCGTGTCGGCGATGGCATCCCAATCGAGGCACTCTCTAAATGGGAACTAACCGCCTGATTGGAGGCGAAAGTCACACTGCGACGACGATGAGTATATCGCTAGCAATTTCGCTTCGATACCGCGAGGCACGGCCGGAATTCAGTACGGCTACGGTGCCCAATGCTCACCGTTCAATCAGATGGCTGCACCTTCATCGGAACCGACGTGGCAATCCCGCGCGCGAAAACAGGGACACGCCAAACTCTCGCGCCATCTAAAGCGAGCGTGCATTGTCGCGCTCCTGGCGTCATTGTGTGTGCTGTTCGCTCTGCTAATTTTGCCACCCTTCTTCACGGCCCAGACACATGTCGTCTTGATCGGGATCTCACCGTCAAAGACGGACGATCTACCGCCCGTTGCGTATGTGGAGGAAGACCTTCGATCATTGCTGGGGATCGAAAACGCACGCGCGGATGATTTGAGTGCCACGTTGCCAAATGCGCGGAGTGCAACTCGTATCGGCGACGCATTGGAATCGAAAGGGAAGCGGACTCAGGACACGCTTGTCATGTACATCACGGCTCATGGTTTGATCGATGAGTCCGGGGCGTACCTTGCGTGCGATGATTTCGACCTTCGAAAACCGTCACAAGGGCGTTTGCCGGTTCGTGAACTGCTCGAACAGATTCGACGCGCCCGTGCGCGCACGAAGTTCGTCGTGATCAACGCCGGGGCGGTGGCTAATGATCCGAGGCTCGGTATTCACACGAACGATTTCGCGACGCGACTACGACAGGCCGTGATCGAAACAGGAGATCCGTCGTTATGGGTCTACTGTTCCCATGCGTCGACACAACAGTCGCACTCGATCGACTCGGCTCGGCGGACGGTGTTCGGTGGTTTTCTCTCCGCGGGTTTGAAAGGTGCTGCGGACCTCAATCGCAATGGCGAAATCGGAATCGACGAGTTGGTGCGTTTCACGACTGCCAACGTTTCAAAGTGGGTTTCAAGCAGTACCGCGCGGGCAGCCGAACAAACTCCGCAACTGACGTGGGGGGGCGATGCTTCCGGTTCTGCAACACGTCCCGATCCCGTCTTGCTGTCGCTTGATCCGTCCGAAAAAGTCTGGACGGCGGCGCACGTGTTCTCCTCCGAAGAAGCTGCGACGAAGGCGAACAGTGAAGCGAACGATCAGGCGGACGTGACCTTGGTCTCCCGATCCATTCCGGCTCCATCCGCAGGTACGTTACTCACGAAAGCTTGGGAGTCATTGGATCATTCCGACTCAAGGCAGACCGAGTTGGAAACGGCCCCGCACCGGTTGCGGGAGTCTCGGCACCGTCTGCTCGCGTTGGACCAGAGGATTCGTTTCGGATCGAGTGACGAAAAGGCGGACGCGTTGTCGGAATTGGAGGAACTCGTCGTTCGATTGGAAACACCGGAAACCCCTTCGAGCAAATCTAAGCCGTCAAGCAGTGTCGGCGCAAAGACGGTTGCTTCCTTGCGTAACGATCTGCTGGCGACACTCAAATCCGACGATCCCAAACTTTTCGACGAATGGTTCAAAACGCATTGGACCAAACAGCTCGCGGAAGACAGCGCCTTTGCCTTCATTCGATCATTGTCCGCGGCAAGACAGTCTGCCAACGGTGAATTGTCCTGGGAACTTGTGCGACTCGCAAGCGAAACCGCTTTGATTGCCGAACAAGTTGCCGCAGTTGACGCGGAGACTCCAGGTTGGATCCGCGAGGATGTCGACTGCGGAGATCGGTACCGCTTGTTTGCTCAGCATCTGATTGAACACCGGACGAGCGACACAGATCGTCGACGCACGGAACGATTGCTGCTCGAGGCAAGACGTTGCTATGACGATGCTGAGCGGCGCGTGACCCTCATTCGAGAAGCGGCAGACGAACGCGATCGATCGCTGTTCGTTCTACCTGAACTGCTTCGGCTTCAGTGCGAATCAAGCTTCAACGGTTCCGGATTGGATACGGAGCTTTCCACGCTCATCGAGAACACACGTAAGCTTTGCGAACGGCTTCAGCAGTTGAGCCCGCAAGACGTGGAAGACATCGAGTTGTTGATCAAAGCCGCACGAGCGAGCCGACAACGCATCGACGCGGCGCACGGGAATGGTCTTGCGAAGGAGATCCGACGACGTCAACCGACCGCGACGTCGCTCCAAAACGCGAAGCGATTGTTGTCGTCGAACCTTTTGGAGACGCACACGCGTCATGGTTTGAGCGAATGGGTTCAACAAGCCGAGCGAGAGCTGTTGAACACCTATGAGCTCGCGGACGCGGGGTCGGTCGATGGACAAGACGGTGGCTTGCAAGCGGATGTGTGGCCTGTGCTGATGCGAAACGCAGAGCTCCAAACCGAATATGCCTCACTTTGTCGCATTCTGTCTTTTGAGGAACGCCAGTCTGAGGTTGCGGTCTCCTTGGAGAAGTTGCAAGTCGCATTGACCGAGATTCGGAAGACACGAGATGGGCAACGAAGCTGGAAGCCATACCAGGAATACGGTCGGTCGCTTCGAGCCTTCTACAATGCTCTCGTGCAGAATGTCGGCTCGTTTGAGAATGATGCGACCGTCGTCACGCAAAAGGTATGTTCGCTACGCTTTTTGGATCCGCGTGACGCCTGGCGATTTCAATCGGTCGACACAACCGAACTCACGCTTGCATCGCGTTGGCAATCACACGGTCGCTGGCAGGCCTACCGCGACTGGCAATCCGCAACGTTTGCCGAGCAGCCTCGATCGACGTTACCCGATTTGGTGGTTCCGGTCTTGGAGGAGGTGTCGTCGATCGAACTGCAGGATTCTCGTTCCCAAGTGATTCGGATTCGTCTTCGAAATCCTACGAATCAGCCTGTCGAGACTCGGTTGGCAATGGATTTTGACGCAAAGGCTCTTGGCGTCGAGTGGCAGGGAGCTGCGGATGACTATCGGGAGATGTCGCGGACAAGCTATGGCAGCCGGCAGACACCGGTCATTGCACTGCCCGAGATGGGTTTCGTCGATCTTGAGCTTCGTGTGTCACGAAAAGCTGGGGCATGCCGGTCGAGCAGAATCGTCTGCGACCTGCTTGCTGCGCGTTCACCTGCTTTGTCACAAGGTCCCGCGCCGGTCTTGGGGCGTCGATCCATCCAGGTACGGTTGCCCGTTGCGGAACTATTCGTCAAGCATGGAGCGAGGAATTATACGTCCGACGAACGCGGGATGACGCTTCTCCCGTTTCCGAATCGAACCGACCAGTTTCGGTTTGGAGTGACGGGGCACGATCTCAATGGTCGATCAGTCGAGTTGAACCTCTATCAAGCCACCGAGTCGACCACGCTACCGATCGACGTGAAAGCCTTGCCAAGTGTGGTTGGGCCGCGGGTGGGGCAGTTCACGATCATTTCCAACGGAAGTGATGTTGCCTTTCCTGGTGCAGGTAAGGAGGAGGGAAAAGCGAAATCGCCGAAGAAGGCCGATGATCCGAAGCCCACGCCGCCTGTTTCTCTGGATTGTTCGCACGGCTTGCTGGCGGAGATTCGAGATCATGAGACGGGGCAAACAACCTACCGAATCGTGAACTTCGCGGTCCAGCGTCCACGACGCTTTGTGAAACTGGACGTTCGGTACGATGCCAGTCGCGAGCAAGTGGCCATTCTGGCTTCGGCGACGGATCCTTCGCTGTTGCCCTCGGGTGTTCCGGTTCGAATTCACTGTGAAGTCCCTCACGAGTTTGGCTCCGTGAGTGGTAAGTTGAGTGGGCTGTTGAGTCCCTCCAAGCCATCGACACGTCTGTTTGTCGACACAAAGAGGCTTGCGGGAGCCACACTCAGGTTGCTGGTTCATGTGGACGACTATCCGCGAGCGTTCGTTTTTGACGTGCCTTGTGAGGGGCCGTCCAACCCGATCGCGGAGCGGACCGACTTGGTCGAAATCAAGTTGGGGCTTGAGGACGACCGCGGCGTGGTCCCTCCCGCGCCATCGATTCCCGTGATGGTTGCCGTCAATGCACCTGTGGGAACGTTTGAGCTGGGAGACGACTTGGTCGAGATTGGCTACGACCTGGATGAAGATGGAACTCCCGACCAAGAAAGCCTGCTTCGACGCTTCGGCGATCGACAAGTTCGTATCGGCTGGTTCGGTGCGAAGCCGGATGGTTCGGTGTCGATCGATTCGGCAGTGAGCGACCATCTGATTTCGCTGCCTTCAACCAGACTCGAAAACCTGGCGATTCAGGTGGGTGGTCGATTGACCGTCAAGGAACGATCCATGATCGCAAAACCGATTGAGTTTTTCGTCGACTCGGCTGCACCCGTTGTCGGTCCAGCCAAGCTCCGTCAACCCGAGGGCTTTGTCAAACCCGCCGCGGATTGTGAGCTGTTCGTGTTCGGTTACGATGAATCGGCCGGTATCCGTTCGGTGGAGGCCGCATTTGACACGAGTGGTACGGGGGAGTTTCCAAGCGAAGGGAAAGTCTTCGAAGGTGCCTTTGTGGGTAACGGCCAGTGGCGTCTAAAAGTCAAAGCGGGCGCCAACGTGGGAATGCAGACTCTCTTGATTCGCGGCACTGACTTGGTGGGCAATGTCAGTGATCCTCTTCCTTTCGACTTGGACGTCCGTTTGCCAACGGAAGGCGGTCCCCAAACGCTCGATCCGCAGCGAGTCCTCCTCGAAGGCGACGTCCGCTATCGAGGCAAACTGCTGGCGAACGTCGAAGTCACACTGACCCGGGTTGCAAAGGAGAAGCCGGCAGACGCAAAGCAAGCCAAGCCGCTTGTGGCGAAGACGGATGAGCAGGGGCACTTCTCGATTCCGAATTTGGAACCCGGCGGCTATCGGCTGATGGCGCGTGCGGTGATACGCAATCGAGTTCACTTGATCGACCGCATCGAAACGGTCGCAGCGAAGGCCGATGGGAAGCAACGTGTCGTTCTGTCGCTGCCCTAGTGCAGCGGGGATGAGTTGACCGTGCTTGATAACCCGATGGGTCAGCGAGGGATTCTTGGCATTTCTCTCGCTCACGCCTACTTTTTTGGTTGGGCTTTCTGGCAATTAAGGTTCGCGTTGCTTCGTTTTCACGGGGGCATTGGAAACCCGACGCACCAGCGAGGCGATCTTGTGAAAGAGCTGTCTCTAGAGCCAAGTCGATCCCTCACTTACGTTTCGGGTTACCAATTCATCTCCTCACTTACGTTTCGGGTTACCGAAGTCCAGTGAACGCAACTTCAAAACTGACGCGTCCGGTTGCGATTGGCTTCTTGCAGTACTCGATCGTTCCCGCGGCACTACCCGTAAATGTTGAGCGTCTTACGAATCACCAAAACGCAGGCCTCGACGACGTTGCGACATTGAAGGGACAGTGCTTAGCTGGACAGGTTTGATTGGCAACAAGCATGCAGTTTCACGAATTCGGTGAAACGTTTGAGCCGGTGCATCGTTGGCGGGTCCAATGTTTGGCGACGTGAAACAGGCGACTGTCGTCAAAGTTTCTGCAGTTCTCTTAACCGGGGCGATCGTCGTGTCCGATACCACGGTAACGTAGAGGCGTTCTGCGCCGAAATCGGAACGAGGCCCAAAAGAATTCCGCTGCGAGACGCATGTCAAACGGCCGCAAGAACGCATGGATCAGCATATTGATTTGTCTTGGTGCCGTTTCGGTATCGGGATGTGCGTCGTTGCCTAGCGCAGCGCCCGCCGTTCCGCCACCGGCTTCGGCTCAAGCGGGGGCAACAACGATCGTTGCGGTGGCGCCTCCGGCGGCCCCCTCGGTCACGTTGCCTCAGTTCTTGGGCTTGGATCTCGTGTACGCCGGAACCGTGAAGGTGGCATCGGGAGTCCGCAACCGCCTTGCAACACGATTCCCGGTACTCGAGCCCAAGCCACCCGTGCGATCGCTCACGGATCCCGCGAACTTGAGTCCTGAAGCGAGTCCAGCGGTCCAAGCCGCCGCGAAGGCAAAGGCCGAGGACGACACGGCGCCCCAAAAGGCAAAGGCGATCAAATATCTCGCAAGTCGGGGTTGTGGTGAGTGTTTTCCCGAAACGGAGGATGCGCTGATCGCCGCGTTGGACGATTGCAACGAAGCCATTCGCTACGGCGTGGTTCGCGGCTTGCAAGGTTCCGTCGGAAGTTGCTGCCAGAGTTGTCGCACCAACAGTTGCTGTACGCCAAAGCTCTTGAAGAAGCTCTACGAGGTTGCTTACGAACGGGATGATCAAGGCTGCTTCTTGGAATCTTCCGCGAGGGTCCGGCGCAATGCTCGTCTCGTGATTTGCAAATGTGGCGGCGTTCCGATGGGCCCTCAGCAGGTGGTTCCGCTAGAGGGGCCGCCAGCTGAAATCCTACTGGGCGTGGATGGTGAATCGATCCCGCCACCCGACGAGACGAAACTCGTCGAGTCGTCGGATAGCCCACCGACCGTCGAATCCGAGACGACGATCGCGTTACCGGTGAGCGTCACGTCAGGAGCTAGCGAGGAAGAGGTCGAGACGACGACCGCGACTTTCAGGCTTCCTGAGCTACCGCCGAGTGAAACCATGCCTGCTCCGGCAAACGACCTATAGTTCACCTTGGAGGTCGATCGCATGTCCGAGTCTTCTGCGAATGCCACGGAGTCGAATCAGTCCTGGCAGGGTGAATGGGTCCAACGAAAGTCCACGGTGACGTGGCTTCGAACCCTTGCCTCGCGCTGTCTATGGCCCTCACTTGTCGTACTTTCGATCGGATTGTTCGCGGCTTTCGTTTGGTTGCTGACACTCGCTCCCAAGCGGACGCCCGTGCTGGTCTTCGAAGCGGCACCCTACGCGTGGCCACTCGCGCCGACCGAGTTTTCGCGTGAAGATGTCGAGTCGCTTGCGGAGCTCGACGGTCAAACCATCACATTGTCGGGTACCGACGTAGCGATTCGAAGTCGCCAAGACCTGCTACGTCAGTTGTCGCGGTCGCTGGAGCAAGCCGCGGGGCACGCACGTTCGACTCCGCGTGTGGTCTATTTGAAGCTGCATGGGGTCGCAGGGAGTTTCGACGAGAACGCCTACCTGATTCCTCCTGCGGGGTCGACAACTGATCCTGAGACATGGGTTCGCCTGAATGAGGTGCTCGACCTATTGCAGACGACCGATTCGAGCCGTCACACCTTATTGGTGCTTGATTGCCAACACATGCGGGCGAACTGGAATCTCGGGCTCAAAAGCAATCGATTCGTAACCGCCGCCCGCGAACGAATCGAGGAGGCTCTTTCGGTGGGGCGTTGTGAGAACACGGCAGTCCTTCTGACCTGTGATTCGGACCAGCATGTTCAGGCATCAGCTCACCTTCAGCAGTCCGTCTGTGGCCACTTCTTTCGACTGGGACTCGCGGGCGCCGCCGATACCTCCAAGGATGGCTGGGTCTCATTGCGAGAATTGGAGAGTTTTGTTTGCTCAAACGTCTCTGATTGGACGCTTCGTCGTCGAGGTCTAAGTCAAACACCCGTTCTTTTCGCATCGCGCGAAGACCTCGACTTCAGACTTGCGCGGAACCTTCATGCCAAAGCACTGTCCGGATTGTTCAGCGATGCGAACAGTGAAGCGACACCGAACGTGCCGCGTGGCGAAATCGATTCGATGTGGGAAAAACTCGAACGAATCCGCGACGACTTGCTCTATCAGAATGAACCGATCGCGTTCAGGGATCTGGAGGGAAAGCTACTCTCTCTCGAACAACTTTCGGCCGCCGGGGCGGGGTACAAGGAAAGTGCGGTTTCGTTGAACGCGGAGTTGCGGGAACGGTTCACGGAGATCGAAGAGCGAAAGGCGGCTGCGAGTCGTTCCTCACAAGTTCAAACGGCTTACTCGGTGTTGAGCAACGCATCGAGTGAATATCCGACTTCCTTGACCATGCACTCCGCCCCTCTCTCACGACTCTTCGGCGAGACTTCCCCGAGTGTCGTGAGTGGACTGAACGAGGTCACGCAGGCGTTCATCAAGCAACCGAACAAGCAAACGCTTTCCTCGGCGATCAAGCAATTCAAGCGGGCCGAACGCGAGCGTTTCGCGACCGCTCAGTTTCTGCGCATGCTGAGCCGATACCAAACGCCACGCTTTTGGAATCGTCGTGAGGAGATTGCGAGGCTCGTGCAACTCCAGCAGGAAGTACACGAGTTGGAGGGCTACCATTTATCCGGCGGTATACCGGCGGACGGGAGACTTCACTCGTGGGTTCGTCTCATGCTCCAAGACGTCGACGCAGCACGGCGGGACGCGGAGGATTGGGCCTTTCTGAGTGATACGAGAGTCTTTTCGGCGAAGCTGGATGAATTTGAGTCTCGGCTCTCTCGTTGTCGGCGCGCAGTTGATGTTCTTCGGAAGGCGTATTCGACCTGTGACCGCGGTTTTGCATCGCTTGGGCATCTCGCTCGCTGGGCGGACACGCCTTCGCATGTTGAGTTTGCAACGAAACAAGATGCATTGAAGGACAGCATTCTTGTTGCATTCAGGCGATGCAACGAGTTAGCAAACGAATTGGAAGCTGCGGGGACGGACCCTTACGCGGGTTGCGATCGCGCTTCAGAATTGGCTGTCACGGTTGATGGCGAAGTCGATGAGCTCGAGTCGCGGTTGCGCCGACGTGCGGAATGGTTGCTCTCGCAAGCGACGTTGGAAGATCCGCGGGTGGTGATGGCGATCGAGGGTCTACTCGCATGCCCAACCATGGATCTGGCACTGCGGGGGCGATTGCAAGACGCAAAAGCCGATTTGATAAAGCGGCTCTTCGAAACGGGCGGTCAAACCCTCGACAGCAACGACACGGTATGGGAGCAAATCGCAGGATGGAAACAACATCCGCTTGATCTGGTTCTGCCTGGGAAAGACGAACCATGGACGGAGCGAGTTACACGGTTGGTGGACGCGGCAAGTCGTCGCCTTGAAGAATGCCGAACCGCAACTTCGATTGGGCAGCGGCGCGAATTGAGCGTGTCATTGGCGAATGAGTTGCGTTGTGTTGCGCCGATGTCGCTTGCCCAACTCTCAATCGATCCGTTCTCAGAGTTTAGGACCAACGATCTTCAGTCGTTGTTGACCTGGCACGCGAATCGATCTGTCGGTGACTTTTGGGGACCCGCCGGCCGTCGCCGTGCCTTTTACGATGATGCCGCCACCGGGTACTGTCAGGCTGCGGCAAAATTGAGTGATGTTTCCGGTGGGAAGCGGAGGGCAGATGACGAAGTCGTTCAGCTGTTTGAGTTGATTGATTCAACGCGTCAGTTTCTCCCAAACTGGCTTGCGACGTCGGCTGGTCCAGGAATTCGCATCGACGCAGACCAGAACATTCGTTCGGAGCTCACCGTTCTTTCGAACGCGCCGGTCGATTTTGCGGCACCGAGTGGGACGGCGAGTGTCACCGTTCGAAAGGCAGATTCGGCGATCGAGATTGCTCAAGTGGAGCCATCCGATGCTGTCATTCTGCCGACCATTGGCGGTCATTACACGATGCTATTACCCGACTCGGTTGCGAACGGTGAGGACCAACTCGTTGCACAAGCGATGTTTCGCGGTCACGAATATGGACGGCCGCTCCGGCTCGCAAAATTGGCCGGCTATCAGGTGGAGGTGACGGACGAGCAAGCGCAATCGAGCGTTGTCGCCGTGACGGACGGAGTGGGGGATGCCGCGATCGGATTCGTCATCGATGGCTCGGCAAGCATGGGAGAGGAACTCGCGGAAGGAAAGACAAAACTCGCGATCGCGAAAGCGGCGCTCAACGAATTGCTGGGCCAGGTGGCAAAGCGAGGTGACACTCGGGTGAGCGTGCACGCGTTCGGGCATCGCGCCGGATGGAGCACTACACAGCCCGTCCAGGTTTTGCGGCGACCGGGACTCGGCGCAGCGGACCAGTCGGTCCTTCCGAGTCGTGACGTCGAGGCCATTCTGCAACTCAGTTCGTTTGGTCCTATCCAACGACGCCAGCTTGAGTCCAGGATCAGCAGCGTGAAGCCGTGGGGGCAGTCGCCGCTGTATTTTGCGATGGAAGAATCGTTGGGACAGTTCGATTCCCAAAGTGCGGGGTCAAAGCGTCATTTGATTGTGATCACCGATGGCGAGAACTATCAATTTTCACCACCGTCGGAGAACGCTTTTCAGCCGACAACGGCTCAAGCGGTGCTCGCTCGATCTCAAGAAGTTGGTGTCCCCATCCACATCCTGGGATTTGGTGTGGACCACGTGCGTGAACCGGCCGCCGTCGCCGAATTCGAGCAATTGGGCAACGATAGCGGCGGGGGCTTTCAAACGCTCCATTCGGCAACGGACCTGAGTGAAACGCTTGAGCAGTTGCTGTTGAACCCGAACTACCGCGTTCGTTCGTTGGTGAATCAGCAACGGCCGGACGTGGTAACCCGGCTCGGGCAGGAGGTGCGATTGCAAGTTGGTGCTGCACCCACGGAGTCTTTTGTGGTCTCCGTTGAAGGAATCGATCCAGCAGTCAGTGAGAACGTCGAGTTGGAAGGCGGTGAGTCCATTCAGTTGTACGTCGAGCAGGGTGAGCTGCTTTCGTTTCCGTATGATCGCAATGTCGCTCACGATGAATGGCTCGTAGACAACGATGGGAACCAAACAGGCGTGATGTTGCGAGTCCATCGTCCGCTTCGGCTCGCATCGGGGGCGGCGGTGTTTGAGGTCTCGTGGCAACGCAGCGCCGCAGCGGGTGCATCGGATTCGAATTCCTCATCACCTCGATGGAAACCAACACCAAGGGCTGCCGGGTATTGGATCGAGGTACAGCCTTGTGACAAGGAATCGAAAACGATAGGCGTTCCCTTTGTTTTTTATGACCGACGGTTTGTGAACGACGTGTCTGTTCCGCTTGCCAGATTGACGGCGGAGAAGTGGCCGAGGAATGCGGTCAAAGCAAGTGTGCGTGTTTGGACGCAGCCGCCGGATTCCGGGATGGCATTGCAGGCAGCCGATCAAGCACCGTCGGACTCTTCGTTGTCGGGCGTCTCCGAGTCGATTGAGTTCGATCCTCTGCGCGAAGAGCCTTTCACGCTGCCGAACCAGGCATTCATTCGAATGGAAGAGCTACCAGCGAATGATCGGTTTGCGGTCCGTCACCGATTTATCGTGCGCTTTGATGATCCCAAGTCCGTTGTGGCTTCGATCAAAGTCTTGCCGCTAGGCGGTTCTTCGGGACGCTTTGTCCGCCAATTTGATGACCAGCAGGGGATCGCCGTTCATACGTTCGACTACGAAGACGCGCGTGACGCACCTGAGAGATACCGAGTGACGGACCGAATGAACGAGATTCGAGGTTCGTGGACGACGGCAGAGCCATCAATCGTCATCGATGTCCCAGAGCCCGGTGGGCTTTTGCCGGCCAGCGTTTCTTCGGCAAGAAATCGATCTGTCCGCTAGTGCTTTGTTCCAATTGAACATTAGGGTGAGACCAGACGGCTCGCGCCGTTCCGCTAACCACTTTAGCGGTAGGGGCGTGAGTCCTCCGGTGCGTCAACTCGAAAACTGAAATGGAACGAAACACTAACTCGGATTCAAACGTTTTTCCACGGCAACGATATGGCTGACGTAGGAAACGTAGCTACGGTCATGCAATCGTACATGCCACGGTTGATCGGTTTCGGCAACCAACTTGAGCCCGGGGATTCGATGGGCTGAGTCGGGATTCAATAGCTCGCGCAAGACGGGTTCACTTGCACCTTCGAAATCGCCACGTTGGGAGTGGCCACCGAGCCAAAGCTCTGGCGCTGTCGCTGATTCGCTCCAATCATACGGGGACGCAATCAACGCCTTGCCTCCCTCGGCGAGGGCAAGGGAAATCGAATGCAGTAAGTCCATCGGAGAGTTGACACAATCGAGCAGGTTCATGCTGATCGCCGCATCGAAACTGGTAACCGAAAACGGAAGGGCCGTTGCGTCACAGGCCCAAAAGTCGACCAGTTCGGTTTTCGTCAGGGGCACTTCGAATTCACGCCGATCGTAGACCATGCCGACACGACGTCGCGGGTAGCGGAGTCTTGAGTCTCGCGTCAAACCACTCGCGACTCTCAGCATGGGAAAGTGCAAGTCGATCCCGAGAACGGGGGTTTCAAATCGGGACGCTAGCTCGAAGGTGGAGCGGCCAACGCCACAGCCGAGGTCAACGAAGGGTTTGGCATGAGTCGACAGATCCTGTAGTGCGAGTGCGGCCTGCAGGACGCGAGTCATGGAACCGGGTTTGGGATCCCCAGACGGTTCCGGATCAAATTCACCGTAGTGGTCCCAAACATATGAGCTCACTTGCTGGCGAATCGTGTTGTAGCGTGAGGTAGGACCGCAGCAATCACCGAGCACGCTTTCGATGGTGGAACTCAAATCGGTTCGGAGCAAGATATCCGCCGCGGCGCTGTCGCGGAGATAACCACGAAGGTCGCGGATAATCAG
>JBCBOT010000189.1:0-15265 GCA_039821165.1 Planctomycetota bacterium | reverse complement strand
CGTGGTGCTGGCGCAGTTTTCCGTGGCGTGCGCGTTTGCGGTGCGGACGATGCGTGTGACGTTTGATCAAATCGATCCTCGCGCCGAAGATGTCGCCCGGACGCTGGGCTGCACTCGCGGGCAGGCGTTTTTGCAGATCTCGTTGCCTCAGGCGTGGCGTGGCATGATTGCCGCGACAACGATCGCTTGGGCGAGAGCACTCGGCGAATTCGGTCCGATCCTCGTGTTCGCCGGCGCGACGCGAATGAAGACGGAAGTCCTCTCGACGACGGTTTTTCTCGAACTCAGCATTGGACAACTGGATGCGGCCGTTGCCGTTTCGTTGTTGATGGTCGCGATGGCGGCGGTTGTCCTGTTGGTGCTGCGATTGTTGGGGACGGGACTCAACGCATGATCACACTGGAAAATGTTTCGATCGTCGCGGGCGAGTTCCGCTTGGACGGCGTTTCATTTGCTGTGCCCAAGGGTGGCTATGCCGTCTTGATGGGGCGAACGGGACGTGGGAAGACCACGATCCTGGAGGCCATTTGTGGACTGCGGCGAGTGGCTTCGGGCGGTGTTTTGATCGACGATGTGAACGTGACCGATTGGTTGCCCGGCGATCGGCAGATCGGTTACGTGCCGCAAGACCTCGCCTTGTTTCCGACGCTGTCGGTAAAGCAGCACTTGGCATTTGCGCTGCGACTACGGGATTGGCCCAAGGCTCGAATGGAAGCTCGCGTCGGCGAGTTGTCAGGCGTCTTGGGTATCGAGCACCTTTTGGATCGCGGTGTCGAAGCACTTAGCGGTGGCGAGTCTCAGCGCGTCGCGCTTGGGCGAGCGATCTCGTTCCATCCTTCGGTACTCTTGCTGGACGAACCGCTCAGCGCGCTAGACGAGTCGACGCGCGCCGAGATGCACGAGTTGCTCAAGCGAATCCAGGAAACCACCGGAGTCACGACGCTGCACGTGACCCATAGCGAAGAAGAGGCGGAAGCGCTCGCGGACCACCGTTTCGTTTTGGAAGACGGCGATGTTCGGATGATTTGAATGGAAAGACATGCGGGACTCGGAAATGGTCTTCCGGACGTTGACGCGATCCATTTCTCACGATGTTTTGACGCAGTAAAACGCTTCCTCACTTCGCAGAAGTAAACGTTCGTGACGACGGGCGTTGCTAAAGTTGCGCCGCCTGTGCGTCTAGGCGGCTTGGGTCCTGGCTACTTGGTGGTTTGGCGGTGCCAGCATGTAGAGGGCGTTGTAGACGCCTACGGGCTGCTCGGAGTGGACGAAGTCGGTGTAGAACGAGACCAGTCGGTAACCACGATCGGCTAGGTATTGGTCGACCGGTTGCAAGGTGCCGTTGGTCGTCTCACGCGAAGAGGCGCAGTAGAACTCGAATAGCACGAGTGGGATTCGATGTTCTGTCAGCATTCGGTCGGCGCCCCGGATGGTCCGCAAGTCGGCTCCCTCGGTGTCGATCTTCAACAGATCGATGCCGTCGATGCCCAGTTCAACACACACGCTGTCGAGTGTTCGTAGTTGGATCGTTTCAGCGTGGTCGAACAAACGCGAATCCGCGGTCAGGATCGGCGAGGAATCGCACGTCGAGGCGAGCAGGCTGCTGGACGAGAAGATGCGGATCGGTGCTCGGTCGTCGACGTCGCTGAGCCCGAACGGAAAGCACTCGACGTCGCTTCGACTTGCGAGATTCGCGTTGAGGCGTTCGTAAGTTGATTTCACTGGTTCGAAACAGCACAGCCGCTTGATCGGCAATCGTTGCAGTAACTTTTGGGCCGTTTGTCCGGTGTTGGAGCCGACATCGAACACGGTGTTCAAGGCCGCGAGGTTAGGCGTCCAGCCTTCGCGGGCAATGCGGAGGCAGTCGTCGATCCAGTCGACGCCCCATCGAGATTGTTTCGAGAGTCGGTAGCCGGTTCGTTTTTTCAATTGGTGGCCGAATCGTTCGACCATCTGTTTGAGCTTCGGCACGCACAGGCTCCTTGTGATTTGGAGAGGGCTTTTCGGAACGAAAAGCTCGTAGCACGCGGGGGCGCCTCGAGCCAATGCGTGGAAAACACCCGCGCCGTAGCACGATCCGTGTGGAGACCGTCGGTCTTGCGGATACCGTGGACTGGCGGGCGATGCCGGACTGAAAAACTGCGAGAGGATCGGGGATCCGGACGCGAGGGAAAATCGGTTTCGAGCCCGCTCCAGACGTTCGAATTCCAGTCTTAGGGACGGGAGGGACGTGGGGCGAGGATGAGACGGCTTTGGGCTTGCAAATCGTGGTTCGGGCCGCGACACTCTTGGGCTTCCAAAAAATCCAGCGCGACCACTGCGGGGAAATGTCCCCCCGTATGACGGATCACGCCGGCGGCGAGCAATCTGGCTCGCGGCCCAACCTCGAACTTCGCGATGCGAAGAGGAACTCCAACGAATGGCACGCTATACCGGACCCAAAGCGCGGGTGAACCGCCGCCTCGGCACGCTGATTTATGAGACCGCAGGAGCCGCGCGAGCACTCGATCGCCGCAACACTCCGCCCGGAATGCACGTTCGCGGGCGTCGACCGAGTAACTACGGTCAGGCGTTGATGGAGAAGCAGAAGATCAAGCACTACTACGGGTTGGGCGAACGACAATTGCGCCGTTACTTCGATGCGGTAGGCCGTAAATCGGGGAACACCGGTGAGTTGCTCCTGCTGATGTGCGAGCGGCGACTGGACAACGTTGTTCGGCGTACTGGATTCACGAAGACCCGTCCGCAAGCCCGTCAGGGTATCGCCCACGGTCACTTCCGCGTCAACGGCGTCAAGGTCGACAAACCCAGTTACTTGCTGCGTCCCGGCGACATCGTTGAGGTTCGCGATCGCGAGAACCTCAAGAATCTGTATCGCGGCGTGATCGCCAACGCGGCTCCCGACGCACTCGATTGGGTCGCGTTTGACAGTGAAAACCTCAAGGCGACCGTACTCGGTTTGCCTGGGGCCAGCGACATCAGCCTTCCGGTTGACGCGAACGCGGTCGTCGAATTCCTGTCTCGATAGGGCGTCGGCTTCGCCCCGCGAATACAATCTGGCTTACGGCCTAGGCCGATCCAACGGACGCTTCGGCGTCCGTTGCTGTTTGAGATCGAGTCCGCGTTTGCGAATCGCCCTGTAGAAAAATCATGCATTGCCCTGTTGTTGTTTTGGGTGGCGGACCTGGTGGTTACGCCGCCGCATTCCTCGCCGCCGACGAAGGCCTGGATGTCACGATCATTGAGGCGGAGCCCCGACTCGGAGGCACTTGCCTGTTGCGCGGGTGTATCCCGAGCAAGGCGCTTTTGCACGTGGCAAAGGTGATTCACGAGGTGGACGATCTGCGAGCGAACTGGGGCGTTGAATATCCCGGTAAACCGTCGATCGATGTCGACAAGGTTCGAGCCCGCAAAGACCAGGTGATTTCGAATCTGACCGGTGGGCTCGGCAATCTCGCCAAGCGTCGCAATGTCACCGTCATCCAAGCACGGGGCAAATTCGTTAATTCAACCACGCTGCAACTCGAAGGCGATCACGAGTCGATTCCGAGTGGAAACCAAGTCACTTTCGACCACTGCATTCTTGCGACGGGGAGTGTTCCCGCGATGCCCCCGGCATTCCAAATCGGCAGTGACCGCGTGATGGACAGCACTGGGGCTCTGATGTTGCAGGACATCCCCGAGACGATGCTCGTCGTCGGCGGCGGTTACATCGGACTGGAAATGGGCAGTGTCTATGCTCAACTCGGCTCGAAAGTCACGGTCGTCGAGTTGGCCGAAGGTTTGTTGCCGGGAGCCGACCGCGATTTGGTGAAGCCGCTCGCGAAGCGGATCAAGAAACTCTGTGAAGACCGCGTCTTGCTCAACACTCGGGTCGGTTCGATGGCCGAGGTCGAGGGTGGGGTCGAAGTAACGTTCGAAGGCCCTGGACACTTCGGGCACGAACGTTTTGATCGCGTCTTGGTGAGCATCGGGCGGCGTCCGGTCACCCGAGACATCGGTCTGGAAAACACTTCGGCCGTCGTGAATGATCGTGGCTTCGTCGAGTGCGACGCCCAGCAGCGCACCGCCGACCCACACATCCTTGCGATCGGCGACGTCGCCGGAGACCCGATGCTGGCTCACAAGGCCACACACGAGGGCCGCGTGGCGGCGGAAGTCATCGCCGGCAAGACGTCTTCTTTTGATAAAGCTGCGATCCCGGCGGTGGTTTTCACCGATCCCGAAATCGCCTGGGCGGGTCTTACCGAAACCGAGGCCAAGGCCGAAGGTCGTGCCGTCGACGTTGAAGTTTACCCGTGGGCCGCGAGCGGTCGTGCCCAAGCACTCGGCATTACCGAAGGTCTGACGAAGTGGCTGGTCGATCCGGAAACACACCGGGTCGTTGGTTGCGGCATCGTCGGGTCCGGGGCGGGCGAATTGATCGCCGAAGCGGTACTCGCGATCGAAATGGGCTGCGAAGTTCATGACGTGACCGACAGCGTGCATCCACACCCCACCCTGAGTGAAACACTGATGAACGCTGGCGAAGTCCACTTCGGAACCGCCACCGAAATCTACAAACCCAAGCGAAGCCCGGTGGCTGTCAGCTAGCGTCGCTCCCAATCGGATCGCCTCTCGGCGCGAACCATCATGTCGAAACGCGTCTACATCAAAACCGTCGGCTGCCAGATGAACGTTCTGGACAGCGAAATGGTCATCGCGGATCTCAAGCGACACGGTTACACCGTCGTCGACGAGCCCAAAGAGGCCGACTGTGTGTTCTACAACACGTGCAGCGTTCGCGAGCACGCCGAAGAAAAGGTTTACAGCGCGCTCGGCAAGGTTCGCGAAGCCAAGGAACGTGATCCCGACAAGCTGATCGGCGTGATGGGATGCATGGCGCAAAAGGATCAGGAGATCATCTTCAAGCGGGCCCCCTACGTCGACATGGTCGTCGGTCCCGGGCAACTGCACACGATCCCGTCCCTGATCGAAAAGGTGCGCGGCGGGGAAGGTCGCCAAATGGCCGTCTCGATGGGCCGCAAGGACGGCAAACAAGCGATCGTCGCGCGGAGTCACGAAACGTTCGATCCGCTTCGTGATCCGACGATGCGACCGACTCCGTTTCAGGCTTATCTGCGAATCCAGATCGGCTGCGACAAGTTTTGCACGTACTGCGTCGTGCCCAATACCCGAGGGCCCGAGCAGGGTCGCCCGCCGGAGCAAATTCTGTCAGAAGCTCGGGTGCTGGCCGAACAGGGATGTCGCGAGATCACATTGCTCGGGCAAACGGTGAACAGCTATCGGTACAAGGCCGACGGTGAGACCACCGACATGACAGCTTTGCTCGAGCAGTTGCACGAGGTCGATGGCATCGAGCGGATCAAGTTCGTCACGAACTATCCGAAAGACATGACGGAGCGATTGTTGCTTGCGGTCCGCGACCTACCCAAAGTGTCGCCGTACTTGCACGTTCCGGCCCAAAGCGGCAGTGATGAGGTGTTGAAGCGAATGAAACGCGGCTACACCATTGCCGATTACATGGAGATGTTCGAACGGATCGAATCCATTTTGCCCGAGGCCGCGGTGAGCAGTGATTTCATCGTCGGCTTTTGTGGCGAGACCGATGAGGACTTTGAGAAAACGGTTGCGTTGGTCGAACGATGCCGTTTTAAGAACAGCTTTATTTTCCAGTACAGCGTTCGCCCCGGCACCAAAGCTTCGGAAAATCTACCCGACGATGTGCCGCGTGAGGTGAAAGCGGAGCGGAATCATCGTTTGCTCGACGTGCAGAATCGAATCGCAAAAGAAGAAAACGCGAAGTTGCTCGGTCGTGAGGTTCAGGTGTTGGTTGAGGGGCCGAGCAAGAAGTCGGCCGATGCGGACCCTGACAGTCCGGTGGTACAGATGACCGGGCGAACGCATTGCGACCGCATCGTGGTGTTCGATGGAAATCGACGACAAGCGGGCCAGTTGCTGGATGTGCACGTCGACGATGTCAGCAGTCACACGCTGATCGGACGCGTCAAAACGGTTGACGTCGTCACGCTCAATTTTTAGCCCCGCTGTTCCGAACTAAATGTCTTCTTCCAGCCAAGTCGAATCGGCGTCGGGCGAGATCGTCACACGTACACTCGAAAACGGTTTGACGATTTTGGTCCAGCCGATGCCGTGGTTGCGGACGGCGGCCTTCACGCTTTCGCTCCGTGCGGGAATCCAGAACGAGACGTCGCCGCAATCCGGGCTCGCCTCCATGGTGTGCGAGATGGTTCAGCGCGGTGCGGGCCATTACTCGAGTCGTGATTTGGTGGCCGTTCAAGACAATCTCGGCATGGACCGTCACAGCGGTGTGGCGACGGCAACGGTGTCGTTCGGGGCGGCAATGCCCGCCGAGTCGCTGCCCGATGGACTGCGTTTGTACGCGGACGTCGTGCGCCGACCGCATTTGCCCGCCGATCAGCTCGACGACGCGCGGATGATGATGATGCACGAATTGCGTGCCATCGAGGACGAACCGACGCAGCGAGTGATGCGACGATTGCGTGAACTGCACTATGGTTCCCGGCTTGGTCGTGGCGGTCAGGGCACGATGGAGTCGCTTGCGGCGATCACCGCCGACGACGTGCGGAGTTTTTATCAATCGAACTATCACGCCGGCGCCGCGGTGTTGTCGGTCGCGGGAAAGGTTGACGCGGACTCGGTTCTCGCGGATGCCGAAGTGGCGTTCGGGGATTGGAAGACGTCGGACGTCTTCGATCCACCGGAGCCCGAAGGCCGATCGATTTATGAGCACCTGGAGGCGGAGAGCGCCCAGACGCATCTCGCATTTTCGTTTCCCAATATCCCTTATGGTCACCCCGACTACTTTCGAATGCGAGCGGGGATCGGGATTCTGAGCGACGGAATGAGCAGTCGATTGTTCGACCGCGTGCGAGAGAAACGGGGGCTTTGCTACACCGTTTCAGCGAGTTGTCACTCGTTGATCAACGCGGGCGGCGTCTTCGGCTATGCCGGCAGCACCCCGGACAAAGCGCAGGAAACCTTTGACGTCACGTTTCATGAAATCCAAAACTTGACCGCCGATCTTTTGCAGGAAGAACTCGATCGTTGGAAGGTGCGGATCGAGAGCTTGCTCATCATGGAACAGGAGTCGAGCGCGTCGCGAGCCAACTCGCTCGGAAGTGACCACTATCAGCTGGGCCGCGCGATGCCGACCGAAGAACTCAGCCAACTGATCGAAGCGTTGACCCTGGACGGAGTCAAAGACTATTGGGACTCCAATCCGCCCAAGGACTTTCGAGTTGTCACGCTCGGCCCCGAACCGATCAACGTCCCACTCTAAAAAGGTGTCAGGACTCTTTTCCTGGCCACTGCCATGCCTGAATTCAAACAAGCCACGCTCGCCAATGGGCTGCGTGTCGTTGCGGAAGTCGATCCCCGCGGTTACTCGATGGCGATGGGGTATTTCGTTCGTGCCGGTTCACGCGATGAA
The DNA here is from genome assembly GCA_039821165.1 of Planctomycetota bacterium. Classification (GTDB taxonomy): domain Bacteria; phylum Planctomycetota; class Planctomycetia; order Pirellulales; family Pirellulaceae; genus Stieleria. The sequence continues at coordinate 7,791 of JBCBOT010000189.1, read as the reverse complement.
CTCGACCCGCAGTCCGGCCTGAGTCACTTCCTTGAGCACATGATGTTCAAGGGAACCGCCCGGCGCAGCGCCGAGGACGTCAACCGGGAACTCGATGAACTCGGCGGTCAGGGCAACGCGTACACGACCGAAGAGCACACCGCGTATTACGCCCCCGTGTTGCCGAAGTTTCAGGATCGGCTGGTCGATCTGATGACGGACCTGATGACGCCGGTCTTGGACGAAGATGAATTCAACACCGAAAAAGACGTCATTCTTTCGGAGATCGCGAAGTACGACGACCAGCCTCCGTTTGGCGGCTTTGAACGCGCGATGGAGGTTTACTTTTCCCCTCGCGGCTTGGGGCGACGCGTTTTAGGAACGACCGAATCGATCGAGGCGATGACCGCAGCAAGAATGCGGGACTACTTTCGAACGCGGTATCGGCCTGAAAACATCGTGCTGGCTGCGACGGGCAACGTCGATTTCGATGGTCTGGTCGCCGAGGCCGAAAAGCGAACGAAGGTTTGGGCGGATCGAAAGCCCGAGGAAACGATCCAGCCCGATGACGCCGAGTCGCTACCGGTCGGCATCGAACTGGCCAAGCGGATTGCCACTCCGGATGCGATGCAGGCCTACGCGATTCAAATCGGTCCAGGACCTTCGGCGAGTTCCGAGGAACGCTACGCTGCCCGGATGTTGGCGACGATCCTCGGCGATGAAGGCGGAAGTCGACTGTTTTGGGAATTGATTGATACCGGTCGAGCAGAGGTTGCCACCTGTTGGCCCCAGGAGTTTAGCGATCGCGGCGCGTGGTTCACGTACCTCGTCTGCGCGCCGGAAGATCTCGACGCGAACCGCCGCAGCGTTGAGGCGATCGTGTCGTCGTTGATTCAAGACGGCGTGAAGGACGATGAAGTCACGCGGGCCATCAACAAGACCTGCGCCGGCTACATCATGCAAAGCGAACAACCGATCAATCGGCTGTTCGCTGTTGGCAGTCGTTGGTTGATGCACAGCGAACATGTCGACCTCGATCAATCGCTCAGCAACGTGCGTGCGATTGATGCCGCGGCGATTGTCTCGGCAGCCAAGACGTATTTGGGTGAGCCACCAACGGAGATTCTGGCATCGGCGAGCTGACGGTGCCGCGCCGCGAAGGACTACTCACCGATGCAGTACAGAAATTCTTGCCGGTGATTCTCACTCGACGTTCCGATGCGGAGATAGATTCGGTTTCCGGCAATGGTCGGCGTGGCAAACGAGTCTCCCTCGAGTTTGTTGTCCGCGACTTTTTCAAATCCCGCAGGGCTGGCACGGAAGATCGTGGTCTTGGCGTCTTCGTCGATCGCGTAAATGCGATCACCCACGAGAACCAGTGATGAACTGAATGTTCCGCCGACTCGTTTCTTCCACTGCTGCTCCCCGGTGTCGGCCTTCCAACAGGCGGCGATACCGGCATCGAGGATTGCGTAGAGATAGCCGTCTTTGATCAGCATCGATGGTACGTAAACGCGGTCTCCATTGCGCCAAGCGACCTTGCCGCTTCCGTCGGCATGAATCGCGGACACATGGTTGTCGGGGTAGCCGCCGCTCGTGTAGATCAGGTTGCCGTCGGTGACGGTCGACGTCACGCACTCGGTAGTGGCGCCCTCGATCTCCCAGAGTTTTTCTCCGGTGTCAGGATCAAAGCTGGAAACGAGTTCGCACCCTGTCAGGATGACCTGCGTCTTTCCCGCGGCGGTAACGACGATCGGTGAGGGGTAATTGGGAAGCGAAGGTCTCGCCTGACGCCAGCGTTCTTCGCCCGAGACGCGGTCCATGGCGACGATCGCACCGCCGCGTTTGTGTTTGGTGTCGGCGGAGACGATCACGAGGTCTTTGTATATCGCCGGCGAAGACGCGTAGCCTTGATGAATGACATAGTCGCAGATCTTGCGTTGCCAGACTTGTTCACCGCTGCGATCGAGGGCTGTCGTATAAACCGCGCCATCGTTGAGGAAGTTGACGAACAGGCGTTCGCCGTCACACGCGAGCGTCGATGACGCTTGCGAGGCCTTTTCGTTTTTCTTCATGATGCCGCCGCGGTGGACAACGGTTTCCCAAATCTGTTAACCAGTGGTGCGATTCAGGCAGAAGACGGTTTGAACATCGCGGCCCCGATCGGCGGTCGCGAGATAGAGGTGGTCACCGACAAGGATCGGTGATCCGTGGCCTCGACCAGGGATCGGACGCTTCCAAAGGATGTTCTTGTTTTCGTCCCATTGGGTCGGTGGTACTTGGTTCTCGTGGGCATGGCCATTCCGCTGCGGTCCACGCCACCAGGGCCAATCGGTCGACGCGAACGTCGGCGTTTGGGAAGGATTTTGCTTGGATGTCAATTTGTGAAAGGCCGCGGCATAACGACGCCCGAGTTCCTCATAGGACGCGGTGTCAAAGTGCGTTTTGTCTCCCTTGTCGGTGAGTCCCTCGGAGGAAACAAACGCGGTTCGAGAGACCCGATCGGGGAGCGATCGGTGCACAGCATCCACTTGGATGCGAAATTCGTTCCAGGGTTTGCCTTCGAACCGACCCAGTTGTCCGGCGATGAATGGGATTTCCGGATCGCCGCAAGCATCGCGCAATCGCGCGATCAACGCGTCGAGACGGGCCTCGTACTGCGGCGCGTTTTTTGCGTTGCTGTCCGACTCACCTTGATGCCAGAGGATTGCTTTGACGGTGCCGGACCGAAGTGCGGTTTTTATCCGTCGGAGCGTGTCGTCGTAGGGGTGTGATTTGGTCTGTCGATGGTAGCCCCCGGGTTCCCAAGTCGTGATCGCCGACCCGCCGACCGCGCAGGGGATCAGGCCGATCTTCGCGTCCGGGTCTTGTTTCGCCAACACTTGAGCAAACGTCCTTCCCAGACCGACACCGACCATGGCGGGCTTGTCGAAATGAAGCGGATCGACTGCCGGCACCCACCGTTCGTTCTTGTCGAGCGAGAAGATGCGAGGGTGAGGCTGGTTTTGCTGCGGCGCGATCCTGCCTCGGCCGGCCATGTTAGACTGCCCGACGAGCAGAATCAGGTCGAGATTCGATGGGGCAGACGATGACGTCTGAGCGTTGACATTGATCGGCAAGAAAACGAGACAGCAGACGAATGGTGCGAGTAGACGCATGGCGGGCTCCGTTGAGGGGAACGCGGATTTTAGCTCCGTTTCGCCAGGCGCGCCTCGTATTACCCTGTCTTTTGGCCCCTTACGTTAGCCCAAGCACTCTGGAGAGAAGAGAGACACGCCCATGACACTGTCTGACGAATTAGCTCGCCTTCAACAATTACGCGACAGTGGCTCTTTGAGCGAAACTGAATTCGAAGCGGCCAAGCAGCGAGTGATTCACGAGCATTCCGCCGGCTCGGGGCATCCGGTCGGCGGAGCAGCGGTCGTGCCCGGTCAGATTCACGGCATCTCCGAGAACATGTATTGCACGCTGATGCATCTCTCGCAGCTGCTGACGTACTCGGTGCTCGGGATCATCGCGCCGATTTTGATGTGGGTGATTAGCAAAGACCAATCCGAGATGGCGCGTCGTCACGGCGCGGCGATGATGAATTGGTTTTTGAGTAGTTTGATCTACTACGTTGTCGGCGGAATCCTCACGGTGTTCCTGATCGGGATTCCGATCTTGATCGTCGTCGGAATTTTGAGCATCGTGTTCCCGATCATCGCTGCGATCAAAGCGATCGACGGTAAGCACTGGTCCTATCCGCTTTCGATCCAGTTCTTTGACGAGAACTGAAATCCGTCACAAGTCAGCCCTCATGGAGGCTGACTTTCTTTGACGGCAACGCCCGCGGCTCTCAAAGCCAGAGCTTCATGCGGCCGTCGAGCAATCCGGGCAAGCCACGCTCCGCCATCGTCTGGACTTGGCGGTCGTGATAGCGGGTGCTGAGGTGGCCGGCAATCACGAGTTCGTTTTGAAATCGATCGGCTCGTTTTCGATAGTCATCGATGTGCATGTGGCCGTGCTTGTGGATCAGTTCCTTACGGTGCTCGGGCGCGACAAACGTCAATTCACTGACCAGGATTTTGGCTTCGTAGAATGCTTCGTTGTTGTCGAGGCCTGGGGGCGAGGTGTCGCCGGTGTAAGCAAAGATGGGAACGCGCAGTTCGGTGGTGACTTCTTTGCCGGCCAGTTTCAGATCCCGAATTTCCGGACCTGAAAGCGATGTGTATTCCGGCTTAAGCTTGTGTCGTCGGTGATAGACGATGAAGCCCAGCGAGGTAATGGTGTGTCGAGTTGGAACGGCTACGACCATGTACTCGCGGCCGCATTCGATCTCATCGCCCGGCAGAAGGCCTACTAATTCGCAGGGCATCGGACCCCGATCGAGGCGACGAAATGTTTGCAGCATGTCCCACGCATCATCCACCGCTGAGTCGGGCAGGTAGATGGTCGGCGGGTCCATCTTCATCATGCGACGTCGAGACACGTAGGCCGGCAGCGCCGCGATATGGTCGAGGTGGGCGTGCGAGATGAAGAGGGTCGGAGTCCCCATGAAATCCCAGGGTTGAACGCCGACGTCGAAGAGCAGTTTCAACTCGTTGACACGCCAACAGGTTTGCACCGCGGCGCGCGAGTATCCCTCGATCGTCAATCCATCGTGGTGGTGGGTGATGAGCGGGATGTTCTCTACCATTCGTGGCTTTCTCGGGGAGGGTTGAAGGGAAGGACGATAACGTCGCGCGGGGCTCTTTTGTAGACCGGAGAGAGCCTGACACTGCAGAAGCGCCGGTAGAAAAAAGAGGCGGTGTCGGAGACCGCGCGTCGACGTTTACTTCTGCTTCGTCGCGGCATTGACCCGCAACTTTCCGTCGCGAGATTCAAATTCAAGTTCCGCATCACGGGCAACCCGTTGGAGGATTTCCCAGAGCGTCTGGTCTTTCACGGAAAGGGTGACGAGTTTTCGCAACTGGGGGTTCGCTTCGGCGGTGAAGTCGCATTCGATTTGGGCGACGCCGGTGAGCTGTTTCACGATCGCGCCGGCCATCTCGTTGCGGACGTCGAGTTTGAAGGTCCGCCCGTCCTTTTTGAGCGTTGCGATGGCATCGTCGGAACGGTCGCCCGAGTCGTCTTGGGAGAGACAGGTTGCCGCGAACTCGCGGTGTGCCTCGCCGCTTCCCGTCAGCCGGACCGCGCCGGCGGAGCGTTTGAAGGTGGCGTCGGGGTCTTTCTGGAGAACCGATGCTTCGAAAGCTTTGGTGTTCGCGAACCGATAGCTGCGTGAAAACAATGTGGCCTCTCGATCGGGTTGCAAGAACTGGCCGCGAATCAATCCTTCCGCCAATGCGGGCCGTATTCGAACCCAATGTGTTTCAGGCCAAAGATCGTGTGGCAACTTGGCACCGCCGGCGCTTGACCGATTGGCGCCGACGGCCTGAAGTGCTTCGTTGGGCGTGGTGAGTTTTGGCCAGCGGACATCGATTCGCGAGGAGGCCGAGCGGGCTCGCGCGCCTTGAGAGAGTTCGGCGACCAGTGCGTCGACCCAGTTGGCGCGGCCGATCAAGACACAGTCATCGATCGGATAGCAGACGCAATCGGCGGACTCTGCGATTTTGGTAAGCGAGGCGAAGCGTGTTGGCCCGAGCGCGCCCGGGTAGACCTGGAGGTTTGGGTCGACTTTGCGATCGATCCAGATGTTGAAGACAGGCGTGGCGTCCGTTTCATTTTGAGCCACCTGTCGGATGGCTGCACGAAATCCCTTTCCCTGAACAAGCGCGGAGTGGGATTCCAGAAGATGACGAACGAAGGGGCTTTGTCGAGAGAGTGTTTCAGCGTGGCAGACGCTTGCAAGCAGAAGGGGAAGCAAGACAGCGCCCAAGAGTGTCCTTCGTCGCGGAAATGTCGTCGTCTCAGGGGGCATGTCAGCGAGGTGCACTGTGTGTTCGTGTGCGAGTTGTGGAGCGCGGCATCGGCAATTAGACTCGGTTCCGCCGGGGCGGTCCGGGCTTCGTTGCCTTGACCGGCATGTGCGATTCACATGCGAATAAGGGTTCGAGTTGAGCGTCACGCTCGGGTGTCGAAACGTCGGTTTGTTGGTTGCGAGCTTGTCGCGAATCACACAGTCCGTAGTATAGACGCGACTCGCACGACGATCTCAACAACATTGACGGACGCCATTGTGACTTCGCCCCTGGTGAGAACCACTCGTCTTGCGGCAGCCTATCGCCGGTTGCTTGCATCATCCAACGCGACAAAGTATGCCTCGGAGGTGGATGAGCACTACTCTGCGTACACCCTGACGAGTTTGCTGGCGCGGGGGGATGTGGAGCACCGACGGGCCGCCGCGATGGCTTTGGGATTGGTTGGCAATTCGCACTCGATCGAGGCACTTGGTCGCGCATTGGCGGACGAGGATCGCGGCGTGCGTCTCGTCGCTGACGATTCGTTTCGTTCGCTGCTGCTACGCGATTCCGCTCCGACACATCATCAGCAGTTGCTCAAGATCATGCACCTGACCGATGGCGGCGAGTTTGCTGCGGCGTTGGCACCTTCGATGATTTTGGCCGACCAAGCACCGCTCTATGCGGAAGCTCATTTTCAATTGGCGACGTGTTGGCACGGGCTGGACGAGCATCAGAAAGCGGCTCAATCGTTCACCGCCTGTTTGTGGCGTTGTCGCTTCCACTATGCCGCCTGGCAAGGTCTGTCACGCTGCCAGGTTCTTGCGGGCGAGCTTCGTTCGGCCGAGACCTCGTTGCTTCGCGCACTTGAGATCGTGCCCGACTTGGAAACCGCTCGTCTCCAACTTCGCTCCGTCCAGCGGCGTCTCCGTCGTAGCGACGTTTGAGAGCCTGGCGGTGGTTACCTACAACGACCTCTTCGTTGCCGGTGTGGCGTTTGTCGGAGGAGGTCTGTCTCTCGCAATCAGTGTCGGGCCGTGGCCGGCGCCCTATGAATTGCGAACAATGGCGGCGATCCGTGATCGATATGGGATGGCAGCCGCACGAGCGACGTGGATGTTGATTGCGTTGGCATCCATTCTTGCAGGCGTCGCCATTGCGACCGGCCTGCGTCCGAGCTATGCACGTCCCACGACCGACTCCGGCCTCCGAGGTGTGACGGTGATCACACCTCGTTAGAAACCACTTGCGAGTCAGACTAGAGGCCCGGGTTCGCCTTCGCGACGGCTTTGTCCATGACTTCCATCGCAGCATCAAGGTAGTCTTCGAAGAACTCTTCGAAGTGAATCATGGCTTCCTTGTCCGCGAAGAAATACATGCGGTTGTGGACCGGATCGATCACACCCCACTCTCGTTTCCCGCGAACGATCCGCTTCTCTTCGAAGAATCGAACGATGTCGATTTCATCAAGCATCGGGGTGTAGGGCATCGGATCGGCGAGGAACGTCTTCATCGCATCTTCGTTGGCGAACAAGTAGAGTTTGCCGAGGTGAATGACCCCGTACTCCTTTTTGCCTTCGACCCATTCACCGTTCTTGATCACGGAGACGGCGCAGTAGCCTTCGACCGCTGTCGGTGGCTCCGTCGTGCCCTTGGAAGTGCCAGAAAGTGTTGCGGCCGGATCGGTCGCACCCATCGTCGTGTCTGCTTTCGCTGTGGACGCTTCGCCGGTTCGGGCGGAAGCAAGTGAGACGCTGACTCCTGTCGAGCTTTTACCGGGGAGCACGAATTCATTCGCTCGTGCTCCGGCTTCGGGTGCCGCGACGGGGGCGGTTTGGGTTGCGACGGCGGCTGCGGGCGCGGGGACTTGGACCGGCAGCGTTGCAGCTGCAGGCGGCATTGTCGCCGCGGCGGGCGGCAGTGTTGCAGA
>JBCBOT010000188.1:0-15335 GCA_039821165.1 Planctomycetota bacterium | reverse complement strand
CGTCGTCGTCGGGCTGACGATCAAATCCCAGTTCGAATCGATCCTCAAGAATCCGCTTTTGGCCGGAGCCATGCTGATCGTCACCGGCGGCCTGCTCTTGATCCTCGGCGGGATTCGACAACGCGAGGGCGAGTACCGCAATCTGTCTTTCCTCGGTGCGTTTCTCGTCGGTTGCTTCCAGGCCTTCGCGATTCTGCCGGGCATCAGCCGTAGCGGCTCGACGATCCTCGGCGGACGATTGATGGGTTTGAAAACCGATGACGCCGTCACGTTTTCGTTTCTACTGGCGATCCCCGCAATTTGCGGGGCGACCATCCTGACTTTGAAAGATGTGGTCGAGGAGATGCAGCAAGGGATTCAACCAACGCCGGGCATTGCGGAGCTTGCCATCGGCGCCGCGATCTCATTCGTCGTCGGCATCTTCGCACTCAAGTGGCTGATCGGCTGGAGCCGCCAAGACCGCCTGCATTGGTTTGCCGCATGGTGCATCCCTGCGGGACTGTTGGTCCTGTTGATGATCTCGTTCTCGTGAGAACCGGAGTGGGTAAGGGAACCACTAAACACACGAAAGACACGAAAAAAGGATGGCGTAAGGCGGAGAACCAAGTGATCGGCTGGTTCTACGCAAGCGATACAAGAGAAAGGATGGCGTTGAACGCCAGCGATCCTGCCTACTCGCCATGTGACGAGTGCTCCTCGTCTCCAACGACCATTCTTTCTTTCGTGTGTTTCGTGGTCGCTCATCTCCTCGAAATCGGCGATTCGGACGCTCGCCGATCCCACCTTCTCTTTGCCGGTTGCTCCGGCGGTCAGATCAGTTCCTTCGCGGTGTCACAGAGTCGCTTGGCCTCGACCTCTGACTCGGCTTCGGCGATGAAACGAACGATCGGTTCGGTGTTGCTGCCACGGACGAGCAACCATTTATCGGGCCATGCGAGACGCAGTCCGTCGCCCTCGTCCGCGCCGGCTTCCGGGTGAGCTTCGCGGAGTTTGGCAAACAATCCTGGAAGCGCTTCGGTCGAGATGCCCGCTTTGTCTTTGTGAATGGCGAGCTTGGGAAGTGCGTCGGCGAGTTCTGCCAACGACTGGCCGGTCGAGGTCATGAGGTCGAGAACCTGCGCCATGCCGACAAAACTGTCACGAACGTAGCCAACACGCGGGTCGATGGGGCCGCCGTTGCCTTCGCCTCCATACGTTGCCTTCTCGGCGATCATCTTATCCGCCACGTTGGCCTCGCCGACCGCGCTTCGAAACGCACTGACTCCAGCGGCGGCGGCGATCCGTTCGCTCATTCCGCTCGTCGCGCCGTTGATCACGATCGGGCCTTTGGTGGCATCGTTCGCCAGTGCATGCTGGACGCACAGCGCGAGGGTGTACTCCTCACCGATGTAGCGACCGTCGGCATCGATCAATGCCAGGCGATCGGCGTCCGGGTCTTGGCAGAACCCGACCGCGGCGCCAGTGTCACGAATCTGCTGCGCGACGCCCTGCAAGTTTTCGGCGGTCGGTTCGGGAACATGCGCGAACTGACCGTCCGGTGTGTCACCGAGCGCGACGACTTCACACCCCAGCGCTTCGAGCACCCGAACACCGAGCAACGACCCGGCGCCGTGGTTGCTGTCGATCAAGACGCGGTGCGATGCCGCTTTAATCGAGTCGACGTCGACCGTTTTCAATACGGATTCCAGGTGCGGCGCGTGGGGATCGGATTCGCGCCGCACGCTGCCGATTGCGTCGAAGGGACACCATGCTGCGGTGCCCTGCAGATAGGCGTCGCGGATTTTTGCACCCGTGATTTTGTCCAGAACGCGACCGTCGGACCCGAATAACTTGATTCCGTTGTAGGGTGGCGGATTGTGACTCGCGGAAATTTGAACCGCGCCGGCCGCGCCGAGATGTTTGACCAGCACTCCGATCGTCGGCGTGGCGGCGACATCGGCGTCGACGACCTCGCGTCCGCAGGCACGTAGCGAAGCGACGATGGCATCCCTCAGCATCGGCCCGCTACTTCGTCCGTCTCGCCCGACGATCACGGTTCCTTCGGGTAGCTGACTGGCGAATGCCGCCACAAAGTTAGATGCCACGACGGGGGTGAGTGTTTCACCGACGATGCCACGAAGGCCACTGACACTAATAATCAACTCGCTCATCCTGCCAATGTCTCCTGCGTAAATTCGCGGCGGACCCGTCGTTGCGGAAAGAATCTTCGAACAAATAGAATCTGCGTCGCGGATCGGCTCAAGAAGCCCTACGCTCCACCCCAAATCCTTCTCGCTTGACCCAAGGTCTTCCGTCGATGAACGCCACCGATGCACTCGTCTCCGTCAAAGACGCCGCCGCGTCTGGAAAACTCAGCGCCACGGCGGTTGAAAACATCGAGTGCTGGCTCACCCAGGATCGCTACGCCGAATATCGCGACGCGGTAGCCGAACACATTCGGGACGAAGACTGGCAAAAGCTGGACGATGTGTTTTGGACGATTATCCCCTTCGGCACGGGAGGACGTCGGGGGCGGATGTATCCGATCGGTTCCAATGCGATCAACGACCGAACCATCGGTGAGAGCGCGCAAGGCCTCGCGGATTACGTCGTCGACTTTCACAAAGGGCAAAAAGAACTCTCCTGCGTGATCGCCTACGACACCCGTCACAAGTCGCGGCACTTTGCGGAGTTGTGTGCCGGAATCATGGTCGCGGCAGGCTTCAAAGTCTATTTCCTCGATGATTATCGCGCCACGCCACAGTTGTCCTACGCCGTTCGACACAAGCAATGCGATTGCGGAATCATGGTGACGGCGAGCCACAATCCGCCGAGCGACAACGCCGTCAAAGTCTATTGGTCGAGCGGGGCGCAGGTATTGCCACCGCATGACAAAGCGATCATCGATCGAGTGATGAATTGCGAAGAGATTCGTGTCGCACCCTTCGACAAAGCACTCGAGGACGGCAAGGTGGAAATCATCACGGCCGAAGTCGATGCGGCTTTCTTGGAAGTCGCTTCGGCACAAGCCTTCGCGGGACCTCGAGACGTCAAGATCCTGTACACCCCACTGCACGGCGTCGGCGCCGAAGCCGTGATGCCGCTACTCGCCAAAGACGGCTTTGACGACGTCGAAGTCTTCGGCTTGCACGAGGAAAAGAGCGGCGATTTCCCGAACGTCCCCGGCCACGTCTCCAATCCGGAAAACAAAGCCGTGTTCGACGCGCCGATCGAACATGCTAAAGCGAATGGGTTTGATTTGATTCTTGCCACCGATCCCGATTGTGATCGGCTGGGCGTCGCGGCTCCGTTGACTTCGGACACCGCTGGCGAATGGGGCACGTTGACCGGCAACCAGATCGGTGCGGTGCTCGCCGATTTTGTGTTGCGAAAACGCCAAGAAGCGGGAACTCTCACCCCGGATCACTACGTGATCAAGACGCTCGTGACCACGGAGTTGATCCGCAGCATTACCGACGCCTACTCGGTGAAATGTGTCAGCGATTTGCTCGTCGGATTCAAACACATTGCGGCCGCGATGGATGCCAACGGGCCAGACAAGTTTGCGTTCGGTACCGAAGAGTCGCACGGCTATCTGGTCGGTCAGTATTGTCGCGACAAAGACGGGGCCGTCGCCTGCATGCTGCTCAGCGAACTCGCCGCCGATTTGAAAGCGCAAGGTAAATCGCTGCACGAGTACCTCGCCGAGTTGCAAACGCAACATGGATTCCACCAGGAGCAACTGATCAACTTGGTCATGGAAGGCAGCGAGGGCATGGCGGCGATGCAGCGGTTGATGCAATCGTTTCGCGAATTGCCGCCGAAGTCGTTGGCGGGCATCGAGGTCGCAACGATTCGCGACTACCAATCCGGCAAAAAGACAGACACAACGACCGGTGCGCAATCGGAGCTCGCAGGTCCCGAAGGCAACTTGATCATCATGGACTTGGCGGAAGCAGGGAATTACGTGGCCGCGAGGCCCAGCGGGACCGAACCGAAGATCAAGCTTTACGTTTTCACCAAACTGTCACCGGAAGAATCGAAGGACCTCGACGCCGCTGCGGCGACACTCGGTGATCGGATCGAGAAACTCGAAGCCGACATGCGTGCCTACGCGGCAGCGAATAGCTGAGAACGCAGAAGTGGCCGAGCCGGAAAGTGGAAGGCCCCTACAAAGCCGCTTGGTCCGGATCGGCGACGACATCGACGTTGATGGGCTTCTTTCGAAACCAGTCGATGCACGTTTGCCACCAGCGCCGGGGCATTCGTCCGGTAATCAATTCCTCGGTCCAGGTTTCTCGTGAGCCATCGAAGTTGTGCCACGCAGCTTCGAGGTACGGTGCCGAAGAATCGGAGAGCGTTTCGTAAAAGCCTTTCTCACGAATCGACTGCAGCCCATCGGTGTAGTGAGAAAGAATGTGTTCGTCGAGCAGACTGCCGGTGACCCGCACCGTTGAGAGTGCTCCGCGAGTGGAAAGCGACAGACGATCGATCGCAAACATCGTCATCGTGGCGCTGACATCCCACAGTCCGACGTTGGCACTTGCCGCGACATCTTCCATGTTGCCCCAAATCTGTTCCAGTTCATGTTGAGGAATCAGGCTCGTCGGATCCGCTTGCTTGATTTCATCGATCAAACCGCTGATGGTTTCCTTCATCCCGTCGACACTGAGTGGAGGGGCATTGGCAGCGTCCGCGGCTTTGCACCCGACCTTTTCGAGTTGACCGACGAGGTCCGTGACATGATGAATCGTGCAGGCGTCATCGATGATGCCTTCGCGTTCGAGTTCGGCCGCAAGTTTTGCGAGGTAATGGTTGGAACCGTAAGCCACATCGCTGAACACGGCGAGCACGGTCATGGGTGAGAGGTGGAGCGTTGCGGCGCCGGCGAGATCGAGCAAGCCACCGACGGTCTTACGTGCTAAGTCGGACTCCTGAGCCTCTTCGGTACACGCGTTCGGGTTCACGACACCGCCGACGTCATGAATCATCATGTCGAGGGCTTGTTGGACGAACGCACCGTACGTTTTCGAGGAACGAAACGCGGCAGGAATCAACCAACCGGCCGTCTCGTTGACCAATCCGCCGACGACGGCCGACGCACTGCGAGCCGTTCGCTCAGGCAGCGTGATCCCGTAGGTCAGCGTCCCGAGGAGGCTGGATTCCCGTTCCGGCGGGATTTCCGGTGGAACGGGCGATGGTTTGGAGTCGGTCATGATGGATCCGAGTGGCCGAGAAACAACGAACTCGGTTTCAGCATCCCACAACCGAGAACAACGTCAGACTTCGGGGAAGTTCCGGACCGGCGGTCGCCGGGGCGCGGATTTCCAAAGTTTTAACGTTTCGGCTCGGGCAGCGCGGTGCCCGCGACTAACTCAATGCGAATCTTTGGTTCGACCTCGACAATGCGACCGATCGCGACGGAACGCACATCACGCGGGACATCGCCTTCGGTGGTGACATCGAGATAATCGCCGCCGCTGGTTTCGTACCACAGTTCCTGATCCCCGTTACTACGCAGACGCCCGATCAGCAGAATGCCATCGGTGTCGCGTCGCTTCGACCGCGCCCATGTCGCTTCCAAGCCCTTGAACAGAGTCAGCGCGTCGGAGCCAGCCATCTCGTTAAGCACACGGGAGACCGAAGGACTTCCCACGTCGAATGTCATGGCACCGAGTCTCGCGATTGCGCGATACCCAATCGCCTGATCGCGCCCCGGGGACCCTACCGTCAGTCCGCTCAGCGCTGTTGATGCCTCGTTGACGGCGAGTTTCAGTTCCTCGGTCTCGTTGTCTTCGCTTGGCAGAGCCTGTTCGGGCAAAGGCAACTCGATCGCGTCGGACATGTCGCCGGATTCGGCGACGTCAGACCCAGACTTGTCCGACTTGGGAGGTGCTTCGAGCGGAAAGATCAACAGCGCGTTGTTCATGTCGCGATTGCGTTTTTCCATCTCTTCAGCCGTTTCAGGCTGAACATCGACTTTCATCGCCTCCATGTGGTCCGCCGTCTTTACCTCACTTTGATGATCGACGGAAGCGACCGCGGGGACATCATTCGATGGATCGTTCGAACCGGCAACTTGGTCCTCGCCAGGAAATTCGTCCGGTAGCGAAATCGCGGGTTGGGTCGGCGGCGTTCCCGCAATCGCCGGAGAGATATCGCTGGAATCCGTCGCGTCACCGGCCGTCGCGTTCTCAGCATTCGATGACTCGCCGTCCAACCGTTCAATAAGCTCGTCGAGAAACGTAATGCTGGGCAATTCATTCGAATCGCTTTCTGCAACGTCGCCCACACTTGGTTGGAGTGGCATGGAACTGTCGGCAACGCCCGTTTCTTCAGGTTGAACTCCTGTGTCGGTTTCTTCAGTCTGTTCCTGGACTGCTTCGCGCTCCTCATTTGCAAGAGCCGCTGGGCTGGGTTCGATCGCCGCTGGGGCAGCCGGGATCGTTGACTCGTGATCGGCAGGATCCGTTTTCTCTTGCTCGGGAATCGTCTCTTGCTCGGGGATGGAGTCCTGTAATCCCGAAGCGACGTCGGTGCGCGAACGTGCCGTCATCGGTTGCTGGGGCGCTGTTGTCGGTGCGTTCGCGCCGGAATCCAGTTCGCTGTTGTCGTCTTGGTCCTTGTCCGCATCGCCGCCGGCCTCGCCAAGAGCCATGTCATCGACGTCCGCATTGCTTTCCGAAGAGGGTGCCGGCTCGCTCGACGAAAGCTTTAACGACGCATCGAATGGGTAAAAGCCGAGATCGACCCCAGAGAACGCGACAGCGCCGGCTACCAACGGCAGTACCAACAGCGTTGGCAAAGCGAGTTTGAGGGTTCGGGCGAGATCAAACTTTCGGCGGCGTCCCCACTCGTGTCGGTCGTAATAGTTTCGTTGGTCCGTCGCGATCGGAACCTTCTTCTGCGGCTCCTCCTGGGGCATCTCCGGTTGTGATTCGGGCTCGCTGTACTCGGGCTCGTTCAGGTCCGGCTCGACGATTGGGGACTCAAATGCATCCTTCTCGGTAAAGGATTCCTCGGACGGACCAAGGTCCGTTTCGATCTGTTCGTCCCAACCGGCTGCGGCTTGCGATTCGGTTCCCGCAAACGCGGCATCCATCTCTGGAATTTGAAGGTCCAATCCGTGGTCGGAATCGATCGTGGCCTCTTCTTCGGCGATCACCACGCTGGCAGGCGTCGACTCGGGGACCTGCTCTCGCTCCGATTCGAGTTCGGTCGCGGGCGGCTCGGCCAAATGGAGGTTGGCCTCGTCGTCATCGTCACCCTCGACGTCCGCCTCGTTCACCGTCTCCGACGAACCGTGCTCAGCGTTTTCATCAGCTACGGCGCCTTCGGTCGCTGTGTCTACGTCTTCTGCGTTGCCGTGTGCTGCGACCGCCAGGCTTGGAGGTGAATTCGTTTTGACTCCGAGGTCCTCCGGGGCAAGCGGGTTGCCTTCATGGTCCAGCACGCGAACCATCGGCGGCAGGCCGCGCAGCCAACTCTGTGCGCTGCTGACCTCACCGCACCAGGGACACTGGACGGAAGAGTCGCGGGGGAGGTCGTCCAGTGGAAGCCGAGCGGACTCGCCGCAAAGGGGACAGGAAGCAACGAGCATTTCGAACCTAATGAGCTGAAACGAATTAGGCAGCAGTTTAACTATTTCGCCCGAGAAAACATGTGGTGATCCACTGCCCCCTACTCACCCGTCATGACGAACACGATTCCCCACAGAATCGCGGCCGCCACAAACCCGATCACATCGACAGTGATGATCTTCCATTTGGGTTCCGCATTGGTTCCGTAGTAATCGCGGACGTCCTCGCCGTGCAACCACGCCCAAAAGGCAACACCGATCAGAACGCCGATCCCCGCCCCGATCATTTTGGCGTCAACGCCATTTTCGATCACACCATCGACCACCTTGAACACGCGATCGGCCACTCCCCAACCGTAGCTGAACAAAACGATGTACCACGAGATCGCGCCGCGCGTGAAGCAGGCGACGCACGTCGCAAAGGAGATCACCGCCAGGACCGCCATCAGAGCGGCAAGCAGATAAAAGACCAATCCGGTCCCGTCGCCGGCATCGGGAACCTCTCCCGCCAACGCGTCCACCATCCCGACAAGACCGACGAACAGCAGGAACAGAGCGACGCAAACCAGACCCCAAAACGCGTTGACGACGCCGATGAAAATGAGCAATCCCGGTCGCGGTGCCTCACCAGTCGCCAGCAGCCCTTCGGCACGACGGTCCGTGTTGCCCGATGCCTCGCGAAGCATCTTTTCGGCAGTCGCCCCGTGTGGTTTGACTTGGGGCTTGGCACCAGGTTGGGCGACGGCTTTGACAGGCGCTAAGTCTGAATCGGTGAGTTCATCAAGAATGCCACCACTTTGTTGTGTTGGGGGCGATAAAAACGGAGACACATATCCACCGCCCGCAGCCGCGCCGCCGGCCGTCGGTGAGGGCGCGCTCGGTTGTGGCCGTGGTGCACTGGGTCGTGGGGCGCTGGGTTGCGGGGCGCTGGGCGTAGGTGGTGCCGCGGCGGGCGCGCTCGCGGCGCCCCCGGGAGCCCGCATTTGCTTCCCGCAACTACATTTGACGACTTTTCCCGCAGCGGAATCAGGGACTTCGAGGACAGCCTGACACGCCGGACACTTGATTTTCATGAACGCCACTGCAAATCGAACTCGACAACATGTTGAGCGATTTATGGTAGCAGCTAGCCGCTCGAAGTCGTCAGCTTTACAGCCTCCGAAACGTTCAATTCACGGAACGTTCCGAACGGGGGGATTTTGCGGGGATGAAGGCCACAAAAACACGGGCCGGCACCATCGCTAACGTCGCAGCACGCTGTCGACCAGGATGTGCGGGGTGTTCATTTCAGGCAGCATCCGCTCGTTGCCGCGGACTTCGATCCGACTGTTGAGATGGGTCCGCAGGTTCACACCCGGATAGGGCGTGACGTAAGCGACCGTCAAACCGGCGTCATCCGTCAACGCGTAAGGCGGCCGATCCGCCCGAGCGGAATAGACTTGAACGAGATAGCCCGTCACCGCGCTTGCCTGCGGCGCCGGAGGCAAGCTTGCCGGAATAGGAGCCGATCCTGTTGTCGGTAGCGAAGCGGGCTGCGGCATCCCCGCCGGCGGCACGGCGCCGAGCGATTGACTGGCCATCAACGCCTGGTTCGCGGGAGTCCGTGCAAACGATTCGTTCGTCGTCTGAATCCGTGTCGCACCGTCACGTCGCACGGCGAGGTTCCGATACTCGTTCGCCCGGTTGAGCAACTCTCGACAGCGGCTTGCTTGAGTCAGATCGCCACTGGATTGCAGCGCCTGGATTCTTCGAATCAACGGGTCCGTTTCGTCGGCGGACGCACCTTCGGCCATCAATTGCGATAGCACGCGTGTTGCGGCATTTAAATCGGCTCCCACCACGGCGTCTTCGACCCGTGCGATTTGGGCCGTCGTGACGACTCGACTCGCCTGCGCGATCATCCGCGGCTCGGTTTCCAGCGGCGCCAACGCGCCGGTTGGAATGACACCCGATCCCATTCCGCTCGGCAGTGTCCCTCCTTGGATCATTCCGCCTTGGATCATCGCCATTGATTGAGCACCCACTGGTGCTCCCGTTGGGACGTTGCCAGAGGTTTGATTCCTCGTCGATCCGACGAGCCAACGCTGGTCAATCGCGGTGCTCGGAGACTGCGGCGTGGCGCCATTGATCTCCACGAATCGCGGAGGGCTGATGAAGTTGGCAACCACATCGGAGACTTTACGAATGGGCCCCGCGATCGCGGCGGCTGCTGCGGCCGCACCGTTAGCGGGAAGCTTGGCGAGCGGTTGTCCTTCGAGAACAGACTGGCCTTCCTCATTCCACTCTTGTTTCAATCCGCTTCCGACAACGGCACCACTGTCGCGATAATCCTCGGGACGGGCGTTGCCGAGAAATTGGATCGGGCGGTCGGGGACGTCCTGCGGCTTGTCCTGGGATCCAACGCTGCCGGGCGCGGGAGCCAAGTTGGGTGCAGCGGAGACGGCGCGAAGACTCGCGGTCGGAGTGCCTCTTCGAGTCGAGGTTCGCGGGTCCGGCTCCACGGAGCCTCGGTCCCGCACGTCATCCATGGTGGATTCGATACTGCCGGCTTGAACAATGCTAGGGTCGCGTTTTGCGATCGCGGGTCGCTCAGTCGGCTTCAGCTCATTTGCAGCGGCGGCAACCAATTCGACCAGTTGTTCCGCAGTGTCAACGACATCATCACGATGAATCCAACGGAACTCACCGGATGGCGGCACAATCTTGAGCCAGACCACGGGGCCTTGTTTGCCAGTCCGCTCGACGCGTTCGATCACCGTGACCTCTTCGCCGGCATGGAGTTCGACTTGCCACAGGTACTTTGCGGCTCGTCCCAGATTGGTACCGATCCAGACCGGAGTCTCATCGCGACGCACGACCATCAGACCATCGGTCGTTTTCTGCACCGCTGACGCCGGCAACCAGCAAAAACTCTCCTCAGGCGGTTGAACACCGAGCCACCCCTCCTCGGTTTCCACGTAGACGTTGAGTTCTTGGCCGCGTCGAAGTTCCTCGGTCCGGTAATATTGTTTCCCTGGTCCACACCACGTGTGTGCGTCACTGCTCGCGACGAACACAACGTAGGGTTCTTCGGCTTCAAAGCTCTCGGCCGGTTGAGGTGCAGCGGGATCGGTGAGCGGTTCCTGCGCGGACACGGCGTCGATGGCCGACACACGCATCAGTGCGAACAGACAAACGAGTGCTCGGAAACGCGATTTCAGTGAGACATCCATGTCGATGATCCACGCATGCTTGCGGATTCTTTGAGGGCATTCCATCGCCTGATGCAATACCGAACCCGAAAAGCTCACGGCAAGAGCGATCCGACCGAGGTGCGACCACTCGTCTCATTCAGATGTTTCACGCGGAAGATACAGGTCCAATTGGTCTTTCGCATAACTTCGATATTTGACGCCGTGGGACCAAAGTGCGAAGTAATCACGCAGCGGATCGCTTAGCCCCGTCGCCGAGGCGTAAAACGGCCACATCAGAACATCCCGCAACATCGCATCGCATGCGAGAAAGTAGTAGGCAGGCCGCAACAACGCCGCGTGTTCGTCGACACCCAGGATTTGTGCGGTCAGCTTGGGGCAACGATCAAGAAGCGTCGTTAAGAGCTCGGTGCGGTCCGCCGGATTCTTAGGGTTCTTCGGCGGCAGTCCCTCGAGGACACGAACGCGGATCGAACGACTGAGCACCTCGACTGTCGGGGCGTCCCCCACGACCTCGGCGAGACGCCGCAAACCGTCGAGCCATTGCGTCGCATGATGCTCCGCCAACTCGACGGTGAGGGCCGGCGGATTACGGACCACAAAGTACGCGTCACGGCCGCCACGTGGTCGGCGATCATTCCCAGCGGCATCAAAAACAGGCAAAAGACGATCCGTCAGGGCTGCCCCACAAGGCAGGGACTCCAACAAGGACTCGACTCCCGCACCATCGGGGCGAAACGCCTGGAAAAGCCCGATTAACGTGTCCGCCTCGCTCAACTCGCCCTGATCGGTCGCACCGGGCGAACAGCCGGTTTGCGCGACAGCGGTCAGGCATTGCTGATAGAAAATCTGAGTCATCTTGGATCGGTCGCAATCAAGAGAGAATCGGCTCGGTTCCGTTCATGGTTAAGGCGAGGGAAGCTGGCCGAATCCCCTCAGCGTGCGGCTGCTCCCCGCGGCTCCCACCCGAGGAACCCGAAATCTCCCGCCCCGAAATGGGCGGGTGGTGCGAAAACCGAGAAAGCCGTGCATGCGTCAGCGATTGCCGCGATGGGCCTCTCTTGCCCGGAACCGGTGGATTCGCTACGCTTTTCGCCCCAGCCGCCGGCACTGTTGCCGACGGTGGAATTCTGTCCTTGTTTGACGCGATGATGGGATGAAGGGTCCTGCGAGAGTCCGCCGTAGCGGATTCAAGACGCGGGGGCTGGCACTTGCCGGTCGATCCCTGGGAACGGTGATGCCGTTTCGTGATGCCCCGCGTTGACGCCTTTCGAAAGAGAACTGTCTCGATGTCTAATCCGATCGTCCAAGAGATGATTGAGGCGGGTGTCCATTTCGGCCACCGAACCAGCCTCTGGAACCCGAAGATGAAGCCCTACATCTTCGGTGCAAAGAACCAGATCCACATTCTGGACATTCGCGAAACCCTTCGCGGCATGTTGCGAGCCAAGAAATACCTCGGCCAAGTCGCCGCCGGCGGTTCGCTGATCCTTTTCGTCGGTACGAAGCGTCAAGCCAGCGAAGCGATCGAAGCTCAAGCACAGCGTTGCGGCATGCCGTTCGTTAGCGAACGATGGTTGGGTGGCACGCTGACCAATTTCCGCACCATTCGCAGTCGCCTCGGACGGCTCGAAGAACTGGAGTCGATCCGCGGCAGCGACGCCATCAACGGCTACAGCAAGAAAATGCAGTCGGCACTCAACCGCGAGTACCGAAAGATGTATCGCAACCTGAACGGTTTGCGAATGATGAACCGCATGCCCGAGTGCCTGTTCATCGTTGACCCCGGCAAAGAGAAGAACGCCGTTCGCGAAGCAAAGCGACTCGGCATCACGACGGTCGGGCTGATCGATACTGATAGCGATCCCTCGCTGATCGACCTGCCGATCCCGGGCAACGACGACGGCATCCGAAGCATCGAGTTGATTCTCAAGCAACTTGCTGATGCCGTGAACAAGGGCAAAGGCCAGACCGACATTCCGGTCGCCGCGGCTGCCGAAGCCTCCCCGGTTGCAGCCGAAGTGGCGGCAGAAACGGCGCCGGCTCCCGCAGCGGAGCCTGCCGCGGAAGGTGGTGAACCCGCCGCCGGCGAAGCGGCTCCTGAAGCCTAATCATGCGTCTCATGTGCCTCAGGTGCATTCCTACCTGCGGCTCCGGGATTGCTTTCTACACCGGTCGAGGTCGACACCTCGACCATGGACAACAATCGATCATCTCGGTCCGAGAACGACTACGGCCGAGCAAACGTTTCATTGGGAACATCGAGTCTGAAAAAGACTGTTTGGAGGAAATGATGGCGATCTCAGCCAAAGACGTAAGCGAACTGCGCAAGTCGACCGGCGCCGGAATGATGGACTGCAAGAAGGCATTGGAAGAGTCCGGCGGAGACATGGAAGCGGCGCTCGATTACCTGCGCAAAAAGGGCCAGAAAGTGGCGGCCAAGCGAGCCGATCGCGAAGCCAATGAAGGCGTTGTCGTCGCGACTTCCGATGGCGGCAAAGGTGCACTTCTCGCGCTCAGCTGCGAGACCGACTTCGTCGCTAAGAACGAAGACTTCATCGCGTTTGCGCAACAACTCGTCGAGCTCGCTTTCAAGAACGGGCTTTCGACCAAAGAGGAAGTCGCGGCGATGGATTTCGAAGGCGCCCCGGTGAGCGAAAAGCTCGTCGAAAAGACAGGCACCATCGGTGAAAAAATTGAGGTCGCCGACTTCCAGATCGTCGACGGTGCGGCGCTCTCATCCTACATCCATGCCGGCAGCAAGATCGGTGTGCTGGTCTCGTTCAAGGATGGCGGCAAAGACGATGGCCCGGCATTCTTCCGAAACGTGGCGATGCACATCGCCGCGATGAGCCCCTCGATTCTCACGCCCGACGAGTTCGACGAAGAACTGGTCGCGAAGGAGACCGAGGCGTTGCAGGGCCAAATCAAGGTCGAGAACGAAGACCGCGAACGACTCGGCAAACCGCTCAAGCCGGTACCACAGTATGCGAGCCGAAAGCAGCTCACGCCGGAAGTCATGGCGAAAGCCGAAGCCGACATCAAGGCACAGCTGGAATCGGAAGGCAAGCCGGAAAAGATTTGGGACAAGATCATCCCGGGAAAGATCGAGCGGTTCATCGCCGACAATACCCAACTCGATCAAGAACGCTGCCTGTTGAGCCAGTTCTACGCACTCGATGACTCGAAGACCGTCGAAGCGGCAGTGAAAGAGTTTCACCCCGAAGCGGAGATCGTCGGTTTTAAGCGAGTCGCGGTCGGGGGCTGAACCCGCTGCGATCGATCCGTCGCAATTTGAAATTCGATCCAACTCGCCTGTCCCATTCGGACGGGCGAGTTTTTTTCGTATGCTACGGCCCGTCCAAAGCTGCCCCTCTAAACCAGACGCCTCATCATGTCCGACGCCAGTTCCGGTGACTCCGCCCCCAAGAACCTTCGATATCGCCGCGTCGTGCTGAAATTGAGCGGTGAGAGCCTGGCCGATTCGGGCGGCCGCGGAATCAGCGCCAACGAAATGGCAGAGATCTCGGCACAGATCCAAGAAGCGCACCAGAGTGGTTGCCAGATCGCGATCGTCGTCGGCGGAGGCAACATCCTTCGGGGCGCACAGTTTTCCGGCAGCAACTCGCTCGTTCAAGAAGCCACCGCCCACTACATGGGCATGCTGGCGACTGTTATCAACTCGCTCGCGATGCAGGATGCCCTGGAAACGAAGGGCATCGCCACGCGGGTCATGTCTGCGGTGCCGATGGATAAAATCGCCGAGACGTTTATCCGCCGCCGCGCGATTCGACACCTCGAAAAAGGCCGCGTGATCATTCTCGGCGCGGGTATCGGAAACCCGTTCGTGACGACCGACACCGCCGCGGCCCAGCGCGCTTTGGAAATCGATGCGGACGTCGTCCTAAAGGCCACCCGCGTCGATGGCGTCTACAGCGATGACCCGGAAAAGAATCCGCACGCCGTGCTCTACGACTCGCTGACCTATCGCGACGTGACGGAGAAGCAGCTTCGCGTGATGGATGCGACCGCCATCGCTCTCTGTGCCGAACACGCGAAACCGATTCTGGTCTTTAACTTCAAGAAGAAAGGCAGCATCGTCCGTGCGATCAACGGCGAAACCGTTGGTACTTGGATCGGTGCCAAGACGTCGTGATCGACCTCAGCGGTCGTTCGAGCCGCTACACTCAACCCACTGAATCCACCTCCCCAGTAAAGGATGCTCATCATGCCCGCTGACGAAACTTTGATGGATGCCGAAGAACGGATGGAAAAGGCAATCGCGGTCTACGGGAACCAACTGTCCGGAATCCGCACCGGACGCGCGACGCCTGGACTCGTCGATTCCCTCAAAGTCGAGGCATACGGATCCACCTCGCCACTCAAGCAACTGGCCTCGATCGGGACCCCCGAACCGCAGCAGATCCTGATTCGTCCCTACGATGCCGGCACGATCAAGGATATCGAAAAGGCGATCGTCGGCAGCGACCTCGGACTCAACCCGCAAAACGATGGACGAGTGATTCGGCATCGTAGGGACGAATCAGGATCTGCTGCGGTTCGGGGGTCCCGATCGAGGCCAGTTG
>JBCBOT010000187.1:0-15357 GCA_039821165.1 Planctomycetota bacterium | reverse complement strand
CACCAACGGCGGCTTCAGTTGGTCGTTGGCACAGAGCGCAAGGTGCCACTCCAATACGAATGGGTGGACGACGAAATTCTCAACGACTTCGCTGAGAAGATGGCAGCCGGTGACGAGGAAACTCGTCGAACGCCCTCGCTGGTGTTTTGCTTTAGTCGCGCCCAGTGTTGGACCGTTGCCGAGATGCTCAAAGGTAAGAGCTTGATCGACAAACCGCGTCAAGCCGAATTGGCGGAGTATCTCAATGCCGCCGACCTGAGCGCGGGCGCCGGTCCCAAGTTGAAGCAGATTCTGATGCGCGGTGTTGGCGTGCACCATGCGGGCGTGTTGCCGCAATATCGGCGAATCGTCGAAGAGTTGTTTCAACGCAAGTTGTTGGCGATGTGTGTTTGTACGGAAACACTCGCAGCGGGAATCAACCTGCCCGCTCGAAGCGTCGTCTTGCCCTGTCTCTTGAAAGGGCCGCGTGACAAAAAGAAGCTCGTTGACACGGCGACGGCCCAGCAGATTTTTGGTCGGGCCGGACGACCACAATTTGATGATCGTGGCTTCGTCTACGCACTCGCGCACGAGGACGACGTCAAGCTGAATAAGTGGCGGGAGAAGTATGATCAGATTCCGGAGGACACCAAAGATCCTGGGTTGCTGAAGGCGAAGAAGCAGCTGAAGAAAAAGATGCCCAAGCGTCGAGCGGGCGAAAGCTATTGGACCGAACAGCAATTTGCGCAACTCTTCGAAGCGGACTCGGCGGAACTTGTAAGCCGAGGGCAAGTTCCGTGGCGATTGTTGGCATACATGCTCGGTAAAGACCCGCAGGTTCAGCCGCTTCGGGACTTGGTCGGAAAGCGACTCTTGACTCCCAAGAAGATCGAGGAGTCTCAACGCGAACTCAATCGAATGCTCGTCACGCTGTGGCAAGCAAAATACGTCGAGCTGGATCCGTTGCCAGTTGAACGCGCTACCTCGCAATCATCCGCGAACTCGCCACCGACCGCGAAAGGGAGTGAGGAGGCAAAGCAACCGACGGGAGGGTTGTTCGGCGAGTTGCTCGATCAGATGCGAGAGGGTGATTCCGCCGACGAAGTCTCCACGGAAAATGAGACGCCCGAGGCTTCGGATGAAGAGCCTCGGACCAAGGTCTACGAGTTGGATGACTACCGGCCGAATCATGCCCGCCCGACACAAAAGCTCGATCGCTTGGTGCACCTGCGAAGTATCAATCCGCTGTTTGGCGTTTACATGGCAGATTTGCTGGCCGACGCGGATGACCTTGAAAGAATTGCGGCTTTCGAGAGTGTCTTGGAAGTTCCCGGAACCGTTGCGAGGCTGACCCGATTGCCGCGTTTGGAAGACATGCCTCCCGGCAAACTCGCAACGACCGTCTTGGATCCGCAGCTATTACAGATGGGGCTCGCGACGCCGGAAGAACTCGGTGCCGTGAGTGAATCGGAGGAGGAAGAAGTCGAGGATCGCGGCTACGGTCGTGTGATGTTTGATGAGCCGAAGGTTTGGCCGCTGAGTATCGGCGAAAAGATTCATCGTCTATTTGGGAGCGAGTTTCCTCGCGTGCAAGGCGTTCGGGTGCGCCCTGTTTGGATTGTCGGCGAATTGCTGAACTACGAGGGTGACTTCAACAAATATGTGACGACGAAGAAGTTGCAAAAGGAAGAAGGGATCCTGCTTCGGCACTGTTTGCGGATGATCTTGTTTCTCGACGAGATGGCCAACGTGCCGCCGGTGGGCACGACGGTCGAGACTTGGGAGGACAAACTCGATGATCTCGCCGAGTTGTTGACGATCGCGTGTCGCAATGCCGATCCACAAACGACCGAGGAAGTGTTGGCGAAAGATGCGGACGAAGACGGGGTCTCTAAAGCTCGTCGAAACTGACGACGTTTAGAACTTCCATCGGTATTCCATTCGCGTGCCATAGACGTCGCGTTCGCCTTCGCGCCATCCGTGCATCGCGTCGAATCTCAAGAGTGTCGCGTTGGAGACAGGAAACTGGTAACGAGCGCCGATCGCGTATTGGTCTCCGAGTGCAATCGCGCGATCTCCATGCGGCGTGAGGTAGCTGAACTCGAGCAGCACCTGTCGATCGAGACCCTCGCCGATGAGGTCCACTCCGATCGAGCCACCCGCCGTGTCTGCGGCAGTGACGTCGATGGTCGGAAAGCCGTTCAATCCATCGGTGTCGAAATTGATCCCCGTGTTCCGAAGGATACCACCGGACACCCCGGCGCGGGCAACGGACTGTGGGCGGTCCCATCCGTAGAAAACGTTGACGTACGGAACGAACCTTAGTGGCGAGGCGGTGATCCAACTGCTTTCGAAGAGAAGCAATCCTCCGTCGGCGGTGCGAGTTGCTTCGGGGCGATCTTGTCCGGTGTTGATGATGACGCGGACACTGTTGCTGATCCGATCGAAGTATCGCCGCGTGAAGCTGAACGTCGCGTTGTGATAGCTGCGCGAGCTGTCGCTACGGTCATTCAGGTAGGCATATCCCGTTTCGATGTATCCGCCGTAGGCTTCGATGAACCATGCAGTCCCAATCGCGTGCGCGTCATTGTTCTCAGCAAAGGCGGGGCTGTTGACTTGGTCGACGGCGGCAAAAAATGTGGCGTCGTAGTTGGACCAGTTCAGCAACCGACTGTGTCGTGCCGGCAACGAGATTGCCACGCCGCTGACGGCGTCTTCCATCCAGATTCCGTTTTGAAAGAGTAACGGAACCAAGCCGAAGGTGATCGGTAGATCAAAGGGCGGATTGCGACCCGCGGCGGCACCCATCATCACACCCAGGTCGCCTTCGAAAAAGGCGGTCACTGGTGTCAGGTCCATTTCGTTGCGATAGCGGAGATCCCCATCGACCAGTTCCCAGCGCGTGAACTGCCCGCCTTCGTCGAGGGGGCCGACAAACGCATGAAAACGTTCCGTGTCGGTGATGCGTAGATCCGCGTCGAGGTTCAGTCGGTTCGCCCAATTATCCGCGCGTCCCGCCGCGTTTCGCGCGGCCTGAATTCCGGTTCGGAAATCGCCATAGAGATAAAACTGAGGCCGTGCGAGGTTGTATTCGCCGAACCAGTTTTTCCCGCGGGGCGTGATTCCGTCGCCGTAAAAGATTCGTCCCCACTCGACCCAAGGATGCTGCGTCGGGACATCCCATCGACCGTCGTACGCCCAGGCTTCCCGTTCGGCGCTATGAGTTACCGATTCGGTGTAGATCGGTGTGGGGGAAAAGTCCTGCGCGTTGGCGTGAGGGATCGTCCTCGACGTATCCACGCGGAGTGGCATTTTGTCGGGATCGAACGCGGAGTCTTTGTCCTTCGATTGCTTGGTCGATGCCGGTTTGGCTGCGAGCCGCGGTGCCCGACGAGGACTACCATTGGTTTTCGGTTTCGGCGGTGCATCGGTTGGTTCGAGCGGAACATGGAGCTCGATACCATTGAGCCAAGCGTCGTTTGGAATTGGGAGTGGTGCTGACCGCTCTTCTTGAGTGGTTGGTGGAAGCAGCAGAGTCGCCGGAGGCGGCGGAAACGTGGTGTTGTCGACCGATGGCACGTCGAACGGCGAAGGCACCTTCGGGAGCTCGAATGGCAGTGGCGGAAGCGGTGCCTGTGAGCCAACGCCGTCGAGTTGCGAGAAGTCGACGGGGGAATCGGCAAACGCTGATCGACCGCCGTCGATCAGGCACACGCCAAGGAGAGCCAACAGGAATACTCGTGGGACGTGGTGCATCATCGAACCATAAATGTGTGACTCGACGGATGGAGATCCAGCGTGTTGTCCAACATTCGCTGAATCATATCGGGCGTACTTTTGATCTGTCGCATGAAGTACATCGGTTCGGTACGGCTACGCATCCGGACACTCAAACGATAGGGGCCCGGTTTGGTGAACGCCGATGCGGGAATCGTGTATTTGGCCAAGCGATGATCGAGGGGCGCGATGGAATGAGCTTCCATCCGGATCAATGGTGGGTGATTGAGCACCGATACCGGAACCGCTCCCGGACGGAGAAACGCCAATTGATCGAGCGAGAAGTTCAACGGTAGTGCGGCTTCTCGGTCGGTGCCGCGGATGTTGTTGATCAAGAACTTGGTTTGCAGGTTGAACAGGTCACGATCGCGGCGCACGTGACCGAGCGCGACGTCCACCGAGTGCATGTCGGCCAGGTCACCATGTCGATCGAGATACCCACTCTCCCAAACGCGGCAGCCATCGGGATCGATCAGGACGACATTCAGCCAAAGCTGAGGTTGAGCGCCGAGTGATCCGGTCGGCAGGTTGTGGCCGTCGCTGATGTTGTCGACACGGTAGCTGACACGAAGACGTCGGCCGACTTTCGGCGAGGATGAAAATCGTGGCTCGCTGATGCGAAGACCACCCTCCATGGTTTGGATTGCGGCCGCACGTTTCACGTCGAGTTTGACGAGGTTCGCGTCGATGATTTTGCGACCATCACGACGATCGTCAGTCGTGTCCCAGGGTGGGGGAAACAGCGTTCCGGGAGGGATGTTGTTTTCAAACTCCTCGGTGCCCCAGCCTGCTCGGTAGTCAAAGGCGAGCCATTCGCGCGGCGTGAACTGCTTTGCCTTGGGGTTGTGTGGGAAGATGCCGGGGTGTGCGATCGAGAATCCGGGCCCCCAGAACATGTGATTCGATTGCTTTCGTTTTTCGCCGAAGGGGCGGTCTCCGACGTAGGCCACGTAGTCATGGTCGTACCCGAGTGCCTTTCCGGGCACGGCGCCCATGTGGCATTGCTGACAGGTGATTCCCTTTTTCGCAGCCGGACCGGCACGGTACTGAGCGTGCACGACTTCGAGCCAAATGCCGGGGTGCACGGCGACCTGGTGGCAAGAGACGCAGATGTCACTGTTGGTCAGCGGCTTGAAGAAGCGTCCTTCGAGGTGAATGGGCTGGCCGGGACCGGTGTCATGCGGCGAAAGTTTGAGTTTCAGCTGCTCGGCATCCGCGATTGCGGCTCGAACGCCTTTGCCGCCAGCACCTCCATAGACGGGCGCGTGGATGTTACCCGGTTCGATCCGACGGTCGCCGTTGCTTCGCCAGTAGTGCTCGTTGATTCGGTGACAGGCGATGCACGTCACGCCTTCGCGGACCACCGGCGGTGCGTCGAGTTGACTGGTCGTCCGCGGAATCTTCAGTTGCGTTTGGATGGGCGAGTGGCAGCGGACGCAGAAACTCCCGACTGTTCCCCGCGTGTATTCCGTCATCGCCTGTTCAAAGCGATTGAACATGGGGGATACCGAGGCGTAGGCGTGTCCACTCGCACGCCACTGTTCATATTGAACGGGGTGGCACTTTCGACATGTTTCGGCCGAAGGGTAGCAGTCTTCGGTCCAAAGGTCTTCGTGAGGGTCTTTCTCGGCCGGCAGGTCTTTGATTCCTTTGGACGGTCCGAGGTTCATGAGGGGATCAGAATCATCTCCAAGGGCGTCGCCACCGAGAAGGTCGCTGTCACCGCCTAGGAGATCGTCACCGCCTAGGAGATCGTCACCACCAAGGAGATCGTCACCACCAAGGAGGTCGTCGGTTTCTCGTTCCGCATCCGACAACGCTCTTTTGAGCGCAGCGATTCGAACACGCGGATTTTGGGGTGGCTGCCAGTCGCGTTCGGCGATCGGCGTACGCCAGTCAAGCTGTTGGGCATGGACTCTCACCCCCTCGGAGGCAACTCCTAGGGCGACCATGATGCAGATCATTCTCCATGCCGCCGACATCATCGAATCGTCCTTTCATAGCGCGACCACGTTGTTCAGCAATTGGTTTCGACCCGTCGTTGTCGTTCAATTCGGAGAAACGATCATTGCTGTTTCAAGCCCGCTAATCGGTAGACTTTGTCGGGGATTTACCCCCGGGGGGGAGGTTGTTCCGGACGCGCGGTGTTTAGAAACGAGCTAGCTTTAAGCGTGTAAATGGCATGATTCTACAAGTCGGAACGCCTCCAACCCCAAGTAAGGAAATGGCCGAGCACAGCTACAACGTCGTGTCGACGCCGAATGCGAAGAAGGACAATAGTTTCCGGTGCAACGTCGTCGGAAAGAATGCCGCAATGCTCCGCGTGGGGAGAACGGCTCGCAAGGTGTCTGTACGTGAAGCATCGGGTAGCGGTTTCACGATCGGATTGGACGCCAAGACGGCGAAACGCATCAAATGTGGAAAACGCTACGAATTGCGGTACGACGAACGAAGGTTGCTCGTGCTCGCCGAAGCGTTCGTTGAGACCATTGACGGGGAAGCTCGGCTTCGGATCGGAACGGTTCACGAATACGAGCCCCGTGAACGATGGGCATTTCGTCTGCCGTTCACCTCTGGTCGAAAGATCATGTCGCACGATTCAGCGGTCAACAACGGCGCCGCATACGGCGGTTTTGTGCTCGTTTTGTTCTGCGTGATGGCACTCCCCGGGATCGGAGAGCAGCTTGGGACGGCTCCCAAGATCCACGAGGCGCTCGCACTGATGCAGAAGAATATCGTCGACGTCTACACCGAGTTCACGAAATAGCGCAACTCGCAAACTTTCTGTTAATTGCCTAACCGGCACAACCGATACTGAGGGTGTCCACATTTCCGGACACCCTTTCTCATGCGCGATACATGGACGCGAAGGCATGAACCGATTTCTGGCTACTGGTCGAGAAACACGCTCTTTCGTCGCGTGGATCACTCTTGTCGCCGCTATGACTTGCTGCTCGGGTTGCCGGCTCTGCTGCGATCTTGATGAGTCGTACAACGCCTATGGCGGGGTCTGGGCTCGCACACATCGAACGACTGGTCGTGTCGGCAGCGTCTTTGATCCAGGTGGTGCGGTGGCCGAAAAGCTGTCGCCAAAGTCATCGGTACCGGACCAGCGTCCGCGGTTCTTTGAGCAACAGGACGAGACTCCCGAGCCGCCGGAAACCACGGATCCCGAAGCCGCAGACTCTGGGGCGACGCCATCGGAACCGACGGTGCCGGACCCGGACGCATTTCAAAAGCGGCTTGAGCAATTCAAGGAAGAGAACCTGGAGTCCATTCGAGTCACACCCGGCGAGCCACTACCTCCCGACGTTCGTTGAGGAAGCCGAAGCCTCTTCATCAAAGTTTTGAGGGATCGGCAGTAGACCGTGTCGTGTCACGCGATCCAGTTCTCGGTAACGAATTCGAACGTAGTCGGAGATCCGTTCGAACGACTCTTTGACGCGCTCGCGGATGGCACGCTGTATTTTGGCATTGTCAACGCGACCGTTTGTGACCACGCGCGACGCTGGGACAACGAAGCTCGAGAGTTTGCGAACCTCTTTGAAGAACTGCGACTCGATCCGTTTGTCCGTCGAGATACGCACGTGATCGAATTCGTGCAACACGACGCGATCTGTCCAGAACGCTTCGGGGCCGGGGACCTCCTTGAGCCAAACGACATGCTTGGTGACGAGCCGTAGCGATCGAAAGCGGACTTTGATTTCGACGCTACTGCCATTCACGTTCCACTGAGCATTGCTGTTGTAGTGATACTTCGAGTCGAATCGAGTTTCTCCAACGATGTTGATCCCTGAGGGAAAGCCGCGAGCGTCCAATTGCGGTTCGCCTCCCGTCGCGAAAGTCACTTCGCCTGAGTCGATTAACCGCGCGATTTCTTTGGGCGGCTCAGGGAGGTCTTTCAAGCGAATCGTTTTCTGAGTGGACTCATTCTTCGTCGTTGGTTCCTGGCACAAGGCGAGTTGAGCCACAAGCAACAGCGATGCGAAGGAGAGTGTTCGCAAGAGACGCACTACCAAGTGAGAAAGCGTGAGAGCATTTCCACACCGGGTTCGGTGAGAAAACTCTCGGGATGAAACTGCCAACCTTCGATTGTGAACTCCTTGTGGCGGACGCCCATGATTTGCCGAACACCACCCGTGTCGGTCCACGCACACGTGTGAAGGCAGTCCGGTAGGGAGTCGGGATCAATCACAAGACTATGGTAGCGTGTTGCCGTGAAGGGGTTATCCAGACCAGCGAAAAGACCCGAGTCATCATGTTCGATTTGATCGGTTTTCCCGTGCATCAATTCGGGGGCTCGGACAATCGTGCCGCCGAATGCCTGTCCGATGGATTGGTGTCCCAAACAAACGCCTAGAATCGGAATCTTGCCCGCAAAATGGCGAATCGCCTCCACACTGACACCGGCTTCATTGGGTGTGCAGGGGCCGGGGGAGACGAGTAACCTTGAGGGGTCGCAGGCAGCGATTTCTTTGGTGGACACTTCGTCATTTCGGAAGACCCGAATGTCAATTCCGCGGTCGATTTCACCCAGTCGCTGCACAAGGTTGTAGGTGAAGGAATCGTAGTTATCGATGACGATGACCATGGCGCGATCAGCAGTCTCAGTTGAATGGATGTGTCAATGGTAATCCCGGCGATGCAACGGAAAAAACTTTTCTTTGCCGCGTGCGGGTAAACGCTATTCAGCCAAGTTCCGTCGCTCGCGTATAATGATGGACATGCGGCCGTTTGCCGAGTGCTTGGGACACCACTTCGGATCGGAAAAGGGTGACCACTCGACTATCGATGAGGCTGCTGGCTCGTGTGGAGTCACGATGCCGATCCTGTGTGCGTTCTTTCCCGTGATCGGGACTCGCTTCAGTCTGGTTTGGAAATATGCCCGTGCTGTCGGTTCGCCCAAAAGTTGCTGAGCTCGCATTTCATGTGTTTAGCCGTACGCTCCATCCGGAGCTCTACACGGTGCATCGCACACGGAAGATTGAACGTAGCAGCTACCACGCGCAAGTCGACATCACCAACTGTGGGCACGTGATCACTTGGCGTTCGGTTGCCGAGGCTCCGGTCACCGTATGCGAGGTGGCGACCAGTGCTCATCAGCCGTTGCCGTCGAAACGTTGCTTGATCAGCAGTGCCTTGCGTGGGAGCCGAACGGAAAAGGCGACCGCTCGAGGGGTGTCGTATCGAACACACTACCAGCTTGAGCCGGTCGAGCCGGACCTTTTCTTCATGGTCCAGCAACAACTCACCAAAGAGCCGACAGAAGGTCTGCTGCATCTTTTTGACGCGAGTGGAAGAATGGCGCTCGGTGCTCTGAGTTACGTGAATGTCGAGACACGACGAACATCCATGCTCGTTCAGGCGATTCACACCTTCCCGGATGATTACGCCATCGTGAAAGTCGAGTCGCTATTCTCGCTCGCGGACTGAATGAACTACGAACGGCTGATAGGCGTCATTGACCTCAAGAGCGGTCGAGCCGTCCGCGCTGTGCAAGGTCGGCGAGAACAGTATCAGCCCGTCGAGAGTTTTAGGTTGCCCGCCGCTCAAGTTGAACTGCGAGGCAACCCGGACGCACTCGCCGAGTGTTATTCACGCTATGCGCTGGCATCGCTCTACATTGCCGACCTCGATGGCCTGACAGGAAAGCCCTATCAATTCAACGAGATTGATCGTTTACTCGATCTCTGTGATTGGCCGGAGCCACCCCTGGTCGACTTCGGTTTGACCGGTTCCGAATCGGACGAGGAGTTGTCCGCTCTCGACCGGCTTGTCGAGAAACACGACACGCGAATCATCGTTGCCACGGAATCGGCGGGGTCAACACACGCCCTCGATCTCTTTGCGCAGCGGTTCCCTCGCGAATCGGTTGTGGTCAGTCTTGATTATCGCAATGGCGATTGGGTCAGCGACTCTGCAACCGAATCCGAGTGGCTAGCCGCATGCATCGACAATGCCGTTGGTAGCGTCGTGGTCCTGGATGTCGCCACGGTCGGCACCGAGTCTTCTGAGCGAAGTGCGGCCCTGTGCAACCGTATAAGTCCCCAATTAAGCAACATCTCGATCATTACCGGCGGCGGGGTTCGCCACGAGAGTGACGTCAATCAATTGGTCGACGCGGGTGCCGAGCGAGTCTTGGTGGCGTCGATGTTCGTGCGGTGAATCCGTGGACAACCTGACGCTGCAGATGAAGCCAAAGCCTGATGCCTGCGGCTCAGCGGCGACGTCGCACTTTACGGCTCATCGGATTGAGCCGCTTGCGTTTGGTCTCGGGTTCGGTCGGCTCGGTGACCTGAGCCGGTTCGGCTTTTTCGAAACCATCGATGCTGTCTCGAATCAAGAGCTTGTTGATGCGTTGTTCGATGCTCGTCAAAAAATCGCCTTGGCCGGGGACGATGAAAGTGAACGCGACTCCATCGCGGCCCATGCGTCCGGTCCGCCCGACGCGATGGACGTAGTCGTCGCTGTCTTCCGGAACGTCGTAGTTGACGATGTGAGAAATGGTGCTGATATCGATGCCGCGACCCACCACGTCGGTGGCGACAAGAATATTCAGGTTCCCATCGCGTAGCCGCTGCAGGACACGGTCTCGTTCGCGTTGAGCCATATCGCCGTGCATCGCGGCGCAGGAGGGATAGTGCTTGCTCAATGCTCGAAACAAGCGATCGGTTCTCCGCTTGGTTCGGCAGAAAACGATTGCCTGCTCCGGTTTCTCACGAGCGAGCAATTCTGTCAGCAGCTCCTGTTTGCGGTCCTCGGGGATCGTGAAGTAGTGCTGCTCGATCGTTTCGACCGACATCTCGTCCTTGCAGCAGTCGATCACGACCGGTTCGGACATGTACGATTCGGCGAGCCGTTGCACGCCACTTGGGAGCGTCGCTGAAAGCAGCAGCGTCTGTCGGTCACGTGGGCAGCGGCGCAAGATACGTTCGATTTGAGGGCGAAAACCGATGTCGAGCATGCGATCGGCCTCATCGAGCACGACACACCAAACGTCCTTGGTCCTCAGTGATCGGCGCTGGAGATGGTCATGCAATCGCCCCGGGGTTCCGACGACGACTTGGACTCCATTTTCCAGTTGGCGGAGCTGCTTACGAATGTTTTTACCGCCCGCGAGGACTGCAATCTCGGTCGGCACCCCTTCGGCCAGACGTTCGGCCTCCCTGGCCACCTGATCCGCCAACTCGCGAGTCGGAACCACAATGATCGCTTGGGGATCGCGGCAATCTTCGAGCGAATCGAGTTGTTCCAGAATCGGGATCGAAAACGCGGCCGTTTTGCCGGTCCCGGTGCGGGCTTGGCCGATAACGTCCAGACCATCGAGGGCCAGCGGAATCAGCTCGGCCTGAATCGGAGATGGCTTCTGAAAGCCGATTTTTCGCAAGACTCGTCGCATAATGCGTGACAAGTCCAGGTCATCAAAACTCGGTTCCGCCTTCTTTGGCTCCTTTTTCACGTTCTTCATGGCGGAACTATAACCGCCCCGTGGCAATTCCACCACGACGCATGATTTCTGAGAAACTCAACCGGAGTCGGACTTCCCTTTGGCGAGTTCCTTCGCCTGCGCGATCGCCCGCCGTTGAGACGCCAAACGCTTGACCAATTCGTCGACAATCACGCCCGAAAGGATTACCAACCCGATGATCGCGAACTCGGTCGAGGTGTCGAGACCGTCGATGAGGTTGATGGCGTTGCTGAGGACACGCATGACGGCCGCGGCGATCATCACGCCGAGGATGGAGCCTTCACCGCCCCGCAAGGAACACCCGCCGAGTACCGCCGCCGCAATGGCGTACAGCTCGTAAAACTCACCGTGAGCGGACGGTTGGATTGAATTCAGATCGAGTGCGAAAAGGATCGCTGCGAGCCCCGCACAAAACGAACAGATCATGTACGTCAGGATCACCATCCGATCCGTGTTGATCCCGCTGTATTTCGCCGCTTCTTCGTTGTTACCGAGGGCGAGAATGTAGCGACCGAAAATCGTTCGGTTGAGAAAGATCGCCGCAACGATGCCCAGGACAATCAAGTAGATGAAGGGCATCGGAGGGGCATAGTCGTACTCTTGCCCCGTCATCACACGCATGATGTCGCCGTTGGCGAGTAGTTTCAGATCGGGAAACTCGGCCCCGAATCCCTGTTCCTGGTCCGACGTGATGAAACGTGAGAGGCCACGATAAAAAAGCAGCCCGCAGAGCGTGACAATGAAGGGCTGAAGTTTGAGCTTGGTGATGAGCAGACCGTGAGCGAGACCGATCAGCAAAGCGAGTCCGAGTACGATCAAAATCGCCATCGTCACCGGCATGCGCTGCGACCTCGACGAGATCAGGCACGTCACCGGATCTCGAACGTTGAGTTTCTTGCGGGTGAGAAAACGAACGGTCGTTTGATCCTTCTCGGATTGCGAGTCGACGACGACGAACTGTTGAGCCAGTCCCACGTCGTACAACATCTCGATGCGGTCGTCGGGGGAAACGCTGACGGCACCGTCAAGAATGATCTCGCGGAGTTGCATCTGTATCGAACCACGCTGCACGAATTCATCTGCGGCGGGTTTGAGTTCGACGACTCGATGCGCCAGCACCGCTTGTCCGGTTGCTTCACCGGTCCGAACTTCTTCCGCGACGACGAGCTCTCCGCCCGAGGCTTCGGAAATCGAATAGGTGTTGTCGAGAAAAGAGATTTGTTCGCCGACTGCAGGCGGAGAGGGACCTGAGAAAGACAACCGGCGCGCGGCCGGGTCGACGTTCGTGACTTCGAATGCGGCTTCGGGGGAGTACGTCGTGGTCAGGCACATCGCCAGAATGCACCCGAGAAGCCCGATGACACTTCCGATGGACAGGTCGATTCCCCCGGTCATGATCACAAAGGAAACACCAATCGCGATGATGCCGAACAGTGCGGTCCACCGCAGTGTGTTTTGAATGTTGCCGGATTGCAGAAACGCATCGGGATCTTGGGCCGCGGTGAAGCCGCAGATAACCACCAGCAATCCAAAGATGCCAAGAATCTTCTTGGAGTTTCCGAGCAGTCGAAGTAGGGCTTCCACGTTTACTGAATGATTGCGAGGCTAGGATTGATTGGTGATTGCGGCGTTGCCGGTCGCCAATTGCATGATGGCTTCTTCGGAGAGTTCCGAGCGTGGTAATTCACCCGAGAGGGCTCCCTCGTGCATGACCAGCGTACGGTCGCTCATTCCGAGGATTTCTTCCGTCTCGCTCGAAACGAACAGGATACCGACGCCCGAAGCGGCCAGTTTTTCCATGAGCTGATAGATCTCTTGCTTCGCGCCGATATCGATGCCGCGCGTCGGTTCGTCCAACAACAGCAACTTCGGTCCGAGCGCGAGCCACTTGCCGATCACGACCTTTTGCTGGTTGCCACCGGAGAGAAACTGCACGACCTGGTCTGCACCGGGAGTGCGAATGCGCATGCTTTCGATCATCTCCGCGGCGTCGCTGGATTCTTTCGCGGCGTTTCGGAATCCGAGCTTGCGTTGGTACCGCTCCAGTCCCGGCAAACCGATATTCCGTCGAACGGACATTGGCAGGACGAGTCCATGTTGCTTCCGATCTTCCGGAACGAGGGCGAGTCCGGCTCGAATCGCATCACGCGGACTGGTTGCGTCGAGCGGTTTGCCGTCGACCAATACTCGCCCCGAGATCGGTGCGTTGATACCGAAGAGGACCTGGAGCATCTCGGTTCGGCCCGCGCCGACGAGGCCCGCCACCCCGACAATCTCACCGGCGTGGACTTTGAAGTTGAGCGTGTGATTTGGCCAGTCCGGTGTGACCAGATCCTCGACTTCAAGCAGGACCTCCCCGGGGGCGTGTGATTGCCGTGAGTAGAACTGCGAGATATCACGGCCGACCATGAGTCGTACCATATTGTCGTGAGTGATCACGCCGCTCTCAAGGTTTCCAGCATTTTGGCCATCACGGAGCACGGTCACGCGATCGGCCAACTCACAGACTTCGCCGAGACGGTGCGAGATATAGATGACACTCACCCCGCGCGAGCGCAAATCTTTCACGACCTCGAACAGCCGAAGCGTTTCCCGCGTCGACAAACTGGACGTCGGTTCGTCCATGATCAGTACACGGGCGTTGACCGAAAGAGCCTTAGCAATTTCGACTAACTGTTGTTGTCCGATGGGGAGTCGGCTGACGATGGTGTCCGGCGACACGTCGAGCCCGACCATCTCGAGAAACCGTTTCGACTCGCGACGAATCTTGCCACGGTCAACAAATCCACCGCGATGAGGCTCGCGACCGAGAAAGATGTTGGCACCGATGTCGAGATTCTCGGCGAGATTCAACTCTTGGTGGATGAGAACGATTCCGAGTTCCATCGCCTTGCGACAGGAATCAATCCGTACCGGTCGGCCGTCAACACGTGTTTCGCCCGAGTCGGGAGTCTGCACGCCCGCCAGGATTTTCATGAGGGTGCTTTTCCCGGCACCGTTCTCACCGATCACCGCGAGGCATTCACCCGCATTGAGATGCAGGCTGACACCGTCGAGTGCTTTCACACCAGGAAACTGCTTGCCGAGCGAGTCGGATTCCAGCAAACATGCCGTGGCGGGTTCTTTTGCTGGTTCATCACTCATTCGGGACGAACTTCACGCCCGGCTTCTTTGATCGCTTGCAGGCACAGGGGAGGGTTGTACGCAAACAATCCGACCATGCATCCAAGGTCCGGGTATTTGGAGATGGCGTCTTGCGCATTCTGCTTGGCTTTCGCCTTGTCAAAGTTGTCGGTCCGGGTCCCAACAACCGTGTACTTGTCGCCCTTGATTTCCGCGTCAGGTGCATCACGACGCGAAGGGTCTTTGGGACGATCCATTAGTTCGTCGATGACGCCCTGTCTTCGTTGTTCTGCGTTGAGTTGGCCGAGGCGACCGACAAAGATCATCACGGTTCCGCCGTCGGGCATCGCCTCTTTGATCAACTGGCCCGCCATACGCCCCGCATCGTAGTTGTTCATCCCGATGTAGCAGAGACGGTTGGTCTCGGGAGCGTCGGAATCGTGGGTGATGTAGAGCTTGGAGTCGCCGAGTTTGTTGAGCAACTCCTGCTGATTCGTTGGATCGATCGGGCTTACCGCAGCGCCTTTGACGTCGTCTTTGGCCATCAATGCCTCGATCATCGCTTTTTGATCCGCAACGCCTTTGGGTGGTTCGCGGATCAACACGTTGACATTGTTTTCGCGGGCGGATGCTTTCGCGCCAGCACCCGCAATCGTCCAGAACGGGTCGATGCCGTTGGTGACGTAGGCCACTGACGGACGGCCTTCTTCGAACTCCGCTTCGCCTTCTCCGGACGCCAGGTTGTCTTTCTTTTCCTTCCAAAACTCGGCAGCATTCTCCTGGCGGATTTGTCGAGCGGGAAGATCCAGGTATTCACCTTCGGGAATCACATTGTCTTCACCAGCCGCCAGTCGCGCGAGCATTTTGACCGACTCGTATCCATAGCCGTAAGGATTTTGAACGACGGTTCCGTAACACTCACCGTCGATGATGGCTTGGAGCGTTTCGTCGGCCTCATCAAAACCAACGACATGAATCGGGGGGGCAGACGACGACGCTCCGGAGGACGA
>JBCBOT010000186.1:0-15368 GCA_039821165.1 Planctomycetota bacterium | reverse complement strand
GAGTCACGGGAGTCAGTCGGCGAAACCCAGTCAACGGCCTGATCACTCCAGAGGACCCGCACGCGGAGATGGAGTTTTCGCTGAATGCTCGACTCTTGGGCGCTGCCTACGGATCTCCGGATGGTACCGGCATCATTACTCAGCAACCTGACGAACACTGGGATGCCGCCGATTTCGAAAACATGTACTTGGCGTGGCAACCGAGCGACCACCGTCGTGCCGCATTTCAGACGATCCACGGAGATTCGGAGCTTGATCGACAACTCGGTCAACATGTCATCCCATCGTTTCACCGACCGGCTGTCATCAACTACTTGATGAACGCGCCGATTCGCCTCCCTGGCGAAGGTCCCGCCGTCACGCGACGTTTAGCGGACATCAAAAACACGCCGAGCGTGGCGTCGCCATTTTTTGACGACCAACGGCTGTTCGTATTGATGACACGTTTGCGGCGGGCGACGATGCGGCCGCTCAATTTCCCGCACTTGTACGGTGCGACGGCCACGAGCGATTTGAATGCGGATGGAAACCCCTTCGACGGCGCGCCGTTCTTCACCGGGTCCAACGATGTACCGGTTTTGAACGCGCCCATCGATATGTCGGTGGGGCTCACGGGCATGATCACTCAAGTCGAGAACCTTGGTCGTTGGCTCATCAACGGTCCTTGGGACGTCGACAACGACGGCGATGGATTGCCCGACAGTGTTTGGGTCGATTTTAACTTGCCGACGATCACCTCGCCCGAAGGTTTGTTGCTCAAACCGATGATCGCCCCGCTGGTTGAAGACAATGATGGCAAGGTCAACGTGAACTACGCCGGGAGCTACAATCAACTCCTGACGGAACGGTTCCTTCCGAACCCCATCACGGGTCCGACCAGTCAGACCCAATACGACGCGACGACTTTCTTTAACGTCAATAACTTCTTGGGAATTTCTGCCAGCGGTGGCGGCATCGGTCCTGCGGAAATTGATTTTTCGCATTTGTTCCGTTTCGAGCAGCCCTTCAGTCGACCAACACTTCCAACGATCCCGCCCAGAGAAGGTCCCCTCGCGACGACGCAAATTTTTGGCACGCTTAACCACACGGGCGCCGGTTACTTGAACGGTAACGGCACGATTAACTTTGCCGGCGAGTTGCTACGAACACGATACGGCAACCTCTTGAACGTCCGCTACGGCGGACCGGTTCATAACTACACGTATCCGGATCCAGCCAACGCATTCGTTCACTTGCCTGGCACCGGAACGGCCGCCAATGCGATGTTGACGTCGGATCTGCTGGCGCGGATCCCATTTCCCAACCGTGAACCCACCTCGCACACGTTGAACTCCGTTCGTGGTCGTCCGGTCGACTTGGCCGGCATTATGACCGTGCAAAAAGATCCAACTGGCGAGCATCGTTTCACAAGATTGCCGCTGGCCGGCGATGATGCGTTCAACCATCCCTATGAGTTCGGTGCCAACGAAGTCCGTGGCGACGACAAGCCGTTCTCGCCAGCTGAATTGGTCGACTTTCTTAAAGGCGGTCCGCTCAACGGTCGTCTTTCGCAGTTGCTTGACGATGTCGCCGATGAAAACGAAGCACTCCGGCGTCTGCTGACCACCGAAAGCCGAAGTCTGGACTCGCCTGAGTTGATCGAAGACTTCAGCGTGATGCACTTGTTTGCGGAGCGGTTCTCTGGCCTCGCTCAGGACCAACACGCATTGCACATCCAACGGATGTTGGCGCTTGAACTCCGTAAGGGGTCGAAGCTGAATTTGAATCGCCAAATCGGCAATGTGCTCAACGACAATTCGGATCCGTTTGGGCTCACCGACGAAAACGCGGAGACGAATACGGTTATCAAACAGCGGTCCGCAGGACCTCCGGCCGTTTTCGAAGCCAATACCGCGAACAATCGACGATCGGGGGAACGAGCGTTTCCGCAGCTCAATGCGACCTCATCGCCGTTTATTAACCAGAGCAACGTTGCAGCAAGCTACGGTTCAACGACGTTCGATGTGACCAACGGCTTGGTGCTCGATTTCGATGGGATTGATGAGAATGGGGATGGCGTTCTTGATACTGGAACGCCATTCGACCTCGATGGCACTGGGATGCCGGCAGACTTCGTGCGGCTGAAGTCCGCGGACGGTGCGGAACTTTTGGCGCGGCATCTCTACTGCTTGATGTTCGCACTGATTGTTGAAGACCCAACGGCATCGCCGCTCGTTCCAGATTTCCCGTACCCCACGGGACTCTCAGATGATTTCACGATGGATCCTGCCATTCGCGATCGTTACGTGGCACAACGAATCGCCCAATGGGCGGTCAATGTGGTGGACTATCGCGATGTGGATTCGAAGTGCACCCGACTTCGCTACGATCCCAATCCGTTCGACAGCACTGGATTTGATCTGGAGACGGCGGCTCGCAACACGGTTTGGGGGATGGAACGTCCTGAACTGCAACTCACCGAGACACTCGCCGTGCACGATAAACGTCAGAAGCGTGACTTGACCAAGGCG
This sequence comes from Planctomycetota bacterium, assembly GCA_039821165.1. Classification (GTDB taxonomy): domain Bacteria; phylum Planctomycetota; class Planctomycetia; order Pirellulales; family Pirellulaceae; genus Stieleria. The sequence continues at coordinate 12,858 of JBCBOT010000186.1, read as the reverse complement.
TGGTCGGTTACCGGTGTTCCACCGACGCCCGACATGACGATTTCGCAAGATGGCGAGTCAGGTCGCAGGGAGCCTCCAATGGGGGTCATCGCAGATAGCGACATGGATCAGTTCCGGATACCTCAAGCGACCGCGATGATCGAAATTGAGTCCGTTCGCCCTGCGGTCTCCGGGACCAACAACCAGCCGAGCTTGCCGCGTGATCTCTACGGCACCACCACCGCTGGAGATAACGCGATTGATCTCGGGCGTGTCGTGACGGTTCCGGGAGTCCCCGCGGCAACGAGTCCGGTTTGGCGCGTCGCGGTCGGCCAACCAACCCTTGGGAATTCCGATCGTAGCACGCGGTTTGTGTTCGACTTCGATCGGTTGCGCGAACTGAATGACAGTGATCTTGAGTATCCCGAATACCTGACCCAAGATACGAGTTTGGTCACCGTACCACCGCCACCACCTACATGGGGCATGGGGCGCGACTTGGATCCAATCGACGATGAATGGGCACCAGTCGTTGGATACACGGCAGAGGTGCGCTCAAGTCGGCGTCGTCCGACGGATCCCGCACGCACCGAGTACGTGACCCTTGCAGATCGTGATCTCAACCCATTCACAAACGATTCGCCTTCTTTCCGCGTTAGCCTGGAACGATTTGTTTGGTTCACTACTGAGGCGGACTTGGCACCCAACGATGGTGCTCGCGTCACGACGGACCCAAGCAGCGGCATGCGTCCCGACAATGTCTTCTTTCGCCGCGGGAACAAGGCAACTCCGCTGATTGAGGATCCGATGAACGCCGGTACGGTGTTGAACCTGGATAACGGTGCGGTTGAAAACGCACGGATGTTGTTGCAGCCGGGACAAAGGGCTGTGATCGCGCCGCGTGCGCTGACCCACTTTGGACAAAGAGCTAACACCGATGGCGACGTCTTTAATTATGAACCGTCAGACAACCGGTTTGAGTTTCGAAGGCAAGGCGCGATTGTTCCCGCACTCTTTCGTCTTGACTTGTTTACGCATGGCGCAGCCCCTCCTGTGACACCACGATGGCTTGAGGAAGGAAGTGTTACTGATCCGTATGCTTTAACGTCTGTTCTACCGATCGTTTGCGAGTCACTGTATCCACATGAGGTCTCGCCCGGACTTGTCCCCGATTGGGAGACCTACGCGACGAACGTGCCCGCAACCGAGCGAGTGGACATGGGCTTTAACATCAGTGCCCCGCTTCCTGGCGTGAATTACTACCGTGCACCAACCCATAACATTTATTCCGGGTCGGGTGCTTTCGGCCAAGTAACAACAACCGCAGGCGCTCCAACGCCTGGCGACTACCCATTGGTCGACGGCTATCGTCAATACTTCGATGGTGCGTCCGGAATGCCCATTCCAGCCCCCGGCACGCTATTGGCGGATCCTGCGGATCCCAATGGCGTTCACGATGACGTTCCCTTCGACCACAAAAATCCGTTGGGCAATCCGGGCATCGAGCATCGATTCCGAACGAACCATACGGATAACCCACCGCTCATCACGAATGGATGGGCTCAGATCGGGACGCACCAGGAGGCGGTGACCGTTTTCTTGCAGCGACTCGCCGATCCGACCAGCCCATGGGACCCGATCGATAACCCGTATCTCACTGTCGACTTCATGCCGATGGATTTGACAACGATGAATGGGGAAGAAGACGCTCGCGATTTCGTTGACAATAACGGCGTTAATGAACCCGTCGATCCAGAGAGCGAGTTGATACCCGACCCACCAAATCAGCCACGATTTATGGCTGAAGTGCTCATGGACACGCGTCGCAAGGTGCCAGATCGATCGAAGGAGCGTGCGACAACCCAATTGCTTCCTACAGTGGCTACGCCAGGCACGAACCTCGCGAACTTTGAGCGAGCGGTGATTGTGCATCGCCCAAGGCTTTCACACACCACCAATCGTTTGCGAGCCACGACGGGAGTAAATCCAAGCGGACCGAACCATTGGGATTTTCGTTTCGGTTCAATGTGGAACACAAACCGCACGTACGTCGCCACCGTCGACACCACATACACCCCCAATTCCGCACTTCAGCGAACCGCCATGGACACTGACACGGCAGGGTTCCGACAAACGATGGGTTTCCTCAATCGCGAGTTTGGTGAGCCTGTCCTCTCCAATTCTCCCCGAAGTGGAACGTTCGGAATTGGCGGACCGGAATTGGTTTACTATTCGACGCCGACTTGGATGAATCGTGAGTTCCAGTCGCCGCTTGAGGTGATGAATGTTCCAGCAACATCGCGGACGCGGATACTGGAGGAGTTTGGTCCGGGTACGGTGTTGCAAGACGCTGGTGCTCGTGAGGTCCCCGTTCCGTTCGAACACCTGCTTGGATTCAGACGCGGTTACGCAGGATGGCGAGCTGCCGATGAAACAGGCATTCTTGGATTTGTCGAGGATGCAGCCCCTGGCTCCGCCGCGAACGACCGCGACACCGTCACCGGTAGTCGCGCCGGATTCGAGACCATCCTTGACTTTGTCGATACCGGTCCCGTCTGGTTTGACAGCCAACATTGGTTCGACCCGCAACAGGTCTTCTTCCGTCAGGATGTCGGGTATGACACGAATCCCGATGCCGCATTCGTTCGCAGAAACGAGCGTTTCAATCGATGCGTCGAGACACTGCAGCCTCCGTACAACTACATCGGAAGACATCGAACGCCCGGCAAGATCAACCCGAACACCATGCCAGACTTCGTCCGCAAAGGGCCGAGCTTCCAAGGCTTGAATTCGCATTTCTTGGACGGCTATGAAGACGTTACCGACAACATGCGAGCGAACAAACGTTTGCTTCAGGAAGACCCCAGTACCCCTTACGTCGGTCTGAACATCGCCAACCTGAGAACCCAAGCGAACCGCACGAATGAACTCTCCGCGAACCCGCAGAACTCGCCACAAACGAGCGACGGTTTCACGAGTGAGTTCATCAATAGCAAGCTTTTCGGCAACGGTTCGGTCTACCGTTCGCTGGCTTGGGGAATCTCCAATTCCTACGAGCTGGATGACGCCTATGAAGTGCCGTCCACGATGGGCCAAAACAACCAGTACGAATGGCAGGTCGCATCGAGTTTTGGCCGTTCGTTCAAGGGGTTCATCGAATCGCGCCGTGGCTACAGCATGACGGCTCCCGGAGGCACCAACTACAACGGCAACTTGACTGCGTTCCGCGGAAATCCGGAACTCGACTTCCGATACCCGACACGTTTTGCGGGTGTGTTTGCGACCGCGCAAGCCGCCGCGACTCCATCGGTTCAACGGTTCATGCAACTCGAGGATCGAGCACAAACGTTCCTTGTCCCCGACGATCCGATGAATGCTATGAATACTCCGTCGGACGCATCGGCTCCTGCGGGTCTGCCACGTCGGACTCACGACATGACCATGCTTCGCCCGCATCCAGACTTTGACTTACGGACAATGTCGGAGGAGAAACGGGACGACTTCCTCAACGATGAAACCGATACTCGTTACTCTCTCTCCGTGGAGGCCGATGCGAGCATGCTCACTGATGGTACGAACGGCATCAATGACCCGGGGTTGAGTACCAGTATCGCCGGTACAGTCGCAGCTGAGGTCTCGAATATTCGCATGCCAATGGTCAACACCGGATTGTTTGACCGGCCTGACGCCGAACTTCACATGAATCTTGGCAACCTCGATCGCGATCCGTACTTCCGCCATCGAGGAGCGGCTCGAATGGCAAACGTCACCACAAATCACAGTAACGTCTTCACCGTCCGGTTGACCGTCGGTTACTTCGTGGTCGATCCAACCACGGGAGCTCCGGGAGCCGAGTATGTGACCGACACCGGTGACGCCTCCCGAACCCGAGCGACTTACGTCATCGACCGCACCGTTCCGGTTGGTTTCCTTCGGGGACGAGACTTGGATTCCAAGCGTTGCATCCTCTTCGAAGAGGTGGGGGAATAGAGATGAGAAAGCGTACACCACCGATGAAGCGTGCCTTCACTATTCTCGAAGTCTTGATTGCGTTGACGGCATCGTTGCTGTTGATGCTTGGGCTGGCTAGAACATACAAACTGCTCGGTAACAAGATTTCCGAACGGCAATCCGAACTCGACCTCAGCAGTCGTCTCCGTGATGTTGCAATTCGATTGCGGGATGAGATTCGCCGCGCCACGTGTGAGATGAGTCCACCGGCGAGTGAAGCAGCGGACGAAGGATATCTCGTTTATCACGAAGGTCCGTTCACTGACACGACCGGAATTCTGGGCAGTGTTCCGCACCCCGCACCACGCGCGGCGACCTATCTCCCAGACAGCCGCTACGGGGACATCGATGACTTCCTCGCATTTACCTCCCGCGCTCAGGACGGAGCCCCGTTCCAGGGTTTCATTCCGCGCGGCGTGATCGACGCGGTCCGACTCGCAAATGGTCAACTCACGATCGCGGAACGCACGAACTATAACACGATTCCCAACTATGGCAGCGTGTTGGTTCCGTTCTATTCCGACGTCGCAGAGATTGCGTATTGGCTCTCCCCACAGTGGGACCGAGAAGCAACGGGGGCGCTCGCCTACGAAAACGACATCCCCGATGGAGCGGGCAATTTTTCACTCTATCCAACGTATCGGGATCTCGATGGAGACTACTTGCCGGACAGCATGACATTGCATCGTCGAGTGCTACTCGTCCGTCCGGACTTGAACATGACGCGTGCTCAGATGCGGCAATTCAATCTCTTATTAGATGCCTCGAACGTCAATCCACCGATTCCGGCAGTGGCTGCACTCGACGACGTTCCCCAAATACCGTTCCTCCAAGGACGCGGTGCCGGGTCGGCGGTGCAAATCGTTGGGATCACCGAATTGAGCGGTGCGAACCGGATCCCCGGATTCTTGACACTCGCTCCGGGTATTTGGCGGACAGGTGGCGCGGCCGACACGACGGCGTCGCCGCACTGGATGACCGGCGTCGCCCGATTACAACAGGTCATGGATCTGTCGATCAGCCGGGTCACTGACGATTGGACGGCGCCCGCTGCCGCCATTGGAACCGTTTCCAACTACGGAATGCCCACAGCGTTCGTGCAAGCGAATTCGCTCTCGGGACTCACGCGCCCCGAGAATCGTTTTGCACACGTTCGCATTCCCCAGTATCTGCTCACCGGCCCGACGGCCGGCCCATTCGGCTCCACGATGCCGCAATTGGCACTTTGTCCTCCGCACCGTTATTTGGAGGCGCGGGTAACCTCGCCGCCTGCTTTGAGCGATCCGAATGATCCACTGCTCGCGGATCCGCCCAACACCAATCCGACGACGTTCCCGCGTCAAGCCGATCACACTCACACGTTGCCTCCGCCCGGCGGCAATCCCAACTACAACGCATTCGGTCGTTTCACGATGACGACGTTCCTGCGACCCGAGTTCAATCTTTCTGATCGGGTGAGTGACGGGGGCGCTGGTGGGACTTCGATTTACAGCGTAAACCGTGCCGGCTCCGATGTGATTGCGACAGACGTCCTTGGGTTCGACATTCAAGTCTTCGATCCCGACGCACCGCAATTCGTTTGGTACGGACCGGACGGCGTACCAGGCGCCCCGGGTGACGATGATGGATTTACCGCCGTCAACGACTTGGGGGCAGGTGCCGGAACGGATGACGACGCCGATGGCGAACTCGGATGGCCGGGGACCGATGATGAATATGTTTCCGTCAATGATCCGCGTCTCGACGAGGTGCTGGTGAATAATGGCAACCGCCAACAGAACGACTGGTTCGTGACCGGAGGGGTGACGCCTTTCAAGGTTACCGGTCGTGGCGACTTCGTTGACATTGGCTATCCACACCTCGCCGGTGGCCCGATGCGCGGCTTGATCCAATTCCATGAAGATGGGGCAGTGATCTGCAATGTCCCAACCATCGGGGCGGCGAATGAATCCGCTTTCGACAGTCCCTTTAGCGGATTCACACCGGACGGGACTGCTCTCGATACTACCGGAACTCCACCTCCTTTGCGATCGACGTTCCAACCATCCTGGGAACGTAGTGGTCGGTTTGTTGTAGCGACTGCCGCAGGAAGCAACGCGATCTCGTCTTTCTTTCAACCCGTTTACGACACTTGGACCGATGGCTACCTCGCAGATGGATTTGACCAAGAGGGGGAAGGCCTTGATGGGTTGAACGCAGCAACAAGCACCGCTAACTCCTTCGACGTCGATATCGCGGGAGTGACGACCGGCACCAGCTACACAGAACGTCGTGTTGCTCAGAATAACGGAACCACAGTGGTTGCCGCCGGTCGGCCTGTTGTCCTTCGACGCTGGACCGCCTTTGACGGCGCTTTTGCAAGTGAGGGCCGTTTCGTCGGTCAGACGGCGGGTGATTCTCAAATCATCGAACCCGAGTCAGCAAACCCGATCGAATTGTCGCCTCCGATTACGCAGCCGCTGCAAGCAATCAAGATCACGATTCGTGTGAATGACTTACCTGCGGCGACGGTTCGACAGCAGACGGTTGTGCAGGAGTTTTGATTCGTGCGATTGGCAGCGGGGTTGCTCCTGACGGCGTTGGTTGCCGTTCGTTTTGTCGGTCTAGGACACGTTTCTGTTCCCGACCGTTCGGTCAGTCGCGATGCATTATTGGCGGAGATTGAAACCGCCGAGGCGAATGCCGTTCGGTATGAATTCTTGCACGATGCGGCCGTGATCTTGGGGGTCGGTCGCGATGGACAGCCGGGACGGAAACGCGTTGACGACAACGCGAATGGCATCTTTGATGACCCCAATGAACTCGGGGCCGTTGGTAGTGACGACGAATGCCTTTTGCCGACCGACGATGGGTACGAAACGACGTTTCAGCATCCGTTGTCGATCGTGATTTCGCGAGGAGCGTTCGTTCCAGCGAAAGCAGAGGTGCCAGGTGAGCGCGAGATCCGATTTCGCTTGCCGAGTGTCGGTTGGTTTGTGCCCTGAATCAGCACGGGGTTTTGCGTGGCCCCTCCCCGGAAACGAGCAAGCTCGTTTCCGACCCTCCCCAGGGAGGGTGAATTCCGCGAGATCCGATTTCGCTTGCAGAGTGTCGGTTGGTTTGTGCCCTGAATCAGCAACGGGCTTTTGTGTTGGCCCCTCCCCGGAAATGAGCGAGCTCGTTTCCGACCCTCCCCCGGGGAGGGTGAAGTCCGCGGGAGCAAGCTTCCGTCACTCCCTTCGGAGGGTGAAGATTGCGGCGAGCGAACGGCTCAGTCTTGGCGGGCGACGCGTAGGATTTGGCGACCGTCTTCGCCGGCCGGTGCAATCATCGATTGATCGACTTGGCTGCGAACACAGTTCGTCAGTCGCACACCGTGTTTTGGGTAGTCAGTGATCGTGCAACCGATGATGCTGATTTCTTCGGAGTCGATGACGTCGATCGCGGCTTCGACGGCCGAACCGACGCCCGTGAGGACGTTCGCCGACAACGTGCAGCGGCTCGAGTCGGCGATCCGAACGCCCAGTTTCGCACTCGAGCCATCGCCGTAGTGATACCGCTCGTTGCGATCCATCACGTTCCCCGAAAGTACGATCGAGGCGCTGTCGCGAATGTCGATGTTGCGATCGTAGCCTTTCCAAATCGTGTTGCCGGTGATCGCAACACCGCGGGCGTGACGAATGTCGATGTTCACACGCGTGTCCGAAAGGACGTTGCCTGAAATGGTGATGTTGCCGTGCCGCAGCTCATCCGCAAACGATCGTTTCGGGCTGAGTAGATTCATGCGGATGTTCGCGGAACCGGCGGATTCGTGTGTGTGTTGGATCGTGCATCCCGTGATCGCGACTTCACCGATCGAACCACCATCGGCGTCGAGAAGAACGTTGGCCGTCGGCTTTCCGGAACCCATGTTGCCTTCGATGTCACACCCGGTGATATGAACGTTGCGGACATCACCGCCACGAATCACAACGCCACCGGCTTCGTTGTAGCTGATGTGACAGCCGGTGAGGTTGGATTGATGCAGATTGACATGGTCGTAGTGCACGCCGACGCCGCGATTCTCGTAGAGGTGGCAGTCACTGATGATCACGTTGCGGTTTCGCTGGGCGAGACGAATCGCATCGTGGGTGCGCCGTATCGTCAGGTTCTTGAGCGTCGTTTGCATGGTTCCGACCAATTCAACGCCGTGACAATCGGGGTGATCTCCAATGATTTCGAGGTCACGGACGGTGGGAGCATTCTCTCGATCCCAAACGTTCGGGTTGACCGTTTTCGGGTCGGCCGTGCCATCGTGTGTGCCGACCAATCGAATGGCCGGGCCGGCACCGAGCATGACCAAACGGGCTCGTCCGCGACCGATGATTTGTAGCGAACCATGTTCGGCGAGTCGGAACTCGATGGTCTTTTGCAGGTAATGGACACCGCTTGGAAACTCGAGGATGCCGTTTTGGTAGACAGCAGAGTCGGGGATCGAAGGTTCGGCGGCGTGGAGCGGGAAGGCGAGCAGTAGAAGAAGTGGGAGTAGAGCAGTGGGGAGATGACGAGTCGGGAGTGGCGAGGAGGAGATCATGGTGGGGGCGAGGGGCGAGGGGCGAGGGGCGAGTGGCGAGTGGCGAGAGCGAGAGGCGAGAGGCGAGAGGCGAGAGGCGAGAGGCGAGAGGCGAGGAGCGAGGAGCGAGGAGCGAGGGGCGAGGGGCGAGGAGCGAGTGGCGAGGCGATCAACGTAAGCACGGGCAGTGCGATCGAGAGTGACGTCTAGAGTTCGGCTCGCCAGAGGCCGAGGGCGGGGTTTTGGATGTAGTAGAACTCGCTCCCGTCGGTGTCGGTGTGCCATCCATCGTTGAGTTGGTTGACGTCGTAGCGGGCCATCAATTCGTCGATGTTACCCGGTGTGTATCCCACCGAGGCAATCTCATCCGCCGTGAGCTTGCCGGCTCCGTAGACGACTTCGAATCGGTTTTCGGGCGAGCCATGCACGAGGTGGGCCGCCGCCGACGGGTTGGCCGCGAGGTCTTCGTTCTCCGCGACCAATCGGACGATTTCTTCCTTGGTGCGATAGCCGTACTTTCGGATCAACGCGTCGATTTGTTTGTCTTCACCGAACTCCTCGACTGCCGGGCCAAGGATGGTGAGTCTTCCGCCCGTGGCGATCGCTAACCGTGTTCGATAGATCGCTTTGTTCCCCAGCCACGTACTCTTGAACTCGGAAGGGTCGAGATACGCCACCACGTGCTGCGGCGGTTTTTCGAGATGCGTGATGTTGACCTTGTAAGCGAGTTCAGCGGCTTTGAAGAACGTCTCGTGGTCGTCTCCAATGAACAGGCCACGCGTGTGCAACGTGCCGTCGGGCATCTGTTGAATGACCGTGAGGGCGTACAGCAACGGCATGCCCTCGCAAAAATTGTCTTGGGCGTAATTGAGTATTTGCCGCAACGGCGTATTCGCTTGACCCAAAGTCTGTTCGATGCCATACACGGCACTCAGGTAGTGGCTTTCGTTGATGCCCTCGGAGCCACCCGTGCCGACGAAAATGTTCTTGTTGTAGTTGGCCATCCCAATCACCTCGTGCGGGACGACTTGGCCGATGGAGAAGATCAGGTCGTGTCCGCCGTCGCGGAGCAGTTTGTTGACCTGGGCTTGCCATGGTTTCTGATACAGCCCCTCGGTGACTTTGGAGACGAATGATTCGGGAACCGTGCCGAGAGTCACGACATCGTCGCGCCAGCGGTGTGGACGAAACAGGTCGAGAGGCACTCCCGGAAACATATGCTCCAACTGATCAGGCTTCATCGCGCTGTGCGTGCCCAGTGCCGGCATGATGTCCGCGACGGCATCACCGAGGAGTTCATGACACAGGGCGGTGATCTCGCCCGCGCGACTGAACAATCGCGTGTGGTCGGGCGGAAGCAGCAGCGCCTTTCGGGGACGCCCGACCTGCGCGAACGTCTCCACCAGTGCCGCGCGAAGGTCTTCGCTGGAGAGGGAGGTGGTTTCGCTGCCGGTCTGAAAGTAAATCGCCATTCGTTCTTTCGGTCTGTGAAGAGCAGTTTGTCGCGCCCCGGGCATTCTCGCCAAAGCACGCTCGACTCGTAAGCATGCTCGTTACGCTATGTTGATGTCGGAGTCGCCTGTGTCATCGACCGATTGTCTTGGAAAAGACGGTGTTTGAAAAGCAACTACGTGAATTGATCTCCCTTCTGTCCAAGGAAGCACCCTTGTGGTTCGAGGGTCTCGAGATGGTGGAGCCCGTCTGTTGTCTCCGCGTCTACTATTTTGACTCTCATGCCCCTTACGGACACCTTATTGTCCGGACCGTCTATGAGTCGGAAAGGAACGCACTCTACGAGGAATCAGAGGACTTCTTCGACGAATTTTGGAATCCTTCTCATTGGTTCGGTTCCGGGCCAGAAGTCTACATTGGTCAGGAGAAGGAATCCGAGTGGCGGGTTGAGCAACTGTTGGCGGAGCTGTACATCGAACTGGGCGACGATAGCCTGATGGAACGGTATCGTGCTGCGATTGGAAAAATCTGTCGTTTGCTCAACAAGGTTCCGTGGCGGAATCTGTTTCCGGTGACGGATGACTTCGTGATTGTCATGGCCGATGGATCGTGCTTTTTGGATGATGTCGACCAAGATCTTGTGGAGAGCCTGCCAACCAACAAATACGACGAGTTGGTTGAAATTGGTTGGATCGAAGGTTTTGAGGAGTCTGCGGATGACGAGTTCGCTGCGTACTACGCGATCGAAAACCAACCCATCCCACGTCGAGTTCAATCCTGCATCGAGGTTCTTCAACAGGAAGCGTCCGGGAAAGACACCGAAGTGGGAGCATCAGCAGCGTTTGAGTTAGCGATCGGTTGTGGAACGGCTGGGGTTCAGTCACTTCTCGAATTCGCGCTGAGCTTTGCCGAACAACCCGATTACGACGCGGCGGGAAATGAGGCCTCCCACCAACGAGTCGTACTCAATCTCTTTTGGGCAGTCAGAGATAGCGGTCTTTCTAACAAGAAGATTGAGGCGTTGCTCAAAAACTATCTGGCGACCATTCAGGAGGTGAGCCATGGCAAACGGGTGTCGACGACGTTGACGCGTCACGCTGCCAATTGTCTTTGCACACTCTTTTCGGGTTACCCTGCGCCGGAGAGCTGTCGAAAGACGAACCGATTGTTGAACGCCAACGAGTTCGCGTGACACGACGCTCGCGTTGGCTAACCTTCCTCTTGGCTACCGTGCACTTCGCTGGCGACGTAGCATCCGGGGCCGTCGTCGCGGTAGTGCTCGTCTAGCGCCGCTTCGAATTCTTCGCGTGTCTTCATTCGCACGAACGAGCGTCGAACGTTCTCGTGGTCGGGATGCGATTGGCTGTATTTGATCGCGAATTTGCGCATGAGTAATGGTGCACGCTTCTCGGCATAGGTTTGTTCGCAGAGATCGAAGTGCTCACGCATCACCGACGCTTGTTGATGCACCGTCGGTGGTTCGGGTAACGGTTCGCCGGCAGCGAGTGCCCGTGCTTGTTGGAAGATCCACGGGTTACCGATACACCCGCGGGCGACCGTGACGCCATCGATTCCGGTTTGCCCGATCATTCGAAAGCAGTCTTCGGCGGAGAACAGGTCACCGCTGCCGAGGATCCGCATGGAGTCCCCGACATGCGATTTGACGTCGCTCAAAAACTCCCATCGACTCGGACCAACGTAGCGCTGTTCGACAGTACGTCCGTGAACGGTGGCGGCCGCGAGCCCGGCATCGCGTGCGCCGTCGAGGATCTCAAAAAAGGCGTCGCGCGATTCCTGAGAATCGTCGATGCCTCGTCGCATTTTGACGGTCACGGGGATTTCGTCGGGAACGATGTCGCGGGTCCGGCGAAGGATTTCGATGGCGACCGTCGGCTGCGAGAGGTGAAACCCGCCGCGACAGCGACCGAGGACCTTCTTGACCGGGCATCCGAAGTTGACGTCTATGATGTCGAAGCCGGCTTCGACCAGTTTGAGCGCGCCGAGGGAGAACTGTTCGGGTTCGGCTCCCATCAGCTGTCCACCGACGGGATGCTCATCCGGATGGATATCGAGGAAATGCTTTGTCTTTTGACGCTTGTTGAGCGCGAGCAGAAACTGGTCCAGCATGACTTCGCAAACGCTGTAGCTCGCGCCGTGTCGTCGCGCGATCACTCGCATTGGCAAATCGCTGTAACCGCTCAGTGCGGCTTGAACGATTGGAAATCCGATCGGAACATTCCCGATCTGGAGGTCCTGCAAACCAGCTTCGATTTGGCCGACGGGGCCGGCGACCTTCACTAGACTGTCGTCCGAACCGACTCCCCCTTCCCGTTCGTTGAATGGACTTGTCATCATGTTTCGTTCGTTCATTTTCCCAGCCGCAATGTCTTTGACACTGTCGGCCACACCGCCACTACTCGCACAAACGCCCCGACCCGCCACGATGAAGATCGAGACTTCCGATTTCGGTACCGCCGACGGTCAGCCTATCACCCGTTATTCGTTGATCAACTCGCAAGGGCATTCGGTTGATGTCATGAATTTCGGTGCCACCTTATTGGAGGTTCGGGTTCCGGATCGGGACGGCGTCGTCGCGAATGTCAATTTGTGCTTTGAATCCTTGCAGCCGTACATCGATGGGCATCCGTATTTCGGCAGCAGCGTCGGTCGGTTTTGTAACCGGATCGGCAACGCCAAATTCACCATCGACGGCACCGAGTATCCTCTGGTCGTGAACCACGGGAAACACCAATTGCATGGAGGAAAAAAGAATTTCTCGTACCTCGTTTGGGCTGCCGAAACGTACCGATCCTCCGAGGGTGATGTCGACTCGGTGGGAGTCAAACTGACGCTCAACAGCCCCGACGGCGACAATGGTTTTCCAG
>JBCBOT010000185.1:0-15460 GCA_039821165.1 Planctomycetota bacterium | reverse complement strand
CCGGCTTGATCTCAAGCTTCTGAGCAGCACAGTGAGACGAATTCCACACGCTGTGAGCGGCCGGGCGCTAGCCGCCGGTAGCTGGATTCGACGAACCGGCGGCTAGCGCCTTGCCGCTTATGTTTCTTCGACGGAGTGACACAATCGATGCGCTGCCAAGAAGTGCGAAGTGGCAGGAATTCGTGTCGTCCGTCTTTGCCACTCCGGCTTGATCTCAAGCTTCTGAGCAGCACAGTGAGACGAATTCCACACGCTGTGAGCGGCCGGGCGCTAGCTAGCCGCCGGTAGCTGGATCCGAGCGCCTCGCCGCTAGTGTTTCTTCGACGGGAAGCGGGCCGCAAGAGTCTTTGTCGTTGGCCTTTGCAACGCCTTCTTGATCTAACGCAAAGACGCAAAGACGCAAAGACGCAAGGACGCAAGGACGCGAAGGACGCGAAGGACGGACGATCACGAGCCAGGGGGAAGCGCCGAAGATCGACTTGATTCCGTTGAATCTCTTCGTGGCTCCGCTGGATCGGAATCATCCAGGCCCTCCGGAAGGACTCCTGGGGCCAGACGCTGCTGGATGAGGCGAGCGGTAATCGCTAGACGCGTTTCTGCGGCTTCGCAGCCTACCAGAACGGCGAGTTCGCTTGCCGCATCGACGCGCCGCCACGCCTCGTTGAGGTCGCCTCGCGCGAGATGAATCCTTGCCGATCGCGTGATTCGCTCCAGCGCCGCATCGGGTTTGCCGGCTTCGAGAAACGACTCCGCGGCAGCGTCGAGCACATTGGGGATCTCGCGGTACTGGCCGACACAACGCAACAACTTCACTTCGTGATCCCGATGCGCCGCGGCGAGTACGTGACACTCTTGAAGATCGTGAATGGCGGCGGCAACATCGTGAAAGTCGGCACGCAAGGAAAGGTCGCAGATACCCTCCGTCATTTGGCAAGCTTCGCGAAGCAGCGCCTGCGCGTTCTCGAGGTCGCAGATGCGTACCGCCAGCCTAGCCTTGGCCAGCAACACCCGAACGCGATAGCTCTCCTGACACTGTTGTACTTGCTCGCAATCGCAGGCGTCGGCGCCGATGAAGGGCAATCCGCTCAAGCAGCACGATTCGCAGTCCAACGCTTCGCAGCTGGAGCAGAGCCCGGCGTTACAAGACGGGCCAATGGTTTCGCAGGGCGGGTTCGCACACGACGCATACCCGAGGAAACGATCGGCATCGGCAACCCGGTCTTCGGATAACGCGATACTCGCCGAAAGGAGCCATGTGTTGCCCGCCGACGCACCGGCGCGGCCGAGTTCAACCCGTGCGTCGCAGAGCCACTGCTTTGCCTGCTCCAAGTCATCCTCGGCCACGGCGCAGGCCGCCAAGTTGTACGCCAACGTGCCAGACTCATAGGGATCGTCGATCGCCCAGGCTCTCAATAGGGAATCGATGTAGTCCTTGCGCGCCTGCTTCAGATTGCCTTCTCGAAAGGCATCGCCGGCCGCGTTGGCCGAACGATGCAGCGTGGCGTCTTTCTCGACCACTTGTTTCTGTGGAGACGCGCAGCCGCAAAACCAGGTTAACAAAAGGATCATGATGACAGCGGCCGCGGCGCATTTCTGCGGTCCGACCGACTTCATCCCACCGTCGATCATCGAACGCCCCCCGATCGAATCGATGAAGGCGGAACCTGATTCGTCGGTTCTCGCTGACCGCGCGAACGACGCAATAACCAATGGTTTTGAATGTCGCCGACAAGTTCCTGCGTATCCGACGCTGTTTCGTTGATCCGGCGAGTCGTGCCTGGGAGTTCCTCCGCTTCACGGCGGACGATGCTGACGACCTGTCGTGTTTCGTTGGTCAGTTGTTGAATCAACACCGCAGTCTCGCGGAGCGTTTCCAAGGTGCTTGCGATCTGCTCACTGGATTTTTGTGTTTCCGATTGCACGGTGCCCGCGGTTTGGCCGACATCTTCCGCGGCTCCCTTCGCCGCGCTTGCGGATTGCCGCAGTTCGACGACGGCTTCCCGAATCTCGTCATCGACCAAGCGCTCGATCCGATCGGAGAGTTGGCGAAAGTTCTCTTCCACGCGTTCGGTGGAAAGCCGAATCTGTTGGAGCGTTGCGATCAGTTCCGGGCGAGCCTCCGCGGAGAGTCTCTCCACCGCGTCGAAGGCTCGACCGGTTCGCTCGGCGGCAGGGTCAAAGCTTTCGGCGAGCGAATCTGTCAATTTGATCGCGGCACGATCGATCGAGCTGCTGGTCGCCTCCAACTCACCGGCCATCTTTTCGATCGGATCATCGGCGCTACGTATCGCTCCCAGTGAACTACCATCCGGCATAGGACTCTCGGGCGATTCGCTTCCTCGTCCCCTCGAAATCATGAGCACGGGGACTCCGATTCCGAAGCGGCGATTCAAACGGACCTCTGACATTGGTGTGAGTTGATCGGCGTACTCTGCTGCCACTTCGATCTGAACGGAAACGTCATCCGTCTCTGGAATGTACCGAAGCGACTCAACTTGACCGATCGTCTGCCCCAGCAGCATCACCTCGGTACCAGTTCGCAACTGACTCGCTTGGTCTTCCGCAGCCGTCAAGAAATAGGTTTTGCGTTCAACGAAGAGACGACTCAGAAAGAGGATGCCGACGACCGTTGTCAGGACGAAAACGGCAAGCAGGAAAGCGCCGACCAACTGGTTGGTGTACCTCAGCCTGTAGGGTTCATTCATCGCGAAAACCCCGTCGAACAAACGATTTGACTGGCACTCAAGTCCCAAGAAACGGTCATGGATTCGCGGATCCGTTCGGGTACGTCAGATGACTTGCCGAACCAGATCGCGACGGCACCGCTGGCAACCGCCGTCGTGATCGCATCGGTGACACGGGCGATCATGTCGGTGCTCAGATACCGTAGCGGGTGCTCGAGGAGGATGAGTTGAGGATTTCCGCAGAGCGCGCGCACGAACTGCAGTTGTTGCAGAACGGATGGGTCGACAAAGGAGGGACGCTTTCGCATCTCGCGGATCAACTCATCCGAGGAATCACCACCGATCGTGTCAACGGACGACCGAACTCGTCGGTTTATCTCTCCTGCGTCGCAACGTTGGTGGGAAAGTGACAGGCGAATGTTCTCGCCAAGAGTCAGGTTTTCTACCCAGGCGGTGTCGGCAAACACGCGGCCGACGGAGGCACGCGCACGAAACTGCCATCGATAGTCCGTTCCGAACATTGAGCGGCCGCCATACAGAACGTTTCCGCCGACGAGCTTTTTGAGTCCGACGAGAGCCGAGCAAACTTCACGTGGATCTTGATGCTCGTCGACATCGACGTGAACAAACCCGCCGCGTTCCACCACGGAGGAGAACTCGCGCATTCCGATTCCCGTGGACTTCTCAGCGAAGAAACTGACATCCTCGAGACGCAGCACTTCGGCATCGATCATTTCAAGCGTTTGCGAGTCGGACTGTCGCATGGCGTGTCACCCCAACTGAAACACGAGGAATTTTTGGTAGAAGAGAATCGAAAGCGTTGCGGAAATGACAAACACCGCCGTCAACGATCGAATCCCGGCGCGGCTTGCAACGCGAGGAACGTCTGTGAGTGCCGGACGAGCACTGAATCCTTCCAGGCAACAGATTCCTCCTGCCAGGCCACCCGCCAAAAGCGTCTTGGTCGTGAAAAAGACGAGATCCTGCGCATCGAAATTGGCAGAGATTTCATATGCGAAACCGGCCAGCGTCTTGTGAATAGTCCCCATCGCTTCCCCAACCACATATCCGGCCAGGAGCATCGTCACTGCGATAATCATTCCCAATCCGAACACACTACACATGAATGCAACAACACGTGGCATCACCAAGAAGGTCATGGGATCGATGCCCTGTGAATCAATCACCTCGACTTCGCCGCTGGCCTTGAGCGTCCCGAGCTCGGCGGCAATCGCGATACCGCTGCGTCCGATGACAACCAGGCACGCCAGTAACGGTGCGACTTCTCGAACGATGGCTCGCCAGAGTAGCGGGGCGACGACCTCCGACGAGACGCCTGCCGTGTCAATCCAGATCATCGCCTGAACAATGATCAGCACCCCAGCGGCCGCCGCAAACCGGAAGGCCGAAGGCAACGCATCAACCGAGGTGAACAGCATCTGTCGCGCAAAGACCGCTCGCACGGGAGGCGTCCAACTCGTCGGTGATGCGGCCAAGCGGAGCGACCCGACCAGCACGGCGATGGTTTCCGTGACCATTGAAAGTCGCCGCGTGAAAGTTCCCCCCACGGTCCCCGTCACATATCCTGCCGCGATCGACGTTCGCTTGACACCGCTGCTAACGGTTGCTGCAAGACGGAGAACGGCTGCGGGGGAAGACTGAGGCACGGCTGCGGACAAAATCAGCGGCGAATCGGATTTAGCGTCGTTTTCCATGCAATCGGCGGTACCCGATGTTTGCCCCGAGAGAACCGTTGCGACTGTCGGAATATGACCGCCCCGATCACCAATCAATCGAATCATCCGCTATGACCGGTACCGTACATGGGAACTTTTCATTTGATGACGATCTCGACGGTTAGACAAAATCGACTGCGTTTTTCGCTTTCTCGGGCATGGAAGTTTCACGCGTTGATGGGGCCAGTGGCTCAACGACGGGATTTCCGGGCCGATCGAACCCGCCCCGCGGTTCGAATGATGCGCCTCGACTCAAGACCTATGGTGCCTGACTCCGGGTGAGCGTGAGGATGGAGACTGGAAGTTGAGCGACGAACAAAAACTCTCTTGGTCGGTTCCCCGTTGGGCCTACGTCCCGCAAGTATGGCGGTCGCTGCAGAAAGAAGTTGTCAACGGCTCGTCACTGGGGCGGATCGTGATCGTCTCGGTGTTGGTGAGCGTGGTCCTTATCGGCGCTCTCAAACTCGCCGTTCCGGGTTTCGCCATTCCGAACCTCGGCGGACTTTTGGCCGCGCTCCCCGCGATCTTGCTGCTTCTCACCCTTCAATCGGGGATGCTTTCAGTGATCCCGCCCCGCGTGACGCTGCGACGAGATCGGCTGGAGAAGCACCACGGCCAAACCGCGCTGCGAGTCCATTCGGAGAACATTCTGTCGGCTCAGGTCTATGTTCATCGGGAAGATCGAATCCGGCTGAAGCTGCGTTTCAAGGGTCGGAAACGCGAACAGACTCTCGTCCTCGGTGTCTCGCCGGATGTCGACCTTGATCAATTGGTGGGGCTGCTTCCGGTTGTCCCCGTGATTCGTGATGCAAGATCCCGGCGACTTCGATGTCTTGAAAGAGGGCCGGCTCTCTGAGCGTCCTGTTCGGTTTGCCACCGCAGGGAGCGGCTTGGAGACCGTCGAGGGAAGTCGTGTCGATCAAGGTTGTGCCAAAGCAAGTCGCCGATCGATCCGCTAGGTCTGTTCAGGGTGAACGCGGCTTGACGGGCAAAACGATGGGGGCAAGACGATGGGGGCAAAACGATGAGGCGAGCGATCGTCTTGCCTGCCATTGCCTTGCCATTCCAGGGTGCATCGTGCAGAGCGCATCGGGGAAGTCGTGTCGATCAAGGCGGTGACGCAGCAAGTTGCCGACCAATCCGCGAGGTTTGATCAGGGTGAACCTGGCTTGACGGGCAAAACCATGGGGGCAAGTCGATGGAGGGGTACCACGAAGGCGGTTCGAAGAGCAAAGCCGGGTGTCCGCAGCATTTCGTTAGGCATGCTGGCGTGACGACCGGATGGACTCGGGCGAAGACTCAAAGGCGCGAAGCTCTCCGATAAGCAAACAAACTCTTCGCGTCTCTATTTCTTCGCGTGATCACTCCTTGCATCCGAAAACCATACACACGAAGAGCACGGAGCTTAGTGGGAATCTCGTGGACTTCTTCGAGTCCTTCTACTCTTCGTGGTTTCATGCACCGCGTCTTCGTGGTAGCGAAACGACGGGGTAAGACGATAGAAAGAACAGAAGGCAAAATCAGCACTCAATCGTCTCAACACTTGAGGATCTGAATTGAATCCCTTTCGTCCCTCATCGACGACGCAAAACGCTTCGAAACCCGAACCGGGAGGTTGGCGATTGCCTCTCTCGATAGCACTTGTTGTTGCTCTGCTTGCTTTGAACTACGCATTCGGAATGTCGGCTGCTCGCGGCGTGTTGGGGCCGAGTCGGATCGCGTGGTTTTTAGTCCCCGCCGCCGGTTGGCTGATTCTCGGTTTGGGGTTCCTTCTCTGGAATGTAGTGCGACGCCGAGGGTTCGCTGCAATCACAGTGACGTTGCTCGTGATGCTCGCCGGAATCGGCTTGAATCTTTGGTTCCTAAAGTCGTTGTTTGACGCGGTGTGATTTACTGTTCTCCGAATTCGTATCTGCAATCATGTCGGTTTCTTACTCGATCGTTGCCGGGGCACTTTTAGGCGGTGCTGTCGGCGATGCGATGGGCGCCCCGTTCGAGGGTCTGTGGTCGGATGATATTCCGGCAAAGTCGGCTCTGCTTTCTTGGTATCACGAGTATCACGGCTATCCGAACGGGCAATACACCGACGACACGCAATTGACACTGGCAACCATCCATTCGATTGTCGAGAACCAAGAGATTGTGTTGGGCGACGTTGCTCGGTCCATCGCCGAACTGTGGCGAAACCACTCTGTGATTGGACCGGGCGGCGCGTGCACGCAGGCCGCGGAGCGTTATCTCGCCACGGGGGAGTTCGTCGAGATGGGGGCACCGGTTGGTCAGGCGGGCAACGGCACAGCGATGCGGACGGCGGCTGTCGGGCTATGGTTTGACAGTGGGGATCGGCGATCACTGGTTTCGAGTGTTGCGGAGATTTCGCGACTCACCCATCGGGACCCGAGGAGCGTGGCGGGTGGTGTCGTTGTCGCGCTCGCAGCACACGTCTTTTCGTCCGAACCTTTGATTGACTCAAAGGCTCTCTGTGAGTTGCTCGCAGAAGCGGTTTATGAGATCGATCAAGAGTTCTCTGGGCTTCTTCGCGAATTGCCGAGCGAGATGGGCTCGGAGGACTGTCGAACGTTTCTCGCTGCTGCGGGGCAGGGCTATGCAGAGTTCTCAGCACCGATCATCTCACCCTTTGTCGTTCCGACGGTATTGGCATCCCTTTACAGCGTTTTGGTGTGTCGCGAGTCGTGGAGTGATGCGGTGACAACCGCCATCAAACTCGGCGGTGATGTCGACACGCTCGGAGCGATCGTGGGCGCGTTGGCAGGAATCATCCATGGCGTAGAGGGAATTCCCATCCGCCTCATCGATGAGCTTCAAGACTCTCGCTCAATCGCGGTTTTGGCAACCAGATACCACGCTGCGATCGAAGCTCGTTCGACCTAACAGATAAATGGATTCGCGGAAATGGAAGACGAAAATCGATTGAGCGCACGGCGTGTATGTTTCGTCAGTGGTCACCTTACACTTTCGCCCGAAGAATTCGATGAGCACTATCGGCCGGCGATTGATGACGCACTCGCTCGTGGTGATGCGTTTGTCGTGGGAGACGCCCGGGGCGCGGACGCGATGACGCAGGGCTACCTCATGGGCAAAACCGATGCTGTTACCGTTTATCACATGTTTACGTCGCCGAGGAACAACGCGGGCTTCAGGACGGTCTGTGGTTTCGAGACGGATTTAGCCCGTGATCAGCAGATGACGGTGAACTCGGACTACGACATCGCGTGGGTGAGACCGGGACGCGAGATGTCGGGCACCCAAAAAAACCTTGACCGCCGCTCGCAATAAACGGTGGGCGGCAAGGCCGCTCGCCGCCGGCTTGCCCGGAGAAACCTTCGGCTTGCGGCCCCCAAAAACGCAGATCTCGATGTTGTTGCGACATCTAAGGGAAAGTGCCTAGGCGACTCCCGCCCCAGAATCCGTCTGCTCTGCCAATTTGCCATGGCGGGTGATGGTGCCTTCGACAAGGTACTCGACGTCCTCGGCGATATTCGTTGACCGAGTAGCGGTGTTTTGGGCGGAAGACGGTGTCGGGACGCTCGTCGCACATGGTAAAACGGAGTCGGTGTTCGAACGCTCGGACAACGAAACAGTGCGTGCTTATCTTGCGGGGATCGAGCATTGAAGAACAGCAATCCGTTACAGTCTTTGACCGTGCTGTGTTTGATGGTGGCAATCGGGTGCACCGATTCCACGCCGGAACAGCAATCTCAATCATCTGTGGCCGCCTCCTCCACCCAAGACGACTCGACTGAGGCGGCGACGTTGCCGAAGTACACGATTGTCGCCGGGAAGGGTACCGAGGGTATCCAGCTTGGCGAGGATCGCCAGTGCGCGATCGATGTTCTGGGCGAGCCGTCATCGAACTCGGCGGGCTACCTGGAATTCCTGGATGCCGGTGTCGACATCGCCTACATCAAGAGCGGGCAGATCCGAACGGCCTTCTTCTACTATCGCTCACCAGAGCATGGTGCGTTCGACGGCCAGACGGCTCGCGGGATCGGGCGGGACAGTTCGGTCGAGGATGTTCTCGAACTCTACGGTAAGCCTTCGCGGGTTGGCGAAAGCACGATTTCCGAATTCGGTGCAAAGCCAGGAGCCCGCGAAAAGTCTCTCGACTATTCGGAGCTGGGCATTACGTTCACATTTTGGGACGATGAACTGGCCGACATTCGAGTCTACGAGTAGCACGCCATGACCCGATTGCGACAGGAATCGTTCGCTTGCGCTGTGTTGGTGTTCCTGGTTGGGTGCAGCGGCAAGCGAGATGTTGCTTCTCAAACGCCGGAAAGTCCCCTGAGCGGGTTCTTGTTTCAAGCGGACGAACTTCATGCTTCGCTTCACCTGACGGACCCGGAAACGACATCGGAGGTTCCAGCCGATCTGGGTTGGACCAGCAATCCCGAAGTCTCGGAACAGTCTCCTTTTCTCGAGGCCGTCGCGCGCGGAGGTTCGCAAGGCAGACTTGATAGCGCGGGGATGCGAGCGGCGCTTTACGCGCGCTACACCGATGGGATGAACGAGATCGGTGTCTACGGCCTTGAAGCGAAGTCGATGAAAGACGCGGATCAGCGAGAGGCTCTGATTCGTGAAATTTGGGCGCACAACGAGAGCCTGGATCGCACACGGGTCTACCGACGCGGCCGGGTGCTGTTCGTCGTCTGGCTGTGGACCAAAGAAGACGCGCCGCTGGAATGCTGGGAGTCGACGAAACGTCGCTTCCAACAGCGACTCGACAAACTCCAAGCCGGAAATGACGGCTAAGACGGCGGTTTGCTGCGGGGGCTTTCTCACGGTCACGGCAAATCACTTGTCGAGTCATGTTAGACTCGGGGGTGAGTAACCCCGTTCCCGTAGGAATCCTTCGTGGCAAAGAAAACCATCAAGCGCAAGGTTGCGATCGTTGTTGTGTTGTTGGCGGTGTTCGCGGGCGGCATTGCCGCGGAGCGCTATCGTCGGGATCGAGCGACGAACGTCGGGAGTGTTTCGATCGGACGGTCGCATGACGAGATTGCGGTCTCGATCGACGGGGATCCAGTCACGCAATGGAATACGCCATTCGCTTTACGAGCGGGACAACATCAACTTGCAGGGGAATGGCAGGGCCACGAGGTCGCGGCGACCATTCACGTCGAACGTGATGCGCCATCCTATCGAAACCAGTTTCAGTTTTCGCTGAACAACGGGCAAGTCTCGCTCCAACAAAACGTTCACTTGATGGACATTGCTCCGCGGCCCGAAGCGGAGGTTTTTGCGATCCAGACGGCGTCAGGAAAGTTCTGGCATGCCGATCGTCAAGGACGTGTGACGCTGCGCGAGACGAAGCAACTGGCTTCCGCGGACCGATTCAAGGTTCACTGGCTCCGCCCCGATCACGGACAAGCATTTATTCAGGCTTCGGATGGTTCTTTCGTGACCAATCGATTTCGTGATCCCGAGCTTCTGTGTGGGAGCAAAGCGGACTCGAGCCAGCCTGCGCCGCCGGCCGTGTTCACGTTCCATTCGCGAGATGCCGAGGACTGGGTCGAGGTGACGATCGGTGAAAATGTGATCGGCTCGGACACGTTATATGAGAACATCGCATGCACACCCCACGATGCTTTTGCGTTGCCCCATCGCTTTGTTGATGCTGACAATGCGAAGAAGCCACCGCCAGTGCCCGACGAGTTGATGGTGCCGGTGGCGGCCTCTCGATCAAAGTCCGTGCGGCGTTTGAAAGGGCATACCGATGTCATTCGAGGAGTTGCCTTCACGCCGGATGAAAAGCACGTGGTCAGCGGCAGTTTGGACGGATCGATTCGGTTTTGGGACACGCAAAGCGGAAAGCAGGTGGGGATGATTCATCCCAATCGACCGGTGATGTCGCTGGCGATTTCCAGTGACGGCAAGTTTCTCGTGGCGGGTTTGACCGAAGCCGTGGTCAAGCTTTGGAGCTTACAGCATGGGCCTCGGCTCACGGCTGTTGACGAGCGCGTTCTTTCGCGAAACTACCAGGGCGACGTTCGCGCCGTTTCTTTTTCGCATGACAACACCCAAGTCGCCGCGGCTCGACAAGAGGTTCGTATTTGGAATCTGCTCGCACCCACAGAACGATGTCGATCGACCACAAGGCTGGGGCAAATCACCTCGTTGGGTTGGTCTCGTTCTGGTGATCACGTCCTGATTTGCGCCGACGAACGATCGACGACTTGGTGGCCGAAGCGTCGGAAGGGTGACTTCTATGATGCGAGAGCAGGTAAGGTGCTGGCGCATGTGGGTGACCGATCACTTGTGCTTGTTGGCGGCGATCTCATCGATCCTGAAACGAGCGAGGTCGTTTTCTCGTATCAACCATGGCCGGCGGTGCATCCCGTTTCCGTCCAGATCGCGCAGCACGGCGGTCTGATGGTGACCGGAGACACTCCCTACTCGGACAAGCAGGACATGATGCCCGACGGGTTGGTGACCGTTTGGGATCTCGGAACGGGCAGCCCGCTTGCCTCACTGCGGGAACCGTGCGGCCAGGTGCATCACACCGTGATTTCGTCAGCCGGGCGTTTCGTCGCATACGGTAGCGGGTACGCCGACATTGCGGGACACGGTTGGTCGAAATCAACGGGCGACTACGACGTTCGACTCTGGGATCTCGCCTCGGTGGTGAACGCCGACAACTAAGCGCCAGCCACGCGACAGCTCAGTCTGATCTCAGTCGGCCGATTGAACGACGAGAACGCGAAAGTCGGTTTTACAGTCTCCCGAACACGTCGCATCGACGAGGTGCATGTCGAAGACTCCGGGTGTTGCATCCGTCGATGCCGTGATGGTTACCATGAACGCATCGATATCGCGTTCTCGGAGCGATGTGAATTCAGCGGACTTTGCGAATTCAGAAGTCCCCTGAAAGTCTGGTACCGTGATTGTCACGCCGTTCTTGGTAAAGGTGCGGTTGCCGCGCAGCTTGGAGTTTTCAAACGAAGGACGTCCATCGACCATTTCGGCCAAGCTGAACCCGCCACCCCGAGTCGCTCCGACCGTGCACCACGTTGAAAAGAGCATTTCTTTGGTCTCACCGGGGTTGAGTTTGACCAACGGAACGATCGTCAACTGAGCCTTCTTTTCGGTCGCGTCGTGATGATGTGCTTCTTGCGCCTCGGAGAGCGAAAAAATCGAGAGGGTTGCGATGGCGAGAAGCGCGAAGAAGACGGGGAGTCGATGCATGGTGGGTTTCCCTTGGCGTGAGTTCCGAGCGACTGCCCAATAGCCGATCGGGGCTCCCCATTGTGACGTCGAGCGGCCTTGTGTTTCCACTTCGAAACAGCCTGCCCGAACCGAATGCAAAAGACTTTTACATTTGGCGTTGAGGAGTCGATCGATCCGGGCGTTGTGTAACGGCTCTATCATTGCCGCGTCGAGCAGAACGCTCACGCGAACAGTCGCTTTTCCGCGATGCCCTTGCCGTCTTTGGTGACGTAAAACGGGCGTCCCTCGATGTCAAATCCGGTGCGTGGGCTGATGCCCATGGCGGTCATGATCGTTGCGTGCATGTCTTCGATGGTGATCGGATCCTCGATCGCAATCAGGGGGCGTTCGTCGGCGGTTTTGCCATGTAAATGGCCGCGTTTGATACCGCCGCCGAACATCAACACGCTTGATCCGCCCGTGAAATGTCGATGCAAGCCGTAGTGCTTCATCTCACTCACCGCTTCGACTTTTTCGCGGGCCTGGTCGCGAGCTGATGATCCGGGGACGCCTTCGATCAAGGCATCGCGACTGAACTCCGAAGCCACGACAACGAGTGTGCGATCCAGGAGTCCACGCTCGTCGAGGTCGCGAATCAACTGTGCGATCGGGCGATCAATTTCTTGGTGCATCCGGGCCATCGTGGTGTGGCCATCGTTATGAGTGTCGAAGTGCAAGAAAGGCACATACTCGGTGGTGACTTCGACGAACCGCGAACCGGCTTCGACCAAGCGGCGTGCCAGCAGACAACCGCGACCGAAACGACCGGTGTCATAGGCGTCGTAGCTCTCTTTGGGCTCAAGTGCGATGTCGAAAGCCTGACGGTTTTCGCTGCTCAACAATCGATAGGCGTTGTCGAGCGACCGGAGCATTGATTCTTGTTGGAAATCACTCAGGTAGTCTCGCTGCGGGCTCTGGTCGACCATCTTTCGGAAGAGGCGGTCACGGTTGGCAAAACGTTGGGCGTCCATTCCCTTCGGTGGTCGCACCGACACGGCGGCCTGCTCGGGGTAGGGCAAATTCATCGGTGCGAATTCGCTGCCGAAGAATCCTGCGGTCGTGAATGCCTTTAGCTCTTCTTGTTCTCCGACTCCCTCGAGACGCTGACCGATGTTGACGAACGCGGGCATCACCTCGTTTCGACTTCCCAGCACTTTCGCCATCCAGGAACCGATGTGCGGTGCGGCGACCGTTTGGGGCGGGATGTAGCCGGTGTGCCAGTGATACTGGTGTCGGGAGTGCAGGATGCTGCCAAGGTCTGGCTGAACGTGGGAGCGAATGAGCGTGCCGCGATCCAACACCGATGCGATTTCGCCGAGCCCTTCGCAAATTTTGATACCGTCCACGGCGGTGTCGATCGCGGGAAAGGTACTCAGCATGTCCTCGACGCGCAGGCCCTTTTCGAACGGACGGTAGCGTTTGGGATCAAATGTGTCGGGGCATCCCATTCCGCCCGCGAGCCAAACCAGGATGCACGCATCGGCCGTCGGTTCGGGATGTTCCACCGCCAACTCATCCGCCAGGGCGCGCGGCGCCCCGGTTGCCAGTGTGGCCAGGGAGGCGGCAGACAGTGCGGCCAGGAATTCTCGTCTCGCGAGTGTCTCGTGATTCATCATCGCACCAAAAAGAATTCGGGAAGCATCAAGACGATCCACATCGCGTCCTCGATCGCCTCGGCTGAAGGATCGTCGCCTAAAGCATCGCGAAAGAGTGTCCGTTCGCTTTGTGTGGGATCGCGCGTGAGGGTGGTTCGAAAGAGCGAGGTGAGCAATTCATCGGTGGACTCGAATTCCCGTGTCCGCCACGATTTCGCTCCACGTCTCAGCGAATCCATCAGAGTCGCGTTGTTGGCGAGATCGAGGGCTTCGAGTGTCGTCAATTGGTCGGGTCGCATGGACACGATCTGCTCTCGCAATGGGCGGCCGAGCGATTGCATGAGCGGGGTGTTCTTAACCAAGGACGCTCGGACCGCTGGTGGTGCCAGGTCCAGGCGATCCAGTTGCGCGATCAGTGATTTGGCTTTCGTCTCAAGCATGTTTTTCCAAACCGAAAGCTCGGGAACGATCACAACTGTCTCCCAGCCTTTGGACGGCCATTGCTGACGGCTTTCGCGAGCGGCCGGAATTTTTCGTGTGAACTCCCACGACTCGTCACTTTGAAATGAAACGGTCTGGCCGTCCTTCGTGACGATGTTGGCTTGTAGGAATGCGCCCGCAGCGTTGGGTGTGTTCCCCGCATTCTTGACACGAAGCAGGACAACGTTGTTTCCCGCCTTGAACCGCCCTTTGAGGTTCACCAATTGAGGCCGAGTCCAATCGCTGCTCGCGGCAACTTCTCGTCCCCCGATCGAAAGTTTGAATTCGTTGTCACACGTCACGACGGCACCCGCCGTCTCGACGTCGCTTTCGATTGGCACAATCTTGCGAAGAAGGAGTTCTTCACCGGCGGCCGGCGGAGAATCATGGGGTGCCCAGATCCAGTTGCCGGAGATTTTTGTCGCGGCGATCTGTTCCGCATCGACAACGCTCCGGAACGTGGGGGCGTCGTACTGCGTTGGCGCCGTACCGGTCAGTCGCCAGACGGCATCCATGAATTGCTCGGCGGTCATTCGTCGGGAACGCGGACCACGGTAGACGTAATCGGCTCCTTCGTCGGAACGCACCTCGCAACGGGACTGATACGCTTGTGATGTGGCGATCAAACGCATCAGCGATTTCAGGTCGTAGTCTGACTCGACGAGGCGATTCGCAAGGTATTCGAGAAGCTCGGGGTGCCACGGTTCGGTCTGCATTGCGTCGAGCGGATGCACGAGACCTCGTCCCATCAGTCGATGCCAGATTCGATTTGCGATGGTGCGCGCGAAGCGACCGTTCTGGCGGTCCGTCATCAATTCCGCGAGGCGGGCTAAGCGTTGTTCACGCGTGAGAGCCGCATCGACTTGGCCGAGTTCAGGGAAGAGCCACGCTGCGGTTTGAACTTCACCGGTCGGTTTGTCGCAACGATGCAGTTCGAGCGGTTCGTCCGCATAGATCGCGGCCAGTCCGTAGGCGTCCTTCAGAGTCCAGCGGTCAATGAAGCTGTCATGGCAAGAGGCGCACTTCAAGTTGATGCCTAGAAATGCCTGAGACACACTTTGGGCGAACTGGATCGGAAGCGTTTGGCCCGCGCTGACTTCGCCACGCCACTTGATTCCGTCGATGAAACCTCGGCTCTCGGATGTCTCGGGGGCGACGAGTTGCCGGGTCATTTCATCAAACGGGCGATTCTCCTGGAGAGCCGTATAGAGCCATTTGCTGATTTGCTTTCGGCCGCCCGTGATGAAGCCGGTGCCGCTATAGTCGTTGCGAAAGAGGTCGTTGAAAAAGCTGAGCCAATGGTCCGCGTAGTCCAAGTCGCGGGAGAGCGACGCCTGGATCAGCCGCTCACGTTTGTCCGCGGAGTCGTCTCGGACGAAGGCCTCGTATTCGTCTGGATCGGGGAGCAGGCCAATCAAATCGAGCGACACCCGGCGCAGAAAGGCGGCGTCGCCGATGGGCTCCGGCGTGGGGACGTTGCGGTCGATCAGGTAGGCGTCGAGCAACCGATCGATCGGATGTGTTCGTCCATTGCTGGCCGCAGGCAACTCGATCGTGAGAGGACGGAGCGGCGGTTCATAGGTCTTGATTTCGAACGAGTAGCCCGGCTCCCAGGACAACCCTTGGTCGATCCAGTCGCGAATCAAGCCGACCTCTTTTTCACTCAGTCTCGCTCGATCCGGCGGCGGCATCTGGGTGTCAGGATCGATGGAGAGGATCCGCTCGAGATTCTCGAGCG
>JBCBOT010000184.1:0-15511 GCA_039821165.1 Planctomycetota bacterium | reverse complement strand
TCAACAAATTTGCGACCGATGAACATACGAGTGAGATTCCTGCAATTCTTCTTGCCGATCGTCGTCAAGCTCGAATCATCGCCGAGGCTCGTCGCGGGCCCCGCCGTCGCATGCTGGCTTTGCCGTTGAAAGTACGCGAACTCCGTGCTTCGCTGCTGCAAGTACTGGCGGGCGTCGAACGTCGCCCCATGGGCTCCTACTGAGCGAGATTCGGCGATTCATCGCCAACGCCAGTGCCACAGGTCTTTTGGCACGCCGTAGGAGCTTCGTTCGGGCGTCGACTTGCCCGTCCCGCCTGGTGCCTTCTCCGATTCCGGTCGCTCAAGCCACGAAACAGACTGTTAAGAATCGGTGACGCGGCGCCGAATCGTCGGCAGTGCCCATCCCAAACAGTCGCGTCGGAGATAGAATGGCGGGTTGGTCAAAACCGATGGCACGGTGCATTGCTCAAAAGACTTTGCAGGGCGAGCCCCCGGACCCTAGGAATCAGAGCTCGTATGGATTTGATGACGGATAATTTGCCCGCGGCGTTTGGATTGCTGATGGGTGAGGCGGTGTCGCGACTGGTCGACGATCACGATGCATCGCTGGACAAACGCGCCGCGATGCTGCGTGTCGAAACTCCGAAAATGTCACAAGAGGCCGGGCGACTCGCTTTCGAATTTCGATTGCGTCCGAGTCGCAAACCGGCCTACTTCGTCCGACTGTTTCTGGGGCCCGACCTCGACGACGACGAAGAAGTCGAGACGCCGTTGGACGTTTCATTGCGTGCCGACGTGGAATGTGGGTGTAGCCAGTTCGCTCGTTCCGAGGCCGCGATACCGGGGCAAGGCCGTTGCAGCTGCACACTCGCGGTTGCATGGTGGCTTCACGAGCAAGTGATGCGTCGCAGCGGGGACGATGTGCTGCTGTTTCTGAGTGATCTCAAAACAGACACGCTTTCGGTGGGACGAGAAGTCGTTCGTCAGATGCTGCGTCTCACCGATGATGCGCACCAAAACCAAGTCGACGAATCAACGCGGGTTCAATGGCGGATCGGGCTCACCGACAGTCCCGTGTTCGGTCCCGTTCAGATCACACCGTACCTTCAACGTCAAAAAAAGAACGCTAAAGGCTGGACGAAGGGACGACACTCAACGGCATTCGAATTGCTCCAGCGCGGTTCCGCCGGATCGGCACAAGACGCACGCATTGCTGCGTTGACGGCCGATGGCAGCTTCGACATGAACCGAGAGTACTTCAATCTCTTCCAAGCCGTCGACTTGATGGTGGGCCATCCCAATGTCACGTGGGATGACTCGGACGCCACAACGATTCGAGTGAGCCGCGGCGAGTTGTCGGTCGCGCTTGATCCCGTCGAAATTGAGTCACTCAACTCGGAAGGTTTGCCCGGCGAATACCAATCAGATCCGGTCAGCGAGCCAGGCCGCAGGAAAACGTTGTATCGGATCGGACTCCGTGTCGTCGGACTGGACCTGGACATCGGGCGTTGTGAGCTCATCCTTGGCAATCTGCATCCCGAGCACCCGGTGGTGTTGATCGCAGAAACGGACGGCGATCGTCTTGTGTTGGCTTCGCTGCGTGACCGTCGCGCGACGCGTCTGGTTTCGTTTCTACTCTCAAGCGATTTGAACGAAGCACTCATCGACGAAGCGACGGCCCACGAGCTGACGATGAATATCGCTCAACTCGGCTCGTTGGTTCGGATGGAACTTCCCAACCAACTGGCGGGACCTCTCGAAGACGCGGACGCGGAAATGGTCTTCGAGATGAGGCCGCGCGGGGGTGCAGGAATGTACCTCAGACTCTCCATGTTCGACCCGCGGTTTCCGGAGATGTTCCGTCCCGGTGAAGAACCTGCGATTGTTCCCTCGATCACCGACAATGGCCCTGTCCGACTGAAACGTGATATCGTCGCCGAACGAGAGCGTGCCGCCGAAGTCGTGGCTCAGTTCGGGCTCACACAACTGGCACCCGAGGAGCCTTATTGTTGGGTAGCACAATCCGATGATGAAGCTTTGGACGTGCTCGCCCGATTGCATGCGGCTGGCGAATCGGCCCCGCGAATGATCTGGCCCGAAGGCGAGACGATCCGAGTCCGCGGCGAAATCACCCCTTCGGCGCTGCGAGTCCAAATCGACGACTCCAAAGACTGGTTCGGCTTGTCGGGCACTGTGGACTTGGACGGTCGAACCATCAAGCTCACCGATCTCTTGACAGCGGTCAGCGAGCGAAGGGCACTCGTCCGCGTCGGCGATCGTGAATTCGCCAAAATCAGCGACGCATTTCGCAAACGGTTGGAGCGTCTGGGTGACTCCCTCGTCTCCGATCGAGACCGATTGCGCGTTCCGGAAGCTGCGGTTCCAGTCGTTCAAGAACTCATCAGCACCGATGTTTCGCTGGATGCCGCCGCGCGATGGCACGAAACAATCGAACATCTGGATTCATTAGCCGACTACGATCCCGTTCAACCAGAAGAACTCGATGTCGAACTTCGCGACTATCAAACCGAAGGCTTCCGCTGGCTCTCCCGACTGAGCCGATGGGGCGTCGGCGGTGTGCTAGCCGACGACATGGGCCTCGGAAAAACAGTTCAAGCACTCGGCGTCCTGGTTGAGCGGGCCGACGACGGCCCGGCGCTCGTTGTCGCGCCCACGAGTGTTGGCGATAACTGGGTTCGTGAAACCGAGCGGTTCGCTCCGGGTTTGAATCCCAAACTGTACCGTGAAGCGGATCGAGACCAACTGATTGCTTCCGCCGGTCCGAAAGACTTGGTCATCGTGAGCTACCAACTGGTGCAACGCGATGCAAAGCGGTTCCAATCTCGCGAGTGGACAACACTCGTTCTGGACGAAGCCCAATTCATCAAGAACGCGCAAACAAAGACCGCTCGCGCGATTCGCGATATTGAAGCAGACTGGCGTGTCGCACTTTCGGGAACTCCCCTCGAGAATCACCTCGGCGAACTTTGGAGTCTGATGCGAACGATCAGTCCCGGCCTGCTCGGTTCATGGGATCGATTCCGCAACCGATTTGCCGACCCGATCGAGCGACACAAGGATGCCGATCGCCGGCTCTCACTCGCCCACCTCGTCAGACCGTTCATTCTTCGTCGCACCAAAGACACCGTGCTCGACGAGTTACCGCCGCGCACGGAGATCACGCTTCAGGCGCATTTGAGCACCGAGGAGCGTGGCCGATACGACGAAGCCCGAATGGCGGCGCTCGCCGAGCTAAGCGGAGCGGGCTCTGAAAAACCGGGCGAACACCGCATGAGGACACTCGCTTGGTTGACCAAACTTCGCCAACTCGCCTGTCACCCACGACTGGTCGATCGCATGTGGTCTCAGGGAAGCGCGAAGCTCGAACTCCTTCGTTCGTTGATCGCAGAATTGCGAGAAGGCGAGCATCGCGCGCTCGTGTTCAGCCAGTTTGTCAAGCACCTTGCTCTCGTGCGTGAGATGCTCGAAGCCGATGGTATCAAATATCAATACCTTGACGGCGCGACGCCGGCTAAAGAACGGCAACGCCGTGTCGACGCATTTCAAGCGGGCGAAGGCGAACTGTTCCTGATCTCCCTCAAAGCTGGCGGGACAGGATTGAACCTAACGGCGGCCGACTACGTCTTACATTTGGACCCCTGGTGGAATCCGGCCGTCGAAGATCAAGCGACTGACCGAGCACATCGAATCGGTCAAGAACGGCCGGTCACCGTCTACCGACTGGTCGCAGCCGGAACAATCGAAGAACAGATCTTGGAAATGCATGCTGACAAGCGCGAACTGGTAGCCGGCGTTTTGGATGGCACCGATCGAGCTGCGAAAATGGATACCGAGGAATTGATACGATTGATTCGCGAAGGCGGTGATGCCTAGAGGTACTGTCCCTTGAACATCGCAACAACGTCGAGATCTTCTTACTGGTAAGCCGCATGGCGTACCCGTG
The DNA here is from genome assembly GCA_039821165.1 of Planctomycetota bacterium. Classification (GTDB taxonomy): domain Bacteria; phylum Planctomycetota; class Planctomycetia; order Pirellulales; family Pirellulaceae; genus Stieleria. The sequence goes on along the minus strand of JBCBOT010000184.1, from coordinate 11,566 downwards.
GGCTTATCTGGGGGAACCGGCGGCTAGCGGCCTGCCGTTCACCTTACGGGTCAGTGCCTGGTCGTTCGATCGTTCATCACATCATCCGAGGAGAAGCACCATGTCGACCGTGTTCGCGGAACAACCTCTTCTGATTGCGATCATGATCGCTTTCCTGGTCGCCGCGCTCGGGTACGGCTGGCTAGAGTCCGGTGATAAACGGATGGGTCTCGCGGCCGTCGCCATGGCCTGCTTGATCCCGGGTGCGTTCTACATGGGTCACGTGATGGTGACGGACCGTGAACAGATCCTCGACATCATCTCAACAACAGCTGAGGCGATCGAAGCAAACGACCATGACGCGGCCGTTGCGGTGATCAGCGATGAGGAGACGCGACAGCGAGCCGTGGCAGAATTACCTCGGTACGAGTTCTCGCATGTCCGCGCCGGCAACATCAAAATCACCATGATCGAAGGCAGCTTCCCTCCGGAGGCCACCGTTGATATTGACGCGTCTGTCGTCGCGAGCCAGGCTCGCGGGCCGATCAAGAATCAGCGAGTTGTGAGACGCTTGATCCTGACTCTCACCAAGGAGGGCGACGACTGGCTCGTGACCGATTACACGCACCTTTCGCTCAACGGACAAGCCGACAACTTCACACCGAATCGACTCTAGGCACTGCCCCTTTGAAGTCGCAACGTCGAGTTAGTGCCCAGGACGCAACACGTCAAGTCTTCGCCCGAAACGTCGATTCACAATACTTGCGTCTCCAGTAAACACGACGCCGCTCAAAACTCGCTAAGATAATGTTCCGGCACGATCCGGTATTGTGCGAATACTGAATCTGTACTCGGTGTGGACGAACGTGAAAATTCAAAGCCTACTCGTGGTGGCTGGACTACTGACTCTCGCAGGATGTTCGAGCGAGACCAAAGCACCTCAAGAACAGACCGAGACCAGCGCGTCTGAGGAACAGACTGACTCCGTGGAACCAGAAGCTCAACAAGCGGAAGCCCCTTCTCCGCTCGGAAAATGGAAAGCCGTCGCCGGAATCATGGGTGGCTCCCCTCTACCTGACGAATTCGTCGCTTCGACTTCGCTCGAACTGAAGGAGAGCGAATACTTCGTTGTTGCCGCAAACCAACCCGATAACGGAACCTGCGAGATCGACACGACTTCATCGCCCGGGAAGATGACGCTGACCGGCGTTGAAGGCCCCAACGCGGGCAAGACCATGTTGGCCATTTTCGATTTTACGGATGAGGGTCAGATGCGGATCGCGTATGACCTAACCGGAGAGTCTCACCCAGAAAACTTTGAGTCAACGGCAGACAATGGGCACTACCTGGCGACCTACGAACGCGTTGAGTAACGCGGTAGCAGTGCCCCGTTGATCTCAAGGAAGGACCGCGTCGATCAACGGCAACAGTGGTCCGAGATCTTCAACCTTCATCTCGATCATCACCGCACGGAGCGCCACGCCCCCGAGACGATCACGTCGAATCTTGACGAGGTCCTTGTGAGTGCAAACAACGTAGTCAATGTCGGGTGCACTTCTCGCCCACGCGGCGAGCGACTCGATTCGCTCCCGGTCGTACTCGGCGTGATCCGGAAACGACTTCATTTCGACCACCGTTGCCCCGGTTGATTCGACGGTTCGTCGAAATGCATCAGGGTTTCCGATCCCGCAAAACGCGATCACTCGTCTACCGCGAACGTCTTCAATCGGTTGCGTCTTGCCGACATCGTCCAAAAGACCCAATGGAGCATGAATCGAGCGCAACACGGGGGCGTCTTGATTGTGCTTCGAAAGTACCGCCTCGATCTCATCCAGTGTCTCCGTCTCGACCTGATCGCAACGGCTGATAAGCACTGCATCGGCGCGACGCAATCCGGAAACCGGCTCCCGCAGAAGCCCTCGCGGCAACAGATGCCCAAAACCGAAGGGGCATGTTGCATCAACGACGACAAGATCCAGTTTTCTCGCTAGGCGTCGATGCTGGAATCCATCGTCCATCAAAATGACCTGAGAGCCAAGCTCCTCGACGGCGATGTTTGCCGAAGCGACGCGATCAGGATCCTGGAGATGCGGCACATCGGGAAGCCGCTGGTGTAACTCCTCAGCTTCGTCATTGTGATCAGATTCACCGCGACCATAGCCTCGACTGACAAGTGCAACTCGAATGCCACGGTCGCGAATGTACTTTGCAAGCAGACACACGACCGGCGTCTTTCCGGTGCCTCCCGTGGTCAGGTTCCCGACGCTGATGACCGGAACACCACAGTCGACTATTGCGCGGCTGTCGTGATCAAACTTGCGATTTCGCCGCCAAATGGCAAAACGATAGGCGAAGCTCGCAAGCCAAAGAATGCCCCGCAAACTGAATGCAAACGGGCCGCGCGCCCGACCGCTCATGATCGATCGCAAGTCCAAACTTGAAGCGACTCGGTGCGAAGAGGGTGTTCGAAAACTCGCAGGCACTCACTGCGATTTGCGGAGCCTAGGAGATCGTCACCAAACGGTCAATCTGGCTGCTGAATCCAGTGCTTCTGAGCCGGAACTTCCGACGTGCGGTCGCCCCCTGGTGGAAGCGGTTCCAAGACGGAGACATGCTCTTGCCCAGCAGCGCGTTCATTCGGTCGAACGATGTTGCTCGACGACGCGCTCGTCAGCGTCGCGCTGGGCGCGGCCTGCTCAGAACTCGAAACCGCCGAGAATCCCTTTTCGGCAAACATGCGTTCCAGCTGGCTAAGCCGATCACCCTCGCGCTCCTGCTTCCGAGCGACGACCTCACTCACCGCATTGAATTTCGATTCGAATACGACGTCGCCCTCAAGCGGCACCGCAAGGTCCTCGTAGGTCAACGGCTGCGGATACGAGGCGGGTTCGGTGGACGGCAGGCGATGCTCATCCTCCTGAGCCTGGAAAAGCACGGGAGCCTGGACATTTTCGGTCACCTCGAGAACCATCAGATCGAGGTCCGCCAACGGCTCGGTTGAATTCGAAGAATCGCTCTCGCTTTCCTTCGTTGGCTTGCGAAACGGAAGAGCGATGACGGCGCCGAACATGAGAATGAGCAGCCCGAGCGTGATTCGATGCACGACAGAACCTTCTTTGGGGTATTCGTCGAGCCGTCCGTGCTGCGGAGACAGATGCGCCTCTTGCGCTCCCTACGGGATTCGGCACACGGGGCAATTCACGTCAGTCTTTTTCGGTCTGGGCCGAAACCTGGTCGCTGTGGTGATCGATCGTAGCGGCTACACAAACGATTCCGGGTGGGCTACGAAAAGGCCTTCGGCAATGATACCCTCTGGCGATTCCATCGTCTCACCACAAATGCAATCGTTTCAGCCATGGAAGCAGGGATCGTCGGACTACCAAACGTCGGTAAAAGCACGCTTTTTAACGCCCTCACCTGTTCTCAATCCGCCCAAAGCGAGAACTACCCCTTTTGCACGATTGAACCGAATGAGGGGATTGTCAATGTGCCCGATGATCGCCTCGAGCGAATCACAAAACACATCGTGCCGCAAAAGGTAATTCCGGCGGCACTGAAACTGGTGGACATCGCCGGTATCGTCAAAGGCGCGAGTGACGGAGAAGGGCTTGGAAACAAGTTTCTCAGCCATATTCGTCAAGTCGACGCAATTGTCCAAGTCGTCCGCTGTTTCGAAGACCCGGACGTCATTCATGTCTCCGGCAACGTTGATCCAGTTGCCGACATTGACACGATCGAGACCGAATTGGTGCTTGCGGACATGCAAACACTTGAAAACGCATTGCCCAAAGCACAGCGAAGCGCCCGCGGCGGCGACAAGGAAGCGAAGTTGCGCGTCGAAGCGATCGAAAAGTGCAACGACCACCTATCCGCCGAACAACCGCTGCGAACACTCTCACTGAGCGAGCCCGAAGCCAAGGCGATCCACAGTTTTGGCTTGATGACGGCGAAACCAATCCTTTACGTCGCCAACGTGGACGAGAACGATCTCGAAGGCAAAGATCCGCTCGTCACGAAGGTCCGTGAACACGCTGAAAAATCGGGGGCTAACGTCGTTTGCGTGAGCGCCAAACTCGAGGCTGAACTTGCCGAGTTGGATGAAGCCGACCGAGAAGAGATGCTCGCCGACGTGGGCCTTGAGGCTCCCGCGTTAAGCACCATCGCCCGCGGCGCCTACCAAACTCTCGGACTCCAGAGCTACTTCACGGCCGGTGAAAAGGAGGTGCGAGCTTGGACCATCCCCGCCGGAGCAACCGCCCCCCAGGCCGCTGGCGTGATCCACAGCGATTTCGAAAAGGGATTCATTCGCTGCGAGGTTTACACGCTCGAAGACCTCGAAACGCATGGCAGCGAAAAGGAGATTCGCCAGGCTGGTAAACTACGGGTGGAAGGAAAAGACTACGTGGTCCAAGACGGTGACATCTGTCACTTCCTCCATAAAATCTGACCGCCGGTCGGCCCACCGCCGCGTCACGTGACGAATCGTGTGTGCCGGTTACTTGAGGTATCCATGAACAAGATGTTGATCCCTATTCTTTTTGCTCTCGGAACTGCAGTCTTCTGGGGTTGTTACGGACCAACCATTGGCAACGCCCAAACACCCCGACTCGAAGGCAAACCGCTGCTGCCACCAGAGGGATGGTCTCCTTTCAAACCGTACGTGTTCATCGGGATCGCCTACCTGGTGATTGCCGTCGCCGGCGGCTTGGCGATGATGAAACTCAAAGGCGACAGTTTTTCCTTCTCAGCGGCAGTAACAGGCGTCGAAGGAGTCACCCATTTTGCGCCGGCTAAATGGGGCTTCCTCGCCGGCTCCCTCGGAGCTTTCGGTGCACTTTGCCTGACGACCGCGATGATGACCAGTCGTGGAAACGCACTCCTCGTCATGCCCATCGTCTTTGGCGGCGCCGTCTCCGTCACCGCGATCGTTTCCATCATCAAACTTCGCGGCCACGGGCATCTTGAAATCAATCCGCTCCTGTGGGTCGGGATGGGGCTCACCATCATCGGCGTTGTCCTCGTCGCCATGAACACCCCACACGGCCATGCGCCGAGCAAACCCCAAGCTTCTCCCAGCGAAGCGACGGAGCCACACGCGTCCTCGCAGTCAGAACAGACTTCGGCTGAAATGAATGCCGAGGTGACTTCGGAAGCATGACCGACGACGAAACGGCTGAGTTGAATCAAGCGCGATCAATTGATCAGCAGGTCGCGCACCTCTGGATGGTCCGAACCTTTCTCAAACATGCCGACGAATCGGAAGAAGACGAAGAGCTAAGGAGCGTTGTTCGTGACGTTTACGATTTCATTCTCGCGGTCGGTCCAGTAGACGAGGCCGAGTCGGCCGCACGCTATCTGAAGATGGCTAAGAAGAAGCTCTCTCGACTTCGCAAGGCAACCGAACTCTACGAAGAGATTCAACCCGAGGTCAGCGGTCACACGAATTTTGTCATGGCGGCGAAGTCGCTACGGCTAGCGCTCGACCACATCACCCAGACACTCAAACGCGACTAGTGCTTTGTTCCAATTGAACGCTAGGGTGACACCGGATGGCTCGCGCCGTTCCGCAAATGCTTGAGCGGCAGAGCGCTCGCCCTCCGGTTCGTCAACCCGAATATTGAATTGGAACGCAGCACGAGCGGTCGGACACCACTTGAGAACGACCAATAGGACCGGTAATCGAGGGAAATGATCTGAGTCACTCAAAACCAACCACCAAAGACCTGATCGATCCTTCGTTCCTCTTCCGGTTCGAAATCGAACTGCACAAGGTCAAGCTCGGATGGAGCACCAAAGGCCTGAAACTGCACGAGATGTATCGTCTCCCATCACTGGGTTCGCTGAGTGGGCAACCGGCCTACGCGGACGTGAGGGTTGCTTGGGCGCGCGAAGGTCTGGCGATTCATGTGACCGTCGAAGGCAAACGTCAATTGCCTTGGTGCAGAGCAACGCGGCCCGACGAGAGTGATGGATTTCACCTCTGGCTCGATACACGCTGCAGTCCGAACATTCACCGAGCCACGCAATACTGCCACCGATTTCTGTTCATGCCTGCGGGCGGAGGCCCCAAGAAGGATCGGCCGCTCGCCCGGCTGCTTGAGATCAATCGAGCACGTAGCCACCCCAAGCAAGTTCCCCCCGAAGGCATCGGCGTTCACGCGTTGCCCCGGCACGATGGCTATGTTCTAAGTGGAATCATTCCGACGGCTTCGCTGACCGGCTACGATCCGGACGATCAATCGAGGATTGGGTTCTATTACGCCGTGATTGATCGGGAACTAGGCTGGCAAACTCTCGGAGTTGGCCCCGAGTACCCATTTGATGAAGACCCGGCGCTCTGGGCCGAGGCAGTGCTCTGCGATTGAGTAAACTACCGGCCTCCCGATTCCTCGAGGTCGTCGTGAACAAGATCCTGACACTTGCATTCGCCATCGTGCTTAGCCTTCCGGTTGACGCGGATGGTCCCAAAGACAACCAGGTCGACTCCATCCGGGGCATTCCACCAGAAGGCTTGGAGATCGACCCCGAAATCGCGGAAACGCTACGAGCACGATGCGTCGACGTGCGTAACCGGTGGGCAGAGCTCGTCGCCAAGTGCGAATCGGAACTGCAAAACGCTAAGGCTTGGCAAAAGAACGAGCGGGTCGCACGACTGAACCAGTTGCGAAGCTTAGAAGCCGAAGTCCTAGTCTTTCCCCGCTCGGTGGAACTCGCTTTGGAATTCAAGCAGTTCTACAAGGAACGCGAATACGAAGTCGCCCACTCGATGCTGGATTTAGCGCTCCGAAGAGCTGAATCGGCGGGCAAGTCTCCCGACTGGGCTTCGGTGGTCGGACTGATGCCGGTCCCTTCCCAACAGCTTCTTGTCGGAGGCTACCGATCAAAAATTGACGGCTCGTACCAGCCATATGCGATTGTCGTGCCGCCAGGATACGGGACCACCCAAGATGCTCGCCCGCGGCGCCTCGACATTTGGTTTCACGGTCGTGGCGAAACCCTCAGCGAACTGACGTTTCTCGAGAAAGGGCTCAAGAATGCGGGTCAGTACACGCCCGCGGACACCTTCGTCTTGCACCCCTATGGCCGCTACAGCAACGCTTTCAAGTTCGCCGGAGAGATCGATGTTCTTGAAGCGTTGGAGTACGTTTCGACGCGCGTGCGGGTGAATGAGGACCGCATTGCCGTTCGCGGATTCTCAATGGGTGGTGCGGCATGTTGGCAATTTGCAACCCGCTACGCGGGCCGATTCTTCGCTTCGAACCCGGGTGCTGGCTTTTCTGAGACCCCCGAGTTCCTGAAGTCTTTTCAGGGTGAAGAACTCACTTCCACTCCCAACTATGAACGCAGACTCTGGCGTCTCTACGATTGCCCACCCTGGTCAAGAAACCTCATCCAGTGCCCAACGATAGCCTACAGCGGAGAACTGGACCGGCAAAAGCAAGCGGCAGACGTCATGGAAGCGTCGCTCGAGCAACATGGTATTGACCTTCTTCACGTGATCGGTCCCCAAACGGCCCATAAAATCCATCCTGATTCCAAGATCGAAATTGAGAAACGGATGGACAATCTTGCTCGATTCGCATCCACGGGCGCGCTACGAAGAATTGACTTCACAACGTACTCGACCCGCTATCACCGACTTGGCTGGGTCGAGGTGCACGGGCTTACCGAACACTGGGAACGAGGAAGTGTAGTCGCATCACGCAACAACTCTTCGGTAAGCATCACAACGAGCGGCGTTACGCATCTCGTGCTGGCTTTTGACTCTGGAGAATGGGATGGAGACTTTCCGTGTCGGCCAACGCTCACTGTCGACGGTCAAGTCATTGAATCGCCGCCGGTCTCCTCAGATAGATCTTGGCGGGTGGAGCTCGTCCACAACAAACAGAAATGGGGGCTCGCCCAGACAGACGCCCTTCAAGGACATCGAAAACGACCGGGACTCCAAGGTCCGATCGATGACGCTTTTCTGGATTCCTTCGTGTTCGTCACACCATCCGGTGAATCTTCCGATCAGGAAACTCAGCGTTGGACGACGTTTGAATGCGATCACGCCAAACTTCACTGGCGCAAGCACTTCCGTGGGGATGTGATCGAAGTGCGTGACGACCAAGTAACCAAGCCGCAAATTGCGAACCGAAACCTCATCCTGTTCGGAGACCCGATGTCCAACAAAATGTTGGCGCGGATCGCACCAGGCCTACCAGTGAAATGGACCGAAGAATGGATTCAAGTCGGCAAAAAGCGATTTCCCCGCGAGAGTCACGCGGTTGCGATGATCTATCCCAACCCCTTAAACCCAGATCGCTACATCGTCCTCAACAGCGGCTTCACTTTCCGCGAATACGATTACCTAAACAACGCAAGGCAAACACCAAAGCTCCCTGACTGGGCGATCATCAGCACTGTGGAGGGAGCCAACGGACGTTACCCTGGAACGATACGCGCGGCGGGATTCTTCGACGAACAATGGCGTCCCTGAGCAAGCTGCGATGCTTGAATATCCCAGCAGCATGCCTTTCACTATACCGGAACACTCCGACTAGAGTTCTAGCAGCCAGTGATCATGCCTGGCCTCCCACACCAGGCTCGATACTTCCTTCCATCATTCGACAGTGCTCAACTGAAAAACGACAGCTCTTTCGCTGCTCATTTCAGGACAGCGTTCCGCTCTATTCATCGGGACTACAGTGCATACCGATGATCGTCTCTCCGAGCCCTCGATCATCTACTGCCATCGATTGACCAAGTGGAAGCCGAGCTGCAGTTACCATCAATGGAGTCGGAAATCCAGAAGATGAATCGAGTTCAAATACGCGAAGAAGTTGGGTCAGTCACGAGCAGATGATGTTGCAATCGTCCACAAGGCTCGGTCGTACTCCGAGATTCCCGCGGCTGCCTTCGAGGGTGCACGGACCGAAACCGGATTTCAACCATCGCGTCAAGCGAGCATATAAATCACTCACACGACTCTCCATCCAATTCACAAACTGACATTACGTCTGGAATCACCGGCCACGAACGATAACCCGACCCCCAAAAGGACCGAGCCAACTGCATCCCGATCCCGAATCGACATTTAGTGAAACTGTGCGATTGTTTTGAACTCACTATCAGCAGTCGAATAGAAAATGTAAACGAAACCAGAGTCGTGAAATAAGTCCGGAACATCAATTTGAACTTGACCAATGAACAGCAGTGGCCGCCCTTCAACGATTGGCCAATCAGGTGACTGAACCCATCTTGGCGGCTTGCCTGCACACGGAAATGCTTCTTTCAGCAGTTGCTTGAGGACCTGCTTCTTTTTAGTTTTACTCATCCCAGGGTCATCCGGAATCAGCGGGATGACGAATTCCATTGGCGGATCCAAATACGATGGAAGCGCATCCAGAACCAGCCGTGCGGTGTCCGAGTACTGTGTTGACGCGGTGAACTCAACCTCCGCTTGCGTTAAGAAATCCTCAATAACGTCTTGCGAGTTCCACAAGCCCTTCATCGACTCACGTTCCAGCTTCTGTAATCGACGGTAGTGGTTTGACGTTGCTGGGTACCGCGGATTCTCGAAGTGGCTAAGCAACTGTGCCATCTCCGGTTTTTCAAGGGCCGCCTGAAGCTCTGCACCATTGACCTCGCCGGAGACAAAGTCAACAAGGATTGCAATTGAGTCGCGATATTGTTCGAAATCATTAATCATACGATTCTATCAGCATATTGACCGCGATAATCGACTCGCGGGAGTTGAGTCTCTGTCTTGCAATCGCCCGGCTACCGCAACTTCGGTTGATCGCGTGGCTATCCGTCGTTAAGGAAGCGATCGAAAGAACCGACGAAGCATCAGGAACTGGCCCCGCGACAGCGATAAGCTCTTGTTCGTGCATCGGAAAGTGTATCGTCCATCATTGACCCATCCAATTGATCGATCGTAGTACCATTCGGCTGGAGTATAGGAAGAAGACACAAGATGATCTGCCAATTCAGCAACGTTCTTGGTCGCAAATTCGAGCGACAAAAGTGCGTCAAAGACTTCGTCCCGCATCTCGTCTTGATCGGCGGAAAAGTCGCCACCAACTCCCGTCAGGAGCAGCAAAATCATTTGATGACGTGTTTTACGAGACTTGGTTGCATTTGCAATGCGTTTAACCTCGGTCCAGCGAAACGAAGGCTCAAAAAAGTGTCCCCAATCTGAACCGACCGTAAGCCGGGTACCTGCTCTTGAGACGATATCAAAGCTGATCGTGTTATCCTCGGGACAATTGTGAAAGGTTCGGCCCACCTTCCAATCGGGACTAACATCCAAGCAGGCGAAGTGAGAGACAAAAGAGTCTTCTGGGTACTTCGTTCGACGTTCGGTCTCGGAAGTGAACTTCTTGGGTCGCGTCTCGCGACATCGAAACCCGAAATGTTTGCTGGGAGACTCGTGGGACTCAGCCATCATCAACTGACGTGCAAAAACGCATCGCCAAAAGAACGGCATCTCCAACAAATCGGGGCGGTCAACATAAATCGAGTCGTAGGACACGTGAGCAACTCGGTCGGACGCTAGGGATCACACGACGGCGACGATGGATTAACCACCGATGAAACACTTCTTCGCCGGTCGTTGTGCAACCCAACGTTCTGCGCATTTCGCGGCAGTGAAGATACTACCATCAATTGAACGATCCGGCGTCAGCGTCGTGTAGGGTTCCGTTCACAGGATCAATCCATCGGCCGTTCGTGGCACGCGCAAGGTCCCGCACTGTTCTTTCAAGCATCGCGTACCCAGATTTGTCAGCGCCAATTGGCTCCAGCGAAACGTTTACGATGTAAGCCTCGATCATGTCTAGCGATCGTATTGAGTCGGGTGGCGTCGGCTTGCGCATTACGCCGAACGTGACGAGCACCTGCCATCCGTCGGATTCGTATGCGTAGTTTGTGACATTGCCAACCTTGGGAATTGGCGTGTCGTAGGTGTGCCAATTCTGCGGCTCTGGAAGTTGAGCGGGCAGATCGAATCGCTCGGTTGCCCAGACGCGAACGTCTATACTCATGAGGCTGTCCCGTGCACAAAACGGCAAGGATCACGCGACGCCGGATTCAACCTACCCGTTTGACGCACGATCCGCCGTTCGTCGTGCATTCGTTGGTTCGTCCACTGGTTACCAGCTGACATTGATCGATGTGAATACGAGTTCAATTTTGAGTAGCGTGCGAGACTGGTCTCCCTGAATGAAAACATGGATGATTTGCCATCGCCAGTCAGTTTTTGCGACCGTCTACGTTTGGAGTTTTCTCGCTGGTCTTCTTCCAATGCTCTTCGCTTCTTATCCAGTTCAAGCGGATGTCTTTCGATCCATCGCTCGATCCCTGTTGGGTCTTCAGTTTGGTTTACGTCACCGAATCCATTCGTGAGCCGTTCGATACCCGATTCGAGGATAACGTCCTGATTATTGCGCTCATTTGAGAACCAGCCCTGGCTCTGGTATTGATTTGATTACGACATCATCCAATCCCAGATCCAAGGACTGACAATGACGAATGTACCAGAAGAAGGCATCAGCGAAGAGCTTCGTGATGCGATCAAGGTTGACGGTGAAGCGGTTCGAGG
>JBCBOT010000183.1:0-15515 GCA_039821165.1 Planctomycetota bacterium | reverse complement strand
TTCGATCAGCGCATCGGAATCAACCTCGATGCTCAACTCGGGAAAATCATCGTCAAAAATGTTGAACGTGATCGAGTTGACTGTCTCGATCACGAGCGACCTACCCGGTGTACTCGATGTACCGGCGACAGTGGTCTTTCCCGCCGGACGCACCTTCGTTGACTTCGAGATTGCCACGGTCGACAACGATGTCGTTAACGGAACACGCCAAGTCGATCTGACAGTCGATGGGGAGGGACATCCGGCGATCACTCAGCCGGTGACCGTAACGGATGATGAACTCCCAGGTTTTGAGTTCACTGAAGAATCGGTTTCGCTCACGGAAGGCGAAGCCGCACGGTCAGTCGGTCTGCGACTGCTGGCACAGCCTGACGCGGATGTGATCGTGAGCTTTGCGACCAGCGATCCCAATCAAGCGGTCGTCACCCCGACCGAACTCGTGTTCACGCCCGACAACTGGGAGTTGGCTCAAGATGTTGCGGTGGAGCCCCTTGATGACGTGACGGTCGAACCCATTCGGATGCTCGAACTTGTCGCATCCGTTGTCAGCGAAGGTCCTTATTCGGTGCTCGAAGACCTGGCACTGCCGATGGAACTCTCCGATGACGATGTCGCGATGATCCTCCTCGAGGAAACGGACGACTCAACGATTGTTGACGAGCTCGGAGCCACCGACACGTTCCTACTCAGCTTGGGTGCCCGACCGGCGACCGATGTCACACTGAGCATCGACGGTTCGCAGGTTCCCAACGCTGTCTTCTCAGTCACCTCGGTCGTGTTCACACCGGACAACTGGGACGTTCCGCAATCGGTCTCGGTATCAACCCCGCTCGATTTTGACGACGAAGGAAACTCGATCGGGCCGGTCTACATCGACGTCGATGCCGAAAACAGTGACCCCGAATACGCTGCTGCGGGACGCCGGACCCTTGCGGTCGTCGAAGTCGATTCGATCTTGAGAAACGTCGTGGTTCGCCGCGACGTCAATGAACTGCAAGTCATCAACGCCACCAACGATCAAGTTCTGCGATCGACTTCGCTCGATGACGTGGGCGGCAATGTTGTCTCCACGGGGTCGCGAAGCGAGCGAGTCACCGTGGGCCCGCTCGGCTCGGATCGCGAGATCTTTGTCGAGACGGCGGCTGGTGACGACGACATCGAACTGGTAGCCATGACGGGCGGTCTGATCGATGGCGGTTTGGGCTATGACACGGCTTCCTTCCTGGCGGCTGGAGAGTTGCTCATGGAAGATGCGGGCGGTGTGAAACTTCGCAACATCGAAGAGATTGATTTGACGAACGCGGGAGTGCAGCGTCTCGTCCTGGACGAGCAAAAACTCCGCGACATCACCGATGAGAACAACACGCTGTTTGTCGTCATCGGTGAAGGCGACGAAATCGTGCTCAATGACGGGTTCGAGTTCGGTGCCCCGATCGTCGTCGCAGGCATTCCGAGTCACACGCTGACGAAAGACGATGCGACGATTCAGATCAGCAACGGTACGCTTTGGCAAAATCCGTTTGATCTGTTCGATGTCGATCGCAGTGGTGACGTGAGCGTTCGGGACGCATTGGTCACGATCAACCGGCTTGCCCGACAGGGCGACTCGGAACTGCCGCTGTTACCTGAAAATGCCGATGAGTTCTTCTACGACGTCAACGGCGACGGTTCTTCGACGCCAAGCGATGCACTCGCCGTCATTAACCGTTTGGCAGTGATCGGGTCTTCCGAGGGCGAGCAGGTCAATGCCGGTCCGGCGAGCTGGCAGGATTCGGTGGACCAAGTCGCGCAGAGCTACGTGTCGGATTGGAACGCCCGTCGACAAGATGACGAACAGGACTTCGAAAACGGCAGCCACCTTTTCTAATCCGGCTCGTCGTTAGTCGATAGCGATGTCCATTTAGAATGCCTCACGGCGGATTCAGACGAATCCGCCGTTTTTTTGTCGCGTTGCCACGCCCTCACCGGTTCGACGGCTACAACAACGGGACGATCACTTTATGGGCTTGCGGGCCGCCGAAGCAGTGTTCCGCTTGCCAACCTCGTTCGCGTGCTGCTTGGATGTTCTCGAGTTTGTCATCGAGGAACAGAAGTCGTTCCTGGGGAACATCAGCCGCCTTTTCAGCGGCCTCGTAGATCGCCATGTCGGGCTTCATCGCGCCGACTTCGTAGCTGAGGATCAGGACGTCGAAATCGAGTTTGGAAACGTCCCAGGATTGGTTGCGGATCCAATCCCAGTGTGCAAAGCAGGTGTTTGAGAGCAGGCCGACTCTCCCGTAACGCTTGCGTACTTTCTCAACCAACTCGGCCATCCCATCGATCGGGGTGAACATGTCGCTGATGGCTTCGAGAAAACTCGTCGTCGAAAGCTGACTCGAATCAACCCCGAGTCTTTCTCGCGCCTGCCGAGCGTAGTCTTCACCGTCGAACTTTCCGGTCTCATAGCCATCTTGCAGGCCACTTTCGTAGATCGATGTTCGAACGATGTCGGTACCAACGCCCGCCACGCGCGCCACGTTGGAGATGGCGATCTCGAGACCGAAGCGAACGAGAATGTTTCCTAGGTCGAAATAGACGAATTCAATCGACAAGCGAATGCCTCCCAATGAGAGAGAAAATGGTTGAGCTCGGAAGCTTAGAGCTTGCGAAACTTCAAGTTCCGATAGTGCACTTCGAGTGGCGGTCCACTGTGAACCTGCAGCGCGATCACGCCTTGTCGTTCGATGTCGGGCTCGGTCTCGGTGTAGTCGACGGTTTGAACTCCATTGAGAAAAATCTGGATGCGGTCGCCTTTAGCGATGACTCGGAGCGTGTTCCAGTCGCCTCGTTTGACCGCCTTCAGTGCTTTCTCGGGTGATTGGGCGAGGAATTTTCGTCGGCGGGATTCGTCGTACAGAGCGCCCCAACAGGTGCCGTTGGCGACGAAACCGATGTCGGCCTGATAGCCGATCACTTCGGTGTCGTTCGGGATTCGATTCGTGCGAAATTGAACACCCGCGTTGTTACCTTTCCCGACGAGTTTGGCTTCGATGGACAACTCAAAATCGCCGAACGTTGCATCCGTGCACAAAAATTGGTTGTGCGGAATTTTTTCGGTGGCACTTCCGGCGATGATCACTCCCTCCTCGACACGAAACCATTTCTCGTCACCGTTCCAACCTTTCAAGCTGGTTCCATCGAACAGCTCAATCGTCTCCGGTTCAGCAGGCCACGCGGGCGCTGTGAAGAGGAGGGTGAATGCCAACAGCGCGATCTTTCGCATGGGGTTCTCCAGGTGGGGAAGGCTGAGGAGTGCTGCTCACGCCCGATTGTCGGCGTGTTCCGCATGATGATAATACCGTGGTTCCGCGAACGCGACTTAGCGCGTTGTGTTCTCCGCTGAATCCCTTCCCTCCCGATGCGTTCATGACCCAACTCAATCGATATTCGAGCAAGATCACGCAGCCCAAAAGTCAGGGTGCGTCCCAAGCCATGCTCTACGCGACCGGAATGACTCGCGAAGATATGGACAAAGCACAAGTCGGGATCGGGAGCGTTTGGTACGAGGGCAACAGTTGCAACATGCACTTGTTGGACCTTGGAGCCGAAGTCAAACAGGGTGTCGAGGCGGCCGGGTTGGTTGGAATGCGATTCAATACCATCGGTGTCAGTGACGGCATTTCGATGGGCACGGATGGGATGAGTTTTTCGCTACAAAGTCGAGACCTGATTGCAGACTCGATCGAAACCATCATGGGTGCCCAGTGGTACGACGGTTTGATCGCGTTGCCGGGTTGCGACAAGAACATGCCGGGGTGCGTGATCGCAATGGGGCGACTCAATCGGCCCGCGATCATGGTTTATGGAGGCACGATCAAACCTGGTTTCCGGAACGGCGAGAAACTCGATATCGTCAATGCGTTCCAGTGTTATGGGCAGTTCATCGCCGGCCAGATCAGCGATGAAGAGCGGCAGGAGATTGTCGAAAAGAGTTGCCCCGGTGCGGGTGCCTGTGGCGGCATGTACACGGCAAACACCATGGCAACGGCGATCGAAGCGTTGGGAATGTCGCTCCCCTATTCAGCGAGCACGCCGGCCGAGGATCCCGACAAGAAAGACGAATGCCGAAGGGCGGGCGAAGCTATCTTGGAATTGTTGCGGCGCGATATCAAGCCGCGTGACATCATGACACGCGCCGCATTCGAGAATGCGATGGTGACCGTGATGGCCCTGGGAGGCAGCACGAACGCGGTCCTGCATTTGCTCGCGATGGCGCGGAGCGTCGACGTGCCCCTGACGATCGACGACTTTCAAGCGGTAAGCGATCGCGTGCCGTACCTTGCGGACTTGAAGCCGAGCGGGAAATTTGTCCAAGAGGATCTGCACTCCATCGGCGGCACGCCGGCGGTGATGAAGTATTTGATCGAAGAAGGTTTGATGGACGGGTCATGCATGACCGTGACGGGGAAGACGTTGGCGGAGAACGTCGCGGAATTGCCCGGATTGAAAGAGGGGCAATCGATCGTTCGGACCGTTCAACAGCCGATCAAGGACAGTGGCCACATCCGCATCCTGCGTGGAACGTTGGCCACCGAAGGCGCGGTGGCAAAAATCACCGGCAAAGAAGGTCTGCGATTCTCTGGGCCCGCGCGATGCTTCGACAGCGAAGAACTCATGCTTGCGGCGCTCGAACAGAACCAGATTCAGAAGGGCGATGTGGTTGTGATTCGCTACGAAGGCCCGCAAGGCGGACCGGGCATGCCGGAGATGCTAACGCCTACCAGCGCGATCATGGGGGCCGGACTCGGTGCCGACGTTGCGATGATTACCGACGGTCGATTCAGTGGCGGAAGTCACGGATTCATCG
The DNA here is from genome assembly GCA_039821165.1 of Planctomycetota bacterium. Classification (GTDB taxonomy): domain Bacteria; phylum Planctomycetota; class Planctomycetia; order Pirellulales; family Pirellulaceae; genus Stieleria. The sequence continues at coordinate 10,669 of JBCBOT010000183.1, read as the reverse complement.
TGGGGCACGTCACTCCCGAAGCTCAGCTCGGCGGTCCACTTGGACTGCTTCAAGACGGTGACGTGATCACCATCGATGCGGAAACCAATTCGCTGGATGTCGACGTCAGCGACGAAGAAATGACGAAGCGTCGGGAGCATTGGACGGCCCCGCCGCTGAAGGCGACTCGCGGTACGCTCTACAAATACATCAAGACCGTCAAAACGGCGAGCGAAGGGTGTGTGACCGACGAGTGATGTAACCACGGTGATCTCGCATGTGAAGTGATGATATCTCGTCTCTACCATATTGACTGCCGTCCGTTTTCCGGGCGCCTTCCAAAACTGTTCGCTCCCGTCTGGAAGCATCTCTTGATGATCTGTGAGGTCGCGGACGACGCAGATAGGATCATTTGGGAAACGGCCTTCGATGATGAGTGTCTACCTCGAGCATTGGTTGGATGCTCCAACGATCCTTTCGCATACCAAGCGCCATTTGTTGCGACCATCACCTTTCCATTTGTCATGTTTGATGTTGAAAAGGAGTACAACACGGACAATGAAACTGAAGAAATTGCGGAGTGGATTCGAAGCTCGATCGTAGACTCATGGGGTCTCTCCAATGTGCGTGAGTTTCGACGGACTCACATCAAGCGAGGGCGATCGCTCTCCGTCTATTCCGCTGCGAATAGCTTTTGCAGGCAGGACGGGCAAATTGCACATGCTCTTGGCTCAAAGCCGAAGAGCGAACTCGAACTCCCATTCCAATTAATTCGACTTGCTGGACGAGATGCTTTCTCCATTTTCCGCGTTCGAAACTCACAGATAGTAGAGGTAGACTTAGCGAGTTGCTCAAATTTGCGGCGCGATATCTGCGAGGGGATTGCAGCCATTTTCCGTGGTTGCAATCGTAGCCAGAAACGCATCTTTAACGTCCAGAAGATTGTGGTGCGGCGCAAAACTGAACTCGACCAATCAAAACTCGCATTGTTGGCAGACGTTCTTGCGGTGCAGTCTGTTGTACGTGTGTCCGAGGGTCAGGCGAACAAGCGTTACAACAAGTGGCGTTTCTCGGAAGATACCGAGTGGTTCATCCCATATTCGCTGTACCATTCGACTGCGTATGGGTAATTGCAGAAAAATCGAATACACCACACCGGCTCGCTCCAATTGGGACGTCCGGTGATTCGTACTGATGTCTAGCGCGTTACAATTCGGCGACCATCCGTTTCCCCCCTTCCCGCTTCTTCCCCACATGAATGCACGACTCCTTACGGCGTTTGCCGTTGCGCTGATCGCGTTGCCACACGCCGCCCGAGCGGATCACCACGAAGAAAAGAAATCCGTCGACTCGGAATCGCTGTGGATTACCTCAATCGCGCCCGTCGGCGACTCCTTCGCTGTCGGTACCGCGACGGGATTGCTGTTGCGTCCTGGGGCCGTCTCGCGTGTTTCACCTGACAACGTCAACGAACTCGAAGAACTGTACGAGCACCCGGCGGCTGTTTGGACGATCGCCTCGACGAAGGATGGCAAAACGATCGCGAGTTCGGATTATCTCGGAAACTTGGTGGTGTACGACGTGGCCTCCAAAGAAGCGAAAACCCACGATGCCGCTTTTGAGCGATGGTGCCAGTCACTCGTTATCGCACCGGATGATAAGAGCGTCGTCGCGGGCAATGAATCCGGAAAGGTCTTTTCATGGAATCTGGCCGAGGGCAAAGTCGAGAAGTCGGTGGAACTCGGAGGCGCGTCGATCACTTGCCTCGCGTTTTCGCCGGACGGCACGCAGGTCGCCGCGAGTGATGGTGCCGGAAAAGTCCATTTGCTCAAATGGCCTGAACTTGAGTCGGTCGGTGCCGTGACGATCAGCGAGGAAACGGCTTGGTGTGTCGCTTACGCATCCGATTCCAAGTCGCTGTATGTCGGCTCGAGCGACCGGAACTTGTACCGTGCTGAAGCGAAACCGGACGCAAAGGCTGAGTCGATTGCGACCGGAAGCGATTGGATCACCCGCATCGCGGTTTCTCAGTCCGGCGAGATTGCGGCTTCAGAAATCGGGGGACGGATCCACTTCGCTTCGGGAGGCAGCGTCACGACGCTCGGAGCTGAGAGCGGCGTTTGGTCGCTCTGCTTTGCCGGACCCGGCAAGTTGTTGGTGGGAACCCGAAAAGATGGCGTTCTGACGGCGGGGCAAACCTGGACACTCATCAAAGCGTCGCCGAAGGAGGAAACGACGCCTGAGCCCTCTGACGCACCAGAGGAGGACGGCGAAGAAGAGGCGGAGGCCGCGGAAAAAGAAGAGGCGGATGCTGCCAAGGAGGAGTAGTCTTGCCCGAGAATCGCGGCCAATCGAATGAGCCGAAAAGAACCGAGTACGTCGTCCGCTACGGGTCCATGAGGGTGCTCGGAGTGATGACAAGTGGTGAACCGCTGCGTTACGGCGATGAGATCATTGCCAGGACGGACCGTGGGACGGAACTCGGCACAGTGCTCTGTGAGGCAACGCCGGTCGCATTGGAGTCCATGGATGAGCCGACGGTTGGGAGGATCATCCGGAAACGCAGCGAGGAGGACTCCCGCCAGTGGGGGCACCTTTTGGGTTCGCAGGACGAGGATTTGGCCATCTGTCAGCGCTGTATCGACGCGCTTCGGCTAAAGATGGACTTGGTCGAGGTGGAGCGACTTCTCGGGGGCGAGAGAATTGTCGTTTATTACGTTGCCGAGGGGCGTGTCGACTTTCGACAGTTGGTCCGCGACCTCGGGCGGGAGTTCCAGACCCGAATCGAAATGCGACAGATCGGGGTACGTGATGAGGCCAAGTTGCTCGCGGACTACGGGGATTGCGGTCAACCGATCTGTTGTGCGACTTTCCTCACAAAAATGCCGCCGGTGTCGATGAAGATGGCAAAACTACAGCGTTCGACGCTGGATCCGACCAAGATTTCGGGCCGTTGCGGACGTTTAAAATGCTGTTTGAGGTACGAGTTTGAGACCTACGAGGAGTTGGCGGCAGACCTCGCACCGGTCGGAGCTGAGATTTTAACCCGCGAAGGAACGGCAACGGTCTTGGCCCAAGACGTTCTTTCGCAACAATTGATGGTGCGTACCGAGGACAACCGAAGAATATTGCTGGGAGGGGATAAAGTCCTCCGCGTGACGAAGCTTCCTCCGCCGGCCAAGACGCGGTCCGGCAAAAGGAATTAGAATGTGATCGATGGGAACGCTCCCTCGGAGTCAAGGATGTTGCCCGCGACGCCAACCCCAGATAGCCAATGAGCAATGAACTGATGAATTCGCCTCTCCAAGCAATGCGGAAGCTGTTGAAAGAGGATTCGCGATACAAGTACGAAGCGTACCAGTTCATTCGCGAAGCATTGCAGTACGCACATGAAAACCTGCCCGAAATGACGCGGGTGGTTGCCGAAGAGCCGTATGCGAAAGGTCGGCCTCGCCACATCACGGGACAGCAGCTTTGTGAGGCTTGTCGTCAGTATGGGATCGACCAATACGGTTTTCTGGCGCGACTCGTGCTCTCGAGTTGGGGCATTCAATCGACGAGTGATTTCGGTGAGATCGTCTACAACCTGATCCGCATTGAGCAGATGAAGAAGAGCGACTCCGATCGACGCGAGGACTTCAACGACGTCTACTCGTTTGATGGCGCCTTTGAGCCTGATTTTGAGATTCCAAGGTCGACCGACAGCACCTGAATCCCGCAGCGAGCGGTCAAGCACGGATCTCTATGAATATCCTCCCCACGATCCCACGTTCGATCGTCGCGTTTTTCGTCTTGATGCTGGTTGCTCCGCTGTTAGCCCAGGACAAACCGCAAGACACGGCAACCCAAGACACTGCTGTCGAGGAGTCGCCGTCAAACATCTCGGATGAAAAGCCGAAGGAAAAGGCCCGTCGGAGCTATCTCGGGCGCGTCGTGGCAAAACCGATGAGTCACCTCGGCGCCGGATGGTTGATTCGTCCCGAACGCGATGACGAAGAGAATGCATCAGACTCCTTCAAACAGCTCAAGCTCAAGGAAGGCATGTCGGTTTGCGATCTCGGATGCGGAAACGGCTATTGGACACTCCCGATGGCCCGCGACGTCGGCGAAAGCGGCAAAGTGTACGCCGTCGACATCCAACGGGAGATGCTTCAAAAACTCCGACAGCGGGCGAGCCGTTTCGATCTGAAAAACATCGTGCCGGTACTTGGAAAGATCGACAATCCCGAGCTGCCAGTCGATTCATTGGACATGCTGCTGATGGTCGATGTGTATCACGAATTCTCGCACCCACAATCGATGCTTTGGGAGATTCGTCGGGCCCTCAAGGCGGAAGGGGTTGTCGCGTTGCTTGAATACCGCGAGGAAGACCCGACGGTACCGATCAAGCCGCTTCACAAAATGTCCAAGCGGCAAATCATCAAAGAGTACGAAGCGAACGGCTTCAAACTCGTCCGCGAATACAACGGGCTGCCGTGGCAACACTTGATGTTCTTCGCCCGTGACGACAGCCCGCTCGAAAAGATCGAAGCGGAGCCCACTGAAAAGGTACTCGAACGATTGAAGTCGGGAGCCTGAGTTCCGACGGTCCGGCGGCTGGTCGATCAGCAACGATCCGTGTCACTCAGGGCACGCCGTCCGAATAGTGATTCCGGCGCCATCGGCGGGTTGAGCCATTTTTGAGATTAATGCTCCGCCCTCGTACTCACTGCACGGAGACGTTGACGGCGGACCCGTCCGACTTGGTCAGGCGGAATTGGAATTCCCAGTCTTGTGCCCAAGGTTCCGTTTGTGCGTTCTGCAGCACCTTGACCAAAACGGTGTTTTCGCCGGCGACAAGTTCGCAGTTGCCGATGTACTGATCGATGCGACTACCGGAATGGTAGACATCGTTGCTGATCACGAGCTTTCCATTGACCCAGACCTTGTTCGCGCAAATGCACCCCAATCGTGCTTCCGCGGCACCGATCTGGGTGGGATCATCGAGCTTGAACTTGGCAAAGACGTAGGCAACGGCATCTTTTTCGCGCGAGAGCGGCTCATTCAAGTCGACCATTCCGAGCGTGTCGTCACTTGTTAGAGGTTGCCACGAACAACCGCCGTTCTTGCCCTTGATCTGTTTCTGGCTGGTTGGATCACCTGATTCAAGATAGGCGTTTTCAACGGTGTAGGCCGTGTCGAAGTGTTGGCTGCCGCTATTGTCGAACGGACCAATGAGGGACCATTGACGGATCAGTGCAAGCTCGGACGCCAAGTCGACTTTCACACCCAAGTCTTCGAGTGCCTTTGCGGCACGTTCCAGTTGGTTGGGTGTGCGACCGTTGGCGACGACCGATTTCAGAATCGATTCGGCTTGTGCGGGCTGCTCCTTGGCATTGGCCAGCATCGACTCGATCTTCAAATACCGAACGGGCAGGCTCGGATCCGTTTCCGCCGACGCCAGAAGCGTTTCCGCTCTCTCCGAATCGTTTTGAGTGAGCAATTGATACGCGACGTATCTCGCGTCCGCATCTTGGCCTCGGTCGTCAAAGAAACCGCGCAAGGCTTCCAGCGGGAAAGGCCCGTTGTCGGCGACATCAGAGGCAAGCGATCGCAACCAGTTGTTCCCCCGCGTCGTGGAGTCGGGGAACGCCTTGAGGATGGTCACGATCTCCGAACTCGGCAACTGTTGAAGCTTTGCAGCGGCATCTGCTGCGGCGCTGTCACTCGCAACGGAGCCGTCTGCCGATGCGATCGCCTTCAGCAATTGCGCGTTGTCCGCGTCCGCGACGGAACTGAACAAAATGCCGATGAGGGCGAAACTGAACAGTGACAACCGGCAATCATTTTTCATCGTGCAAAACCCAGTGAGTCATGCGCCCGGAAAGCGGGCGCGGTTCCGCACATCATACGCGGAGACGTCACCGATCGCAGCCGAAGAGGTGATTAAAGGAGGCCTTCCTTTTCGAGCATTTCGCGATATTGATCTCGCTCGCGACGCGTGGCTTCGAGATCGAACACCAAATACTTCATGTCCAGTCGCAACTGAGACAGGGCCTCCTGGACGAGGTTGAGAATTCGTCGGCGTCGAGTGCTGCACTCGACCGCTCGTGCCAACGCGGGTGCGATGGAGTCGCGGTAGTGGGCGGGCAACGCATCGATCGCGGTCGTCAACTCGCGTAGCTCCTGGGGAATCTCATCGTTGGTTGACTCGTTCGATCCGATCGTCGACTTTTGCATGCGCCAGGCTCCGGAAGGGAAACTTTGTTGATTCGTTGCATGCGTCCAATGCACTCGCGATGCCAGATCCGACTGGCGTGCCGTTTTCAAATCGTAAACCGTTGTATGCAATCTACTTACGAAGATTGCCGTGTCACGTTGCGAAAAGCCCACGATGCAAAACCGAAACATGTTCTGTCTTGGCTTTGCGCCCTAAATCTTGCTATTGCAACGTTTTACGCGGATACGTGCGGGTTGCGACACAGGTGGAATTATTTCAACACTGTCGCGTCGACCACACGTTTGATTCACGAACTCGGCCGCTTGCGGTGATCCCGGAAGCCAGTCCCCCTGTCGCGGCTGGCGATTGTTGAAGGAATGGCGTGATGGGTCAACGACCGCCCCACCAAATGTGCACCCGCTCTGCGAAACACCCGTGGGTCATTCGGGCTTGGCAAACCTTGCTGAGTGGCTTGGCCGTTTGGCTGATTCAGGGAACGCCGGTTCAGGCCGATTTGTTTGATCCACTCGACGCCTATCCACCGCGTTGGTCTCTCTCCGAATCGGACTGTGACGCCCGCGTCACGACCCACGAGAACCTTCCACAGGGTGGAGTTCGTGGCGGTTGCGAGTCCATCACTTTCCAGGCCAAACGCGGTACGTATGCGGTAATGCTCTATCCCATTGAGCCGGTCCGCGCTTTGGATGACTTGGTTGCGAACGTCAACGTGATGAGCGCGAAAGCCGGCGCCCGGGTCGCTGTCCGAGTCCGTTTCCCCTATTTGCGAGACACTCGGTCGCGTCGTCCCGTGTCGGTCCTGATTTACGGCGCCGCTTATGACCGCCCGGGACGGTTCCAATCGATCGGTGTCGGGAGCATCGAACGGGCACTCCGCATCAAGATCGCGAACTTGCGTGGAAGTCACGGCTCCGACGCCAACTTGGAAGACCCCTACGTTGACGCTATCGCGATCAATGCGTACAGCGGTCCGGGCAACACCAACGTTCGGATTGATGATGTCACCATGCAGGGCATGGTGCCGGTCGGTGATGCCGGGCAAGTCGACACGCTGCCACGCGTTGCCGACTCCGGTCCGACAACGCCTCCGACGGGAGGACGAAATCGCCGCGCCTTCCGAGTGGAAGCCGGATCCGATTTGCCAGATCCAGCGTTTCCATTCGATTCGGTGATTCGAATCCTCGAACACCAAGGAGAACCCCTGTCATGGGTGCGGTCGCTCGGCTTTGATGCCGTGTTGCTGTCCCAGCCTCCAACGGATGACATCTTGCGAGAGGCGATTCGCGCCCGCCTGCTCATCTATGCCCCTCCGCCGCAAGCCCCTGATCCAAAGCTGCGAACACTGCTCGATCCGGTCGCTGGTTGGTATCTCGGGAAAGGTATCGCACTCGACAATCGCAGAGTCGAACAAACGGACCAGGCTGTCCGACGACTTCGCGAGCTGCCTTCGCTGTGGCGACGTCCGATCGTGATCGCTCCGACAGAAAATTGGGAAGACTATGCGACACTTGGTGACGGAATCGTCTCGGATGTCCCGCCCCGTGTGCGAGACTTGTCACCATCGGAATCGGCATTGCAACTCGCGCGGCGTCGTGCCCGCATCGGCGGCAAGGCCGACTTCGCTGTGACGATCGCGACGGACCCGCCGGCCCGCGTCACGGCGATGAATCGTGCCATCGAAACACGTATCGGTTCGCCACCCCAAGAGTTTGTCCGTTGGCAATCCATCCTCGCGCAGACGATTCAAACACTGGAACAGGCGCCGCGAGCGATCGTGTTTCGCTCAAGTGAATCGATGGTTTCGGGATCGACGGAGGCCCACTTGCGTTCGATCGCGTTGAGCTACATCAACCGCAGCGTCGCGATGATGGCTCCCTGGCTCGCGGACGCCGAACCCGCCCTGGCCTATCCGCTTCCCAACTCGAACTTTCGATGCGGGAGATTGATCAGTGGTAACGCCGAGATACTCCTGATTAGTTCAGAGCAAACACGTGGGAATGAGATCTTGGCGGGTGACGGCCAAGCACTCGACATCGAACTTCCTCCCGATCGGCTCAACATGGTCGCGTGGAGAATGACAGGGTTTCGCGCCGAACGTCTTCCCGTGGAGCGAACCGCGTCGGGTTGCAAAATCACGATCGTCTCGCCCGATGTCGCGGAGTGGGTCGTGATTAGTCGTGATGCCATGCTCGGATCGAAACTGGACCAGTCCGCGGCCGCTTTTGCACGACAGGCCGCTTCCGATCGTTGGCGGCTCTCGAGTCAACATGTCCAGCATATCCGCGACGCTTGGCAGCAAGCATCCAATGCCGGTGCCGCCGACGAGCCGGCTCCGGTGGCATTGCTCACGGCAGCCCAACGCACGATTGGCGATTCGGAGCCCGCCTATCGCGCCGGTGACGTGGATACCACGCTACGGCTCGCACGCCGCGCCGACGCGTGGGCGCTTCGTGCTTCCTGGAAACTCTCCGATGCCCTCATGTCGCGGGAATCATCCGTGGGCATTCCGAAGGTCACCAGTGCACCGCCGCTTGCCGCCGGCCATCCGGTACTACAAGTTGCTTGGCATCCACTGATGGGCGAAGAAGGCTGGAGCAAGAATCTGCTAACGAGCGGTGGATTGGACCAAGAAGAAAGCGTCCGCGGGGGCTGGAATTTCGGAGTCCGACGGATGAACCGCGCCGTGTGCGACATGCAATGGATCGAGCGCGGGCATTTCGATGGACAAGGTGCCGTGAAGCTATCGTCGGCATCAACGATCGAAGCGCCTCTTGACGGCGGCTACGAAGGCACGGTGCTCGCGTTTTCGGCTCCGCCCGTCCAAATCCAGGCCGGGCAAGCCGTTCGGATCGATGCCATGATCCGAACGATCGGTTTCGGGGGACCGCACCAGGGTGTTCTTGTTCACGATTCGATCGGCGGTCAAGCCATGGGGCGGCTGATTCGCGGTGCCACGGATTGGACACACGTTCGACTCTTGCGACAATCGAAGGACGAGACGGACATCCAGGTCCTCTTCGAGGTCTTGGGCGACGGCGAAGCGATTGTCGATGAAGTCACTGTGAAAGTTTGGGACCCGCAGCCCCTGCCGAGGCTTCCCTTTCGAGCAAGAGTCTCATCGAATCGCGACATTCAATAAGAACTCGGACACAAGTCCTTCGTTGCAAGTCAGTTTTCGGATGACGCACCGGAGGGCTTGCGCCGCTACCGCTAAAATGGTTCGCGGAACGGTGCGAGCCGTCCGGTGTAAGCCTGCTATTTAGTTGGAACAAAGCACTCATTTCCCCGCGACGAATCAACCATGCCAGCGACGATCAACGGAATCGGGACTCAGTACTACGGACGAAAGAACGCCCGGCAGTACCAGGGAATGTGTGAGGCGTGCAATCGAAATGTTGCGCTCACCGACTACGAGACAGGCCACTATTTTGTGGTCCTGTTCATTCCGATCATCCCGCTCGGGAAGAAACAGATACTCTCTGATTGCCCCGTTTGTCGACGACATCGTGTACTCCCTCTCAAGCAGTGGGAAACGATGCGTGAGGAAAGCTTGGAAAGCGGCCTGAATGACCTCGCCGAGAATATGCAGGATCCGGGCACGGCGATCGAACTTCTGGGGCGCATGACCGTCTTCAATCGATTGGATGAAGCCATGGAGCTCGCGTCCGCAACTGCGAATCAACATGCGGGCGACTATGACACCCAGCTTGCACTCGGTTCGTGGTACGAACAGCAGGGAAATCGCGAGTTGTCCGATGAGTGTTTCGATCGAGCGGTCAGCATCGACCCCAACCATCCAACGAGTCAGCGAATTCAAGGCATCGACGCGATCCAGGCCGGAGACCCGAATAAGGCCAAGGCATTTTTCGAGCCGATTCGGAATGATGTGAACTTTTACGATCCGGGAGTCTTCTACATGCTGGCAACTTGCTTTCAGCAAAATGAGATGCATGCCGAAGCGATCGAGGAGTTTCGCGACTTGATCGAACGCAACGCCAGCTATGGCAAAGACAGCACGGTTCGAAAGGCTGTTAAGAAATCGGAAAAGGCAATCAATGCCACCACATCGATTTTGCCCAAGAAGGGGCTCTTCGGCTAACGGCACCGGACGGCGGGCGCAGCAGATGAGTTGGAGAAGTCAACTCGCCCGAGTCGATCGTCGCCGTGCTGAGGCCTCCGGTCTCACCTTCATGTTCAATTGGAACGAAGCACTAACTACTCAAACTGAGCAGTTTCCTAAGTCCAAATGATGTTGGGCTGTGAAGGCTCGCTTTTTTCTTACCCCTCCCGCAACGAAATGGATGCAGTTTGCAAGTGCCGCATTCATTTCGTTGCGGGAGGGTCGACATGTTCCCGCGGATGCGGAAACCCGTCGGGGAGGTTGCGTCGCTCGATTGCCCTCCCCGGTTCTTTTGCGGGCGAACGCCGCAAAAGAACCGACCCTCCCATTCGTTTTGTCTTTGATGCCGTTGG
>JBCBOT010000182.1:0-15782 GCA_039821165.1 Planctomycetota bacterium | reverse complement strand
AGCCCCTGTGTCGGGTGTTCGTGTGGACCGTCTCCCGCACTCAACACACAGCAGCCGACACAGGGGCTTCTGGACTTACTAACGATCCGACAACACCGCGGAAGTATCGCGGGTTTAACGGTGGCGTTGGTTGGTGACATCGCCCACAGTCGCACCGCACGCAGCAACATTTGGGGACTTCGTAAGCTCGGCGCCCACGTCATCATTTGCGGTCCGCCGACGCTGGTCAGTTCACGCTGGGAAGAACTCGGATTCGAGGTTGCTCATCACTTGGATGAGATTCTGCCTCGCTGTGATGTGCTGAACCTCTTGCGGATTCAATTCGAACGCCAACACGCTCGGCCTTTTCCAAGTGTGCACGAGTACGCTGCACTCTATGCGATGAACGGCGCCCGGATGCGGCGAGCGAAAGACGACATTCTCATCATGGCGCCGGGACCGATCAATCGCGGGGTCGAGATCACACCAGAGGTTGCCGACGGGCCTCACTCGGTGATCCTTGAACAAGTGACCAATGGCATCGCGGTCCGTATGGCAGCGCTTTATTTACTGTCCGCCGCCGACGAGCGATGCGCGGAGACGTCAAGATGAGTGTGTCCGAACCTGTTTATATCGACAACGGAACCCTGGTCGATCCGTCACAGTCACTTGACCGTGCGGGTCGAATCCTCCTCGCCGACGGTAAGGTAGCCGGGTACGACGTCTCCGATGGAGACCTGCCCTCCGGGGCCGTGCGAATCGACGCGGCGGGCGGTTTGGTCGCACCTGGGCTGGTCGACTTGGGTGCCGAGTTACGAGAACCGGGCTTTGAAGAAGACGAAACCATCCACTACGGTTCGCATGCCGCACTCGCCGGGGGTTACACGTCGATCCTGACCGCCTCCGGTACCGATCCTGTCATCGACTCACATGGTGCTGTTGAGTTTGTGCGTCAAAAGGCAACAAAGGCGCGCGGTGCTCGCGTCCACGTCGTGGGTTGCTTGAGCAAGGGTCGCGGTGGACAGCAGATGGCCGAACTGGGACTGCTTGCCGAAGCCGGTGCGGTTGCATTTAGCGATGCACCGATGGCGGTGTCGAGTGATGCGTTGCTCAAACGCGCCCTGGAGTATTGCCGGATGCTGGATCGAACCATTTTCGATCGACCGGAAGTACCCGAACTGGCCGAAGGCGGTGTGATGCACGATGGGCAGGTCTCGCTGGTGCTGGGACTGAAGGGCCTGCCCACCGAAGCAGAAGATCTCGCGGTAGCACGCGACGTCCGAATCGCGGAAGCAACAAATGGCCGACTCCACGTCGGACCGGTGAGCACCATGGGAGCGGTCGATATGCTGCGGCGCGTGAAGAGTCGCGGTGTTGTGGTGACCGCTTCCGTTTGCCCGCACAATCTACTGCTGACCGATGAGGCGATGCGATCGTTTGAATCGCGATTCAAAGTGCATCCGCCGATGCGCAGCCCGAGACACGTCGAGGTTCTCTGCCAAGCGGTTGGTGATCAAACGATTGACGCAATTCAATCCGGCCACATGCCGCGGAGTCGAGAAAAGATGATGAATGATCTCGGCCAGTCTCCCTTTGGAATGTCGGCTCTGGAGACGGCACTCGCCACTGCGGCCAGCGCGCTGGTCGAACCGGGAATACTCGATTGGAGCGGATTGATTCATCGCATGTCCACGCGGCCGGCCGAGATTGCGGGACTGGATGCGGGTACGCTTCAAGTCGGTGCGCCGGCGGACGTGACGATCATTGATCCGAATGCGAAATGGACGGTTCGTCCCGAGGAGTTTCGCTCGACTTGTGTAAGCACTCCGCTCGAAGGCACGGAGTTGGTTGGAAGAGTCACGCACGCGATCGTGGGTGGCGAAGTCCGCTTCGATCGCGGTGCATGAATTCTCGTGCGTTGTTGCGACGTTTGAGGTACAGCGCCTCGTGTTTTGGTCCACTTGAACATCAGGATGAAACCGGACGGCTCGCGCCGTTCCGCTAGCAGTTTTAGCGGTAGGGGCACGAGCCCTACGGTGCGCCAACCCGAAAGCTGAATTGGAACGAAGCGCTAGAGCTGGGGCCCGTCAAAAGCACCAAGCCCCGATCTACCGTCGGACGATGGCGCGTTCCGATTCGGTTTGATTGGTCTCCGATTCCCAAAGCGGTCGCCGCTCGTTCTCAGGCAGCACCAATCGGTTGACTCGCTCAGGATCCTGCTGCGTCCACGTCTCCCGCATCGACTTTGCCCAAACCTCACGGGTGAACGACTTGTCTTTCCAGCGGATCAAGTAGCCCGTCGGATTCCAGCGTCGTCGCGGCAGTTGAGACTCGCTTTTGATGAGTCGCCACGCCCGAACGTGAAATCGTCTTTGATCAGGACACCAGTCGTAAAAGACGAGTTGGCGAACCACCTCTCGACCGTTGTCATCGAGAAAGTGGTTGAGTTCCACCAGATCGACGTTTGCACGCGTCGTGGTTGGAGCCGACGGTGATGTCGGCAAAATGCTCGATGACCAGATCGCCGCAATCTGTAAGAAAATCCCCATTGGCTCGCCCTCCCGCGCGCACTTCGATCACTTCCCTTTAACGGTCAGTCGTTGTTTGTGCGTTAAGGTCGGGAGGGGCGACCGAGCGGTCTTAGCGGTAAAAGGTTCCGCTATTGCCAGTGCTCGGATAGCCGCCTGAGGGGTAGGAACTTGATCCCGACGTGCTGCCTGGTGCGTATCCTGAATTCAAAACAGATGGCGTTGTACTTGAAGGTTCGAGCGTCGCGCTCGCGGTTGAAATCGTGGGTGTCGTACTTGAAGGTGCCGGCGGCAGTTGCGCCGCGGGCGTGCTTGTTGGAAGTGCGGGGAGTTTGGGTGTGAAGGGTTTGGGGTTCGTCGCAACCTCATAGCCGCTGCTCGCAGCTTCGACTTTGTCAGCGATTCCGGCTGGCAATGCGAATCCACCGGGTGTGGCGGCGGGCGTTGTTGATGGGACGCTGATCGGTGGCACACTCAAACCAGCCGAGGGTACCGATGCGTTGGGACCGGTCGTGGACGCAAACCCGCTCGTCGGCGGCAATTGCGAACCAGGTAGGCTTAGGCTGGGTGCACTCGTGTTCGGTGGTGTCGTCAATGCAGGGCTAGTAGCAGCAGGCCCATTGGTTGCGAACGATGGTGCTCCCGGCGGAGTCGACCGTGTCCCAAACTGGTAGCCCGTCGGGATTGACGGCACCGTCAAGCTCGATGGCTTGCTGTTCGGCGTGTTCGGCATCGTATAGCCAGGTGTGCTCGCGGTCTTGCTTGACGCGGTTGCAAACGGATAACCGTTGGCTTGTGCCGCAGCGAGGTTGGCTTTTGTCCCGCTACCACCCGAAGCCGCGAGCCCCATTCCTGGCATGGATGGCTGGGAGGTTGGCACACCCGGTGCGATCGCTGGCGACTCGGGAATCGTGACTCCACCCGCAACCGAGGAGATGGCGTTCGGAGTGGAAGAAGCGCTCGGAGGTGCGGGATACGAGGTCGTCGGACCTTCACCGGCAAGAAGTTCGGGCGAAGGCCGCTTTCCAAAGCTGAACAGACTCCACTTTGGCATCGCGCTTCGGCATCCGGCCGAAAATAGTACCGCAGCCGCGCAAACGACGAGCAATGGAGCGTGTTGTGATTTGGAACTCTGCATCCTTGCAGCCTCTTCCTGTGTGATACACACCGTCCGGTAGGATCGGCTATCCAATATTGTGATCTGAATCAAAACTTTCGAGTCTGACGGAGATTCCTCCTCCGGCCTTCTCGTGAAACGACGTTTAAGTTGCGCCGCAAAACGGCGTCAATATCAGTTCATCACTCGACGGAGACCCCGCCGACGAAGAGAACGGTGCCTTGCTACTATTGGCCGATTCACCAAACCCTCCAAAGGATCGCGATCCGTGTCCGACTTTTTCGCCCTCCCGCCCGATCCAGATTCGCTGCAGACCAAAGCACCCGGACCGTCTGGGTCGCTGCCGCTGACCGATGAGATTCTCCGCTCATGGTCTTCCGGGGACCTGTTCGGGCTGACACAAAGCGTGGGAATGGGCTACGACCCGAGAAGGGTTCTGGGTGACCAATACCTGATTCTGAGTACGCAAGGTGGTTTGCGAGACAACGACGGGACGCCGGTCGCACTCGGCTACCACACCGGTCATTGGGAGATCGGTCTGCTGGTCCGAGCGGCCGCGGAGCAATTGGACCGGCGTAAAGCGGTGCCGTTCGCGGCCTATTGCAGCGACCCCTGTGATGGTCGCAGCCAAGGCACGCGTGGCATGTTCGACTCGTTGCCGTATCGAAATGACGCGGCGATCGTCTTTCGCCGATTGATCCGCTCGCTCCCGCAACGCAAAGGCGTGATCGGGATCGCGACTTGTGATAAAGGCTTGCCCGCAATGATGATGGCATTGGCCGGTTCGAAACATCTTCCCAGCGTTTTGGTTCCTGGCGGTGTCACTTTGCCAGCCACCGTTGGGGAAGACACTGGCAAAGTGCAATCAATCGGTGTTCGCTACTCGCGCGGCGAGATGACGTTGGAGGAAGCCTCACTCGAAGGTTGCCGAGCCTGCGGTTCTCCAGGCGGCGGGTGTCAGTTCCTGGGAACCGCCGCGACGAGCCAAGTCGTTGCCGAGGCCTTGGGAATGACCGTACCTCATGCAGCTCTCGGCCCGAGCGGCGGCACCTTTTGGACTCAAATGGCGCGCGACTCCGCCGATGCCGCCATTGAACTGGTCGCCAAAGGGCAAACGCTCGCCGACATCTTGACCGACGATTCGGTTTTTAATGCCGTCTTGATTCATGCTGCCGTGGGCGGAAGCACCAACCTGCTGCTGCACATTCCCGCAATCGTCGCCGCCGCGGGACTGACTCCGCCGGATGCCGCAACGTTCCAGCGGATCAACCAGATGGTGCCTCGATTCGTCGACTGTTTACCCAACGGCCCTGAAGGGCATCCGACGATTCAGTTCTTTCTCGCCGGTGGCGTTCCCGAGGTCGCGTGGCATCTCCGAGAGATGGGCTTGCTGCGTTCGTCCGCAACGACGGTCTCGGGAATGACGTGGGATGAAATCCTGGATCATTGGATCAGGAGCGAACGCCGTGCGTTTTGCCGCGAAAGGCTTCAAACATGCGACGGCGTCGACCCAGACGATGTCATCGTGCCGCCCACGAAAGTCGAGTCCAAGGGTTTGACGCCGACGGTCTGTTTCCCGTTCGGAAACCTTTGCCCGGAAGGCTCGGTGATCAAGGCGACGGCGATTGATCCGAGTGTGATCGATGAGGACAAGGTGTATCGCAAACGTGGCCCGGCACGCGTGTTCGTGAGCGAGCGCGATGCGATCGCGGCAGTCAAAGGCCAGACCGACGCGCCGATCCAAGCCGGTGACATCATGGTCTTGATCGGCCGTGGCCCGCTCGGATGTGGGATGGAAGAAACCTATCAAATCACCTCGGCACTCAAGTATTTGTCGTTCGGCAAAGACGTAGCGCTTGTGACCGACGCGCGGTTCTCTGGCGTCAGCACGGGACCTTGCATCGGTCATGTAGGACCGGAGGCACTCGCGGGAGGTCCGATCGCCAAAGTCCGTGACGGAGACATCCTCGAAATCGAAGTCCACCAAACAACGCTGGAAGGTCGCGTGGACTTGATCGAATCAGCCGATGGAACACCCGCGGAAGTCTTGCTTCGCGAGCGCGAGGCTCACCCGGCGATGCGAGTCGAACCCGAAATGCCAGACGACACGCGACTCTGGGCCGCGCTTCAGCAAGTCGGCGGCGGTCCATGGGCCGGATGTGTCTACGACGTCGACGAAATCATCGAGACACTCAAAGCCGGAATGGAGGCACGCAAGGGCACGGACACCACCTGACAGGTGGCCCGAGAGCCCGATGTCGATGCCTCCTTTCGGTTCGGCCTACAACCAGTGCAATTCTTCTTCGTCGGGGGCTTCATCGGCGTCGAGGAATCCGAGATGCGTGTCGTCGAAGAATCGCCCCAAAACCCAACGAACAGGGACCAGCAGCACGACAAAGATTGGGAACAAAATCCGGACCGGCTGGCTCGGGAACACGTTGATCACGCAGAGGACGGCGAGACAAATGAACTGGACCAGCGTAAACAGGTGAATGGTTTTGATCGGCACCCTTCGTGTGTAGTGGTTCATCGGATAAAGCGAAGAATCCATCAGCCACAAACCCAATCGCTCGACGAACTGAATTCCTCGGAGTGAGACGAAGCCCATGTAGAGGAAGATGCCGTAGAGCGCTGCTCTGGGCACGTACTCCAAGTAGCCGAGTACGAAGACCGTGCACCCGATCAGGATGTGAATCGCCAACCCGGTGATTCGGTTCTCGTGAACGTGAATGATCTGTTCTTTGCTTTGCCCATTCGGCCCGACGACTTCCTCAACATCTGACAACGCTCTGACATGAGCGAGCGATCGGACCGTCGCGGCAACCATCCATGGCCACCCGAAGCAGGAGCAGAGCCCGATCAGACCGCCGAGGACGGCCAAATCGAGGTGATAGGACTCGCCCTTTTCGAGCTTGTTCTGCGGGCTGTTCACCAACCGCGACGTGATGTTCTGAGAGAGATAGACGAGAACGGTCGCAAGGATCGCTGGCCCGACCGCCGCAAATTTCACCCAAGTCGGTACGCTCCACAGATCCACGAGCAAACCCGACCGCGCAGATTCACCGCCGCTGGAATCTCCGAGTGTGTCGAGCGTCGACGCATCACCGAGCCACCACGCGACCATCACCATACTGAGCAAGGCAATCGACGGACCAAAGTCGGCAAGGAATTCCCGCATCCACGGGAACAAATAATGGCTTCGTCGAAATCCCGCGAGTGTCATTGCGATGTAGAACGTTCCGACCGCCAACACCACGGCGAGCAATGCTTTTTCGGTCGAAGCCCCCTCGACACCGGCATCCGCCGCGGCGAATGCGGCGACAAGAGCCTCAACGGCTTTGTAGATGAAGATCAACGACATCAACGCTGAAAAAATCTCATCGGTGAACCGCGTGAAATAGCGCATCAAATTGCTCGCGTTGGTCACCGAGCAGAGCACCGTTAAGAGCGCCGTCCAAAGCCCGACCCAACCGTAGACGCCGAGGAACTGATCCCCGAGTTCCATGTCCTGACAAAGCTGGTACAGGATGATGGTGAAGATCAACAGTGGTCCGATGCCACCAAGAATGATCAACGGTCCTCCCGAGAGGAGTGCATACAGCACGCCACACACGGCCGTTGAAATCAGCATTTCGCCAACGCCGATTTGGCCTCCCGTCTCCTGCCCCATCAAGCCACCAAAGGTGACTGCGGGAGCGACGCAGGCAAAGAACATGAAGACGATCGAAGCGACACTCTTCGACTTCATTCCATCGATGAAGTCCTGTTTGTAGTTTGGCAGCCGCCTTGAAATGTCAGCGGCTAGGCCTGCAAAGGGTCGGCCGGAGACCTTGAGTCCCTCGGAGACCTCTCTCGGCTTGGGCGGTTTGGCGAGAACGTTGCGGTTGATGTGCCGCTCCATCGCGTCGCGAACATCCCGAGCGCTGCTGGAGTAGGTCAACTCGAAGTGGAAAACGTTATCACTCATCATTCGAGCGATGGAGGACAACGTGTCGAGGTGGGTCGATGTCTGGTCGGTCGGGCCGAGCATCAAATAGATGTATCGTGTCGCGATCCCATCGGGGGCGCCCATGTTGACCGCGTGCTTGAGCCGGATGAAGACCATCGCGGGCTCTTTGATCTCGTCATCGTAAAAATGAGGGACCGCACACGCGTGTCCGATCACGGTGGGTACGAGACGCTCTCGCTCTTGAAGACCTTGAACAACAAAGTCCCGTTGCGATTCCGGCAGTCGTCCAGACTGGACGAGGAAATCCACGGCGGCTTCGATGACTTCCGTCATCGTGGTGGCGTCGACATTCAGCAGGCAACTGCCTTCCGAAAGTGCGTCGATCAACTGCTTCATCAATTCAATCCCTGATTTCCCGAATCATTCCGGCTACTTGCCGGCGGAACGCCAACGTACCGCATCGATTATCACATAACCATCGGTGTCGACGTTGCTTACGGTAACGCTCGCCTTTTTATTGGCTGCGAAACGGTATCTCCCGAGGGAATGAAAGGGCCCCTCTCCGGTCGGTTTTCGACGTTGGTTCAAGTAGACCGTTGATTGGCCATCGGCGTGTTCGATCCGTACCGGGACATTGGAAGCACGGTTCTTGTTCGGCGGGTATGCGACCTGGACGTCATACTCACCGGGCGTCAACTCCGCCGTGAACGTCGCTCTGCTTTCGGTGTTTTTTGCGTTGCCGTCGTGACGGTAGCCGTCCATCAAGTAGGGCGAGTTGGATGTGCTGTGCGTCCAATCACCGGTTACCTCGGCCTGTTGATCATCGACGATCACGCCCTTGAACGCTTTCATGAAGAGTCCCTTGAAAAAGGGGACGTCGTATTCGAGGACTTGTCCGTCCGCGAGCAGGCGGTCTTTCAATTGGTTGTAGTCGACATCCTGGACATCGCCGTCTTTGTCGATTGCCATCACAGCCGCCGTCGCGGCGCTTTGACCGAGAATCATGAAAACCGGTTCCATGCGAATCGATCCGAACGCGATGTGCGAACTGGAAACGCACACCGGGACCAGCAAGTTCGTGCACTCGTCTTGTTTCGGCACCAAGGCATCATATGAAATCTGATAGGGTCCTCGGGTGGAAACACCGATATCGCCTTCGTTTTGCACGTTCCCTTTTGGGGTGATGTATCGCTGGACGTTGTGCGAATCGATCGCGTAAGACCCCATTCCAACAGGTTTGGGCGTCGGCTTCCGTTTGACCAGTTCGTTTTCGGTCATCACAAACGTTCCGACCATTCGGCGTGCTTCACGCACATAGATTTGATGCGGCCAATTGCCGTTGTCCAAGAACTCGTCCGCTGCCAATCCCCACTGGCTCATCTTTTCGCGAATCTCCTTGGGGACTCGCGGATCAGAAACATGAAAGTAGAGCCAGCCTTTTTGATAGGTCTCGTGCTCTTTGATGATCTCGCGGCGACGTTCGTAACTGGCTTCGGGGTAGTCGTAGTTGAAACCGATATTATCCGTGCTCATCGGCCCGTGATTGTTTGTGTCGGTTTTCCGATTCGGAATCGGATCGAACTTCCGGAACGTGTCTCGCCAACCGGCTTCGTAGATCCGCGCGAGCAATTCATATTGACTCGCGTCGTAACCCTCCGGCTTTGCGAAGGGGATGCGGTTCTCCGGATGATCGGTCAGGCACATTCGGAAACAGTATGCCTGGATGCGTCGATCGGCGGCGCCTTTGGCTCCCGGAGGCGCCGCACTGATTCGCGGCAACAAGCCACTGCTCGCGTCGTTTGGAATGTTGTACGGACTGATGGGCGGAAGGTCACCGAAATGGTGCTTGTGATGCAGCACCCCCGTTTGAACTCCGTTCCACTGTTCGCCATACGTATCGCTGGCTTCACGACCGTAGTGATAGGACACTCCCGCGGCAGCCATGAGGTCGCCTTCGTAGGTGGTGTCCATAAACACGCGACCACGAAACGTTTTACCATTCAGCATCGTGATGGAGCGTATGCGCCCCCCAGCAACCTCGACACCCTCTTCTCGATTCAGCCATTGATCTCGAAAGACGGGGATTGATTCATCGACGATAAAACTCTCAAAGACCCGTTCGGCGATGTGAGGTTCGAAGATCCACTGCGTGCGGTCGTTCCCGTCAATGGCTTTGTCACCTTGCCCCCGATTTCCGTATTGCGAGCGTTTCTGCCATTTCCAGGTTTCATCTTTGTCATATTCAAGAAAGATTCGGTGATAGAACTCTCGCGCTAAACCGCCGATGACTTCCTTCTTTCCGCTATCGGTCCAACCGAGGCCGCCGCTGGAGAGCCCACCGAGATGTTTGTCCGGACACACGATGACGACCGACTTGCCCATTCGCTTGACCTGCACCGCCGCCGTCACGGCTGCCGACGTCCCGCCATAAATGACGACGTCGTACTGCTGCTCCCCGGCTTGAGATTGCGAAAACTCAGCGTGAGCTTGCGAGAACGATGTCGCAATAAGAGAACTCAAGCAGAATGCCAAGAGTCTTCCAATCATTGAATTGTCCCAACCTCGGACCGTTAACCGCGTAAACCACTTCGGTGCCTCGAAAACCGCTGCGACCCCGAAAACCGCTGCGGCTTTGTAAAGCACTGCGGCCAGTCTAATTCATCGCCGATCCGCTTGGGTGAGCGTCAGGAATCCCGCCCTAAGGTTTGCGTGAACGTTGCCTGGCAGCGTGAGGGCCGAGCCACCCTGCCCAATGAGCAGTCGATACAGTGCGTCCCACTGTGGCATTCCCATTGACTGCAGCGGCCAACCGCGTTCGATCCAACACTGCCTCAACGCCTCGACCACGACCGCTTGGCCGCTTTCCGGAGCATCATTGCTCGGATATTCGGCGCGGAACACCAACGGTGTCTTCTTCACGAGGTTGCTTTCAAGCCAACGATCCGCCAGCGAACTCAGACACTCCGCCCACTGTGCTTGCCCTCGAATCGCACGGGCAATCGCTGCGGTTGGATCCGGATACTCGGTCTGCAACTGTGGAAGAAGTTGGTTGCGGATCCAGTTCCGCTTGTATTCGTTCGAAGCGTTGGAGGAGTCTTCTCGCCACGAAATCCCCTGTTCACGCAGCGCGTCACGGATCAACTCTCGGCGGGTACTCAGCATCGGTCGCGCGATCACAAAATCAGTCTGCTCCGCATCGGAACCGAGCGATGCAAACGGTGCGATACCCGTCAGACCGGCGGGGCCCGTTCCTCGCATCAACCGATGCAGCACCGTTTCCACGTTATCATCCAGCGTGTGCCCCAGAGCGATGTAGCGACAGCCTCGACGCCGCGCGACTCGGGTCAGAAAGTGACGTCGTTGTTGCCGCGCTCCGTCTTCGTCGCGCTGATTGCCGTCGCCTCGCTCACATTCGAACGGAGACTGCAGGTCGGACGCCAGTTGCCTGACGAAGCCCTCGTCCGTGGCCGATTCGTCACCACGGAGTTGATGGTTGAAATGAGCGACCACGAGAAAGCCTGCACACTCGGGACCGCGAAGCGCATGGAGCGCGCGGAGCAACGCAACGCTGTCGGCACCACCGCTACAGCCCACGACAACGCCCACCCCGCGATGTCGTTGCGAGGGCCAAGTCGATTCAATCCCTCGGCACAGCGTGGACCACAGAGTCGATTCGTCCATTCTGTACTGGTTGATAATGCAATGCTGACGGGAGAGCGGTGCTGACGGGAGCGCAGCGATCCACGAGATGACAAAAATCTGGTACCATCCAACGGTCCCCACTAGCTTAGCGGTTTACGCCGACGCTTCGTATTGCCAGCGTTACGGACCGTCTGGCAGGCACGATTCGGAAGTTGTGTTGTCGTTGCGAGCGCGATTGAATGTTCCTCTCCCCGCTGAATCGGTTGACCGACGTCGACGCGTTTTTCACGCTTTTTCCGAGGCTCCCGTTGGGCTCATTGCTGGAAGACTATTACCTGCTAGTGTGCCTCCTGTCTGGATTAGCGGGTGCCGTTCTGATGATGGGTTACCAGCGTTGGAAACTCGAATCGTTTAAGATTCGCCTTGCCCAGAAAGCGGATGCGTTGCTGGATGAGGCCAATCGCGAAGCCGAATCGCTGAAGACCCAAATTCTGTTGGAGGCCAAGGAAGAGGCCCTCGTCTTGAAAACGAAAGGCGACGCGGAACTCGCGGAGTCTCGTCGGATTCAACTGACGCGCGAGCAAAAACTGGACCGTCGCGGCGAACAACTGGATAGCCAGGAAACGGATATTCGCAAGCAACAGAGGAGCATGGAGAGCACGCAAAAGCGTCTCGAGAGCGGGCTCCAATCATTGCTGAAAGAACGCGAAGAACTCAACCAACTGCAGAAGGAAAAAACAAAGCTGCTCGAATCGGTCTCGGGACTTTCTCGCGCCGAGGCGACCGAACAACTGCTAAAGAATCTCGACGAAGAACTCGAGCATGAACGCGGCCGGCTCGTCCTCAAAAAGAAGAAGGAGATGACCGAAGCCGCGAAACAACAGAGCCGCGAGATCCTGCTAACCGCCATTCAACGCTGTGCGTCGGTTCACACGACCAATTCCACGACAAGTAGCGTCGACGTCCCAACCGATGACATGAAAGGGAGGATCATCGGCCGCGAGGGGCGAAACATTCGAGCTTTTGAAAAGGCGACGGGGATCGACCTGATCATCGATGACACGCCCGGCGTCGTGATCGTCAGCGGATTCGATCCGGTACGACGTGAGATCGCTCGCCAGTCGCTCGTCGCACTCATCGCCGACGGCCGCATCCATCCGTCCAAAATTGAAGAAACGGTCGAGGCAACTTCAAAAGAACTCAATGAATTCATCCTGCAAAAAGGGCATGAAGCCGCCGATGAAGTC
The DNA here is from genome assembly GCA_039821165.1 of Planctomycetota bacterium. Taxonomy (GTDB): domain Bacteria; phylum Planctomycetota; class Planctomycetia; order Pirellulales; family Pirellulaceae; genus Stieleria. The sequence goes on along the minus strand of JBCBOT010000182.1, from coordinate 3,320 downwards.
AACGTCCCAGGGTTGCCGGAGCGAGTGATCGAGTTGATGGGCCGACTACATTTCCGCACGTCCTACAGCCAAAACGTGTTGCGGCACAGCGTCGAAGTTTCGTTCTTGTCCGGCATGATTGCCGAGATGCTGGGATTCAAAGGGGACTTGGCTCGGCGTTGCGGTTTGTTGCACGACATTGGAAAAGCCGCGGATCATGAACTTGAAGGCGGCCACCCCAAGATCGGGGCCGACATTCTCCGGCGGCACAGCGAATCGCCTGAGGTGGTCCACGCCGCTCTGGGACACCATGACGACATCGTTGTCGAACACCCCTACACGATGATCGTCGCCACCGCAGATGCTTGCAGCGCGTCTCGCCCCGGAGCGAGGCGTGAATCGTTGGAGCGTTACGTCAAACGGATGGAAGAATTGGAAGCCATCGCCAAACGGTTTGATGGAGTCCGCGAAGCGTATGCGATCAGCGCGGGCCGCGAGGTCCGCGTGATCGTCGACAGCGCCGCAACCAACGACGAACAAGCCGCCATCATCGCGCACGAAATCGCAAAGACATTTGAGCGTGAGTTGATGTACCCCGGTGAAATCAAAATCACCGTCCTGCGCGAAAGCATCTACACCAAAATCGCGAAGTAGCTAATGAGGTCGCGGCTCATCTGGGGTCGGGCCAGGCGATGGACCTGACGCCCGTGGCGGCGTTGGCCCCCAAACCCCAAACAATGGCGGGTCACCAGAAGGTGCTTCTCTTGCGATTGCCCTTACTCGATTCCCGCTTCCAGTTGGTGTTGGAACGTCATGCACAGTTGTAATGTCTGACGATGTAACAATGTGTGTCACAGCAGAAGTGGGAGGGTTGTCGATCTCTTCCCCTGGCGAATCCTTCCAGAGTTTAATCTCCCATCTCCCTGGTTTCAAAGTAACCTGAGTCACATCGTCTTCAGGGTCATAGAAAATCTCCATTGTCATTTGCCAAACCCCTTATGGCTTCATAGGTATGCATAGTGAAAATTGAGTCGCCGCCATGATGAATTAAACCAAACATTCCAACAACACTAGGCGAGAGACTATGGGACAATTCGTCCAACAATTCGCCATTGAGAAGCACCTGAGCAACGCGCCCGTCAAAGACACGAACCTTGAGTTTGTTCCCGCGTGGACGAAGCTTAACGTACGCGGGATCACATAATGGGCGGATATCGCTTGATTGAATGTTGATCGAGCGTCGCACGACCTCAAATCGGTCAGAGCGTGTGGGCATCACCGGCTTTATTTGGATACACTCGCAAAAGCTCCCAGTTTCTGTATCTGCTAGCCCAAGGAACAATCCCGCGCTCCCGCCATCATTCCACCCTCTCATATCAATTGTGACGTTTAGCTCGAAATCAACTGCGTCCGTCGCCCCCGTTTGAAACATCGCCTTTCCGTCACAGCTAACCCAAAACGTGCCTTGGCGAGGTGAAGAAAACAGGCAGGGATTCGCATCTCTTGCCGGAAGATAGACTGGATTCAACTCGCGATCGAGAAGCCTATGCTCGAGGCCGATCGCTTCATATCGCGAAAACTCAGCCGGCCCCCGTTCAAAATAAAAGCCCAACCAGAGCCCTATACCGACGATCACCAGAAGCAAAATACTTGCTAACCACATTACCTTGCGTCGCTGCGGGCGCTCAATGCGCCGAATCTCGCGCGCGAGATCAAGTGCGGTTGAAAATCGATCCACAGGCCGCTTTTCAAGACACTTTAGAGTCGCCCGCTCCAAGTCCTTTGAAATCGAGTCATCGACCTGACGAAGTGGGCGAGCTTCTCGAAGTCGGATCTCACGATCAAGTTCTTCGCCCACGCCCTTAAATGGCCGGCGCCCCAGAAGCAACTCGTACAGAATAACCCCTAGCGCCCAAATGTCTGTGCGACCGTCTAGCAGGTCAGCATCACCACGCGTTTGCTCGGGGGACATGTAGGGTGGCGCCCCAGCAATCTGGCCCGCTAAAGTGCTGTCGTTCTCACTCGCAACAGCGAGCCCAAAGTCCGCAATCTTTGGCCGAAGCTCACTCGTCATCATGATGTTCTCCGGCTTCAAGTCTCGGTGAGTGACCCCCTTTTTGTGCGCTTCGTGAATCGCCTCCGCGATTTCCCTTACGACTCGAAGTCTTTCAGAAAGTGTCTGCTCCTTAGCCATAAAATCGCGGAGTGTCCCACCCGTCACATGCTCCATGGCAATGTAGAGTTCGGCATCAGTGTGACCAACTTCAAATACCGTAACGATTCCCGCATGCACCAATTGAGCAGCAACTCGGGCCTCCGAAATAAGCCTCTGAAGCGTTAACCCGGGTTTTGGATACGCGACCTTCAACGCAACATGGCGGTTGAGCAGTGGGTCAAAAGCAAGATAGACGGTGCCGAAACTCCCCTTTCCAAGTAACTGCTCGATTTGAAATCTCCCACACTTCTTGGGGATGCGATCCGTTGTCGTCGCAACATCTGGTGCTAGGCGATCGGCCGTGCCAACCTCGGTCACCGACGGTCGAGCAGTAACGATTAAGCGCTCAAGCAGTTGCTGGAACTCTGGCTCAGAGGAGTACCGGATAATCGAACCCGGCGACATAGTTTGTTCGGCAATGCTTTGGGAGTGGTGGGATGACATTCTTCTACATTAGACCGTCGAGTTCCTGCCTCAGGCGCGCGAGCACACGCCGCTTGACTTGATAAACTAAATCGCGGGACACACCAAAGCGATCCGCGATTTCGACAGGAGATTTTTCCCTGATCACGTAAGCTTCGAAAATTTCCCAATAGTGGTGCGGAAACTCATCCTTAATGAGATCAACAGCCTGAATATAAATAAATGAAATCTCCCGCGCGTCTTGGAATTCGTCTTCATCCAAAGATTCAGGAGCTGGAGTCATCACCAACTGCTCAAGATTTAGGTCACCTCCAACTCCAACGCGATGCGACCCCTTTTCTCGGACATAGTCAACGATCTTCGTACGAACAATCGAACGCAACCAGCTACGGAAACGCCCCGGCTCGAATTGATCTAGCTTGGAAAACACAGTATTCAGCACTTCGCTGCTGACATCCTGTGCCCCCTCGCCATCTAGGCCACTTCGTCGGCACCAGGAATATACCAGGGGAGAATAGATGTGAATGAATCGATCCCAGGCGCCAGGCGTCTGAGATTTCATCCGAGACAGTAACGACAACGACGTGCTTGGACTCACGGTTCTTCCTCCTTACTCAACTAACGAATTTGACTGACAGGTGAATCACTTCTTGGTTTCTCTGTCAGACGCTCCCGTTACTTCTATGCACGATGGCCGCGTTGG
>JBCBOT010000181.1:0-15800 GCA_039821165.1 Planctomycetota bacterium | reverse complement strand
CCGCGTTGGTGCCATCTTTCAAAACTGCCCTCTGTGGAGAAGATCCGTGAAAAAAATCTGTGACTTCATCGAAGCAAGCGCCACCATGGTTGACCGTCGCCTCGAGCCGACCGACGAGACGACGTATCTGATTACGCTTAAGAATAAGAGTAATCTCTACACGGCCGCAAATGTCGTTGCTACCATCGGACTGGTTGGTGGGGCTGTCGACGGTATCAAGGTGACGCCAGATGACAGATTCTTTGGGACGATCCCCCCCAAGAAATCTGTCACGAAAGAGATTAGTATCCTTACGGAACGTGTGGACGAAGGCGACTACCGACTCTGCTACCATCTAAACTTTTCTGCAATGTACGAAAAGTGCGAGGGAGAAGAGACAACGTTCGAAGTCGTCAAAGACTGAACCTTTGGCCATCACGCACGGGGCCCGTAGCACGATTGCGGGCCCCGGCATCTCGCCTTCAGTCTGATTGCAAGATTTCGGCGTAAACACGGGCCACCCATGTAATTGCGTGGGGCGACGCTGGCCGATTTCTTCAGCCACTCCGCTGCTTTGGCTTTGTCGCCGAGCGCGTCTTCGTAGAGACCGAGGTAGAACCATCCGTAGAACTCTGCCGTTCCGCGCGAACGGCTGCCCTCGTCAAACGACTCGATCTTCTGTTTGACGATCGATTTGTCGCCACTGCGGAGCATCTCAAGGACTTCGGCCATCGGAGGACGTGGATCGCCCGGGGCCGGAAGCAACAACGCCTTCGCTTCTTTGGGAGATTGGTTCTTCGCCAAGCAAAGAAAATGCCAAGCGGCATTCTCGACATCATTCGGGTTCACCTTGCGGTGAATCTCGAATTGGTCAACGCCGGCTTTGTATTCTCCCACGAAATACTGAGCGATCCCGCGTTGCCAAAGGTAGGGCTCGGAGTCTGGTTTGGCTTCGACGTATTGATCGAACAACTTGAGTGAGGTCTTGGCGTCGCCACATCGCAGGAGCGTGTCAGCGATGAAGAGTTTAACTTCGACACGTGGCTCGGCCTTGAGCAGTCTCTTGGCAGCGTCCTGGGCCTCTTCGTAGCGACCTTTTCGGAGTTCGCTCGATATTTCTTGGATAAGGTCTTCCTGTGCTGCGATGTCGATGCCGTAGCAACACACGGGAACGACAAGCAGTAGGCCGAGCAATAATTGACGGATCAACATTGGTTCGCGGGCGGTTGCGGAAGGGAGAATGGGGCGGGGGTTGTTTTGACCGGAGGGCGGTCCGTGGACCGAGGCCATTTCTCAGACAGGGGTGACGATTTCGAGCAACTCAATTGCTGGTTCGCCATCGCAATAGATTAACGCGGTCCGGCCGAAGGTGATGTCTCCGTCGTCGATATTCAGTAACTTCGACAACGCGGGTCCTGAACGGACTTGCCAGAGTTCACAAAGTTGGACTTCGCGGAGGACGTTGTGTTCGATCAAAACACGACCGAGTGGTGTTTGACGCGATTCGATCCGCTGCCAAACCTCGGGCGCGAGTGCGGCGGTATTCAATCGGACGATGCCGTATTGCACGACTTTGCCGCCGCCCTGAGTCTGAAGCGTGATCTCTCTTGAGTACCAATCACCACTGGCATCCTGGCGTCGGTGGTGACGATGAACGACGACGTCCACTTTCTCACCATGGTGAGACTCGACGGTGACCGTCATGTGGGCATGGTGATCAAGCAGTGCATCATAGGGCGCGTCCAATTTCGGCTTGGAGACGCAATGAGCCAGTCGCTCGAAGCCGCCTTCACCGCCGTAGAACTCGCCCAACAGCGCTTCGATCTTGACCTTGGAGTCGTCTTTCGAAAGACCGGTCGTCATCAAACCGCCTCGATCGGAACGGTGACTCCAAGAGAAACAACATTGGGCGTACTCAACTCCGGCCGTTCCAAAACCGTATCGACCAGGAAGTACAGAAGTCGTCGCAGCGAGTCCGGCTCGATCGAATCAGCCACCTGTTCAGCGCGCTGTTGATGTTTGTCGACCAAACGGAACGCGGTCTCGAAGACACCCGCCTTATCGTAGAGGCGACGTACCTTGCTCAGCCGAAACTCGGGACTCAAATCACATTCGTCCGAAGCGAGTTGCAACAGTTCCTCACGGTCCTTGTCGTCGAGAGACTCAAGTGCGAGCGCCCAGAGCAACGTCGGTCGGCCTCCAAACAAGTCACCGCCGGCGGACATTTTGTTGTGATCGTCGCCGGCAAAGTCACCGATGTCATTCAAGATTTGGAACGCAACACCAAGGTTTCGGCTGAAAGTCCGGATCGAGTCGCGATACCCATCCGCCTGTTCCGAATTCGCTTCATCGCATCCCAACCGAACACCGCTGAACAGGGCGGCTTCGAATGCAGGCGAAGTTTTGAGGGCGTAGATTTTGAGGGCGTCCAAGGGTGTCAGGTTCCGGTCGGTACCGTCGCGCCACACGAGTTCCGCGCCCTGACCTTCCCCAAGACGCGTGTGCGCCGATGCGAGACAGTCCATCACGTCGAGCTGTGCTTTTGCCGAGGATCCGGCCAGCGCGGCTCGATCACTGAGCAATCGGTAGCCCAATCCGACCAAGTAGTCACCGACGTTGATGGCGGTCGGGATACCAAAGGTCTTGTGTAACGAGGCTTGACCGTAACGGAACGCGTCGTCGTCTTCGATGTCGTCGTGGACGAGGCTCGCCTTGTGGAACGTCTCGATGCTCATCGCCGCCCGGCGGACCGATGCCGGAAGTTTTTCCAACGCTTCTGCAGCCGAGGAACCGGTGCAGTCGCCACCGGTCATCGCATCGTAGGCTGCGAGGGTGATGAACGGCCGCGAGTGCTTGCCGCCGCGAGTGAGGAAGTCGTAAGCCATGTGCTCGGTGGCTTCGATCGCATCCATGTCGGCGACGTCATTGAGCGTCAGCTCGCCCGTTCCGAACTCGCGCTTACCACGAATTCGAGGCACATTCTGTTCAAGTGACGCAGGTGAGAACAAGTCACTGGCGGCACGCATCAGATGCACGTAAGAGCGCGTTTGCTGAGCTGCCGGTTCGTAGGGAGTGCGGATCATCTGATCCACCCAAGACTCATCCACACGGGTGTTGCGGCAATCACTGCTGAGCAATGGGACTGCCATGCAGGGAATGCCTGCCAGCAACACTTTGTCGATCGCCTTTTCGAGGACGTTCAAACAGGCGACTCCGATCACCGCATCGACGTAACCGCCGACGATGATCTTCATCACCACCGGTGACCCTTCCGCCACCAGCACGCGATATCCCATGTCTTCGGCAAGCCCGCGGAAGTCCGCGATGCTGCAAGCACCGCACTCCTTGCAGTTCATGCCGAATTCGTCGTAGTCCGCAGGGCAGCCCTCGGCATGTTTGAGGCAGTGCGGGAGTAGGAAAAGACGTCGTTCCGGAGGGACGCTCCGCAATTGGTGTCGCCAGAACGACGTGCTGATCATGACCATGATCCAGCCGACGTAGGACTCTGGAAGGTCGGCTTCTTCAAGCGTCCGCCGCGCGATCTGCTCCAGTTCATCCTTGGTCATCGGAACGCTGCGATCGAGACGATCCGCAACTTCTTCGCAACGGGCACGCAAACTTTCGCGCATCTCGAGCGATTCGGGGACTTCCTTTAAGTGGCTCGTCTTGCGACGTTTGGAGCGTGCCGGTTGGGCGTCGCTTTGACCAGCGGAGGTCTTCGCAACGTCATTGGGCACAGAGTCGTTTGCGGGGCTGAGTCCGGTCGACAAACCGATCACCTCTGGCGTGTCACTGGGGGCATAAACTGGCGGATCGGTTCGATGATCTATCGAGGCCAATCCGGATCGTGTTTCTCAGCGGTCGCACGCAGGAATTTTCCCAAAGCGGCGTTGAGAAAGATCAACGGGTAAAGTCTTTCGTGGTACCACAACTTGGCGAAGTAAAACCCGATTGGCCACGCGACACGATGCCGCTGATCTTCGATGCTTTGAACCAGGAAATCGACGCCTCGTAGTATAGCCACCCGAACTCGGTCGGTCGTGGTGTCTGCTTCACTGAACCCACGATTGTCGTCATCGGATCGCGACCACAGCGCATTTTTTTCCCCACCGGACTGGTCTCGCTGTCGCAGACACATCGTGCAAATCGCCTCGATGACCAAGGCAGACTCTTCGACAGTGCTGGTCAATTCCCTTCTTGGGATTGGTCGTGTTTCCAAACCGCTCGTCTCTGCCAACGCAGCGAGTTTTGACGCGACAGAGGCTCCGCCACCCCATCCCCCATCGTTGTTCTGCGCATTAATGAGAAAATCCAGCGCCTTGTTCTCGATTCGCGGTCCCAAGCCACCCGCGATCAGAACTTTCGATGTGCCATAAATCGGGTTCGATTCATCCTGATTGTCCTGATTGCCGAACCACAATGGCAACCAAGCGCCATTCTCCTGCTGCGTGCGAAACAAGAATCCCATCCCTCGTCGAATGGCGGGATCGACGGGCCCGTCCGAATTGCTTTCCCGTACTTCGGTCAAAACGCGTAGCGCATGCGCCGTCAGGTCCGTACTACTCCGATCGAACGGCAACTTTCCCCACCCGCGACAAAACGTCGGCCACCCACCATTTCGATTCTGGAGCCTTAGCAACCAGCGAACGCCGTGACTCATCGCCCGTCGAATTTCGGCGGCACGACTCGGGTCCACGTGGCGTTCGGCACGCTTGAGTGCGAGGATCGCGGCCGGCGTGTCATCGCTGTCAGGCACGGCCCCCGATAAATCGGTCCAGCCCCAACCACCGGGCTCAGCCCCCGTGAAGGGATGACGTTGACGGTGTTGGCAAGCGAGATGCCAATCCACCAGTGAATCCGAACACCATTGACCCTTGTCGTCGGGATCACAGGCGAGAGCGTGAATCGAAAGCGACGTCACCCACGTGGCGAGGTTCGTGTCGATCGGCCAACTCCCATCTTCACGATAAGACTCTGCGAGGAAACGAAGACCTTCTTGAACGACGGGTAGCTCACACCGTCCCGTCGCCGCCAAGCTCATCACCACGAACGCCGTCAGCGGAGTCGCTTCCAAGTAACCGCCGCTTTGTGGTTGCATCCGGCGAAGAACCGCCAAGGTCCGTTTGAGCGATGCCTTGCGAATCAAACGTAGGGGCAGAAATGCGGGGCGCCCCAAAAAGTGTCTCGCTTGCCCGATCGCGACCAGTGCGGGGATCGCATAACTAACGACCGGCATCTGCAAGAATCGATACATCGATTGGGGAAACACGGCCGCTTCGAATGGCAATGCGTCAACGGCGTCCCAAGAGATCAAGCCGGCGATCGCCATGTTGTTCATGATCGGGACGACGAACGTCTTGTCCTTGCCATATCGCTCGCGAAGTCCCGATAGATTTCCGGCTTGGTCCAAGTACGCGTTGAGCCGTTCGATCGATTCCGTGTCCAAGCCTTCCTCGCCGACTTTGATCGCCAACGTGGACGCGGCGAGGGCGAGGTAGCTGGTGGCGATATTGGAATGGCTCAAATCGGTATCACCAAATCCACCATCTTGGTTTTGTTGCCCGCGCAAGTAATTGAGACCGCCTCGGATCATCGACCTCAGTTCGGTCGCACCGGCGTCTTCGAGACTCTCGCGTTCGCGGTGAATGAGAACCGCGGCCATGGCGCTGATGGCGGTCGCCGTGCTTAACGCCGACGAGGCCAAGTGGCCCACCCAATGCCCCCCTTCGACGCGTTCCTCCAGCAGCTCACGGCGGACACGGTCGAGGGCGGCCCGCGCCGAAACTCGGGCACGAGACTGCGAAACGGTCGAGGCATCGCTCGGGTGGCTGGGTGAGTTCATCGGAGCACCACCCGATGGGGCGTTCGACGTCCGGGTCGCGCGGGATTCAGAAGCGGTGCCGGATGCATGGAAGACTCTCTCAATAGCAGGTGGGTCCGTGATTATATCCGGTCTCAAGTTTTGTCGCCGTCTCACCCGACGCTCTCCACACAGACAGCATCGCCATCAGAGTGTTAGACTGTCGTGGTCGGCCCCAAAACGCTTCGCCCCGCCCGTTGGTGTTGCAATCCCGACGCCACCGCTGGAGTATCGGAAAAAAGGATGGATCGAGACGAATCGGTGACTCGCTCGCTTCTCATGGGCCTTTCGGATGACGGACTCGAGGAGGTCCTCTCCGCCTTCGGCTCCAGGAGCTATCAAGCCGGCGAAACCATTGTCGAAGTCGGGGAATCAGGCGACGAGCTTTTTCTACTGGCCGCGGGAAAGGTCCGCGTTTGGTCGGGCGACGGCCCCTCGGTTGCCGAACGAACGCTCAGCGTACTCGGCCCGGGGGAACATTTCGGCGAAGCATCGGTCATCGCGGGAACGCCACGCAGTGCGACCGTGACCGCGGTCACCTATGTCGAGACTCTCGTTTTAAACGGAGAGGATTATCGTCGGCTCGTCAAGGATTATCCCCAGTTACTGGAGAACCTAAGTCGATCGTTGACGCGGCGATTGTCGAACATGAATGTTTCGACCGCTGCCAAACAAAGCAAACGTGGCGTGCATTCGCTTGCGATACTGATCGATCATCCGAGCGGATGGCCGCTGGCACAAAACTTGATCGCTCACCTTCGGCGCAGCCAACAATTGGTGCAACCGCTTCTGGCCTGTGACGGAGATCTGCCTCTGGACATCGGCGAATTCGATTCCGATGCGTTGGTCGTTCGGGCAGAAGAGCTCGCCTACACGATCGCCGATCGCAGCGCCAACGCGCTCACCGTGACGGTGGCTTGCGGCGAGCAGGCCATGGAGGCGGCCGCGAAACAGTCGAATCGTGTGGTGTTTGCCGTCGACGCCGCGAACGGCCCCTCACCGAATGTCGTTCGACAACTCCGAACGATTCCGGGCCACCGCCGTCCGATCGTCGCGCTGATGTATGACCGCGATGTGAAACCTCGACCGGAAATGTACTTGCCCGACCAAGCGTTCGTGCGGTGCGGTTTTTCGGGAAGCGGACGAAATGCGACGATCGACCCGCCTTGCGTGACACGGCTTTATCGATCGTTGATGGGAAAGCGGATCGGACTCGCGCTCGGTGGCGGTGGGGCACGTGGGATCGCGCACATCGGCGTGCTCGAAGTACTCCGGAAACACAACATCGTGTTTGACTCCATCGCGGGAACGAGCGCGGGCGCGATCGTTGCGGCCTCGTATGGTGCCGGTTACGCTCCCGAAGAAGTCGGCGGATTCTTTCGTAAAGAAATGATGCCACCCAGCATGTTGCGTTCTCGGCCTTGGACGCGACGGCTGTTCCTGTTGCATAGTTTCCGAGGCGGCCGCTTCGAAACCAAGCTGCGACGGTACCTCGAGCAAATGACGTTCGCGCAGGCCGATCTGCCGCTCGCGATCACCACACTGGACCTGATCAGCGGGGAGCAGAAAATCCGCCGCAGCGGCGATCTGGTGCTGTCGGTCCTGCAGAGCATCAATCACCCTGTATTCGGTTCACCGATCATCCATGACGGCGAAATGCTGGTCGACGGCGGCGTGCTGATGAACGTGCCCGCGTCGGTGCTTCGAAGCGAAGGCTGTGATCACGTGATCTCGATCGACGTCGGCTCGTCACTTTCCACCGATTTCGGACAAGACGGGAACGGAAAAATCCGTTCGCCGAGCTATCTCGCGACCCTGTTGCGTACGATGGACATTTCCCGACGACATTCCAGCGCCCTCCATCGTGAGGAAAGCGACCTGATCATTCTGCCCCGGACCAGCGACTTTCGGATCGAGGATTTCCATGCCGTCGATCCATTGATTGACGCCGGCCGCGCGGCGGGAGAACAAGCCGTCGAAAATGTCAAACGAGTGATCGCCAACCTCAGCCCCAACGAAGCGTGACGCCGACAACGTCGGGCCGACCAGAAAACTATGAGCAGACAACCTGACGACGCCCCGAACGCCGACGCATTGCTCGTGGAGCAGATTCGCGACGGCGACTCCGGTGCCTGGCAAGCCTTGATCGACCGCTACGAAGGACGGTTGCTGGCGTACACCCGCAGCCGAATCAAAGACAGCGCCGCGGCGGAGGATATCGTCCAGGAGGCCTTCGTCGGTTTTTTGATCAGCCTGCCGAACTACGACGGCGCACGCCCCCTCGAGAGTTACCTGTTCTCGATCTGCGCCTACAAACTCACCGACCATCTTCGCAAGGAAGGTCGCCGACCGGCGCTGCAGATGCACGGCAGGACAAGTTCCGCGGGCGACATCGAGCCCCAAGGCACGGCCCGTGTCGCCAGCTCGATCGCTCGAAGCGTGGAGCGGAAACGGATCGAAGAAGACGCCATCCGCGACGCGATGGCGGAACAGATCGAGCGCTGGAAGGAATCCGGCAACTGGGCCAAGCTCAAAGCGATTGAACTGATGATCGTGCGGGGCTGGGGAAACAAACAGGTCGCCGAAGCACTCGATCTAACCGAACAACAAATCGCCAATTACAAAAGCGACTTTCAAATCCGCCTGAAGTCGATCATCAAACGAGCCGGCTTGGACGAAGGCGTCTTCCCCGAGTTGGCAGGCTAGGCGCTGTCCCGTCGGTGTCGCTGTCCCTTCAGTGTCGCAAAAACGTCGAGACCTGCATTTCGGTGAGCCGCAAGGCGCTCACCACCTACTGGCTAGCTCCTAGCCACTCGCCTCTCGCCTCTCGCCTCTCGCCTCTCGCCTCTCGCCTCTCGCTCTCGCTCTCGCCTCTCGCCACTCTCTAAACCAACACGTATCGCCAAATCGTGGCGAAATGGCAATACGCCGCGGCCATCACGAGAACGTGCCACAAAGCGTGCAGGTAACGCGCTCGGTGATCATTGACCAAGGCGATCACGGCGAGACTGTAGACCACACCGCCGAGCGCCATGCCAAGCCCGAGGCCGAGCGGCACGTGCGGGAACATCGGGATCGCGGGGATCCAGCCGAGCAACAAATAGGTGATGGTCGCGACATTGTTGATGCGGTGGTGCATCACCAACTTTGCCAGGATGCCGGCAAACGTCACGACCCAAAGCGTGATGAGCAACGGCATGCGAACCGCGTCGGGAGCGAACCGGTAAATCACCGGCGTGTAGGTGCCCGAGATCATCGCGTAGATCATCGCCTGATCCCAAGCCCGCGCCCGATCGAGCATCGGTTGCTGCGTCAATACATGCGATGTTGTGGACGCCGAAAACGTTGCCGCCACCGACAGTGCATAAACAAAACACGCAACCGCGAGGCCGACACTCATCGGCATGGCCTCGACGATCATCCAAGTCCCGAGCCCAAAGGTCGCCACCGTCGCAAGCCCGTGAGTCAACGCATTGGCCCACTCTCCCTCGGGGCGCCCGAGTGCAGTCTCCTGCTTGATGACGGACGCTTTCGTGGAGCCGCTCGGCCCATCGAGCCCGACGTGGTGTTCGCCACTGGAGGACGGATCGAGTTGTGGAGTGAGGGTGGCCGGCATGAAATTGCTCCGCGGGTGGGAGACGTATGAAAATCCAAACGCCACCAAGTTTCAATGAGCTACGCCTGATCGAGACACTATGACGCGGCAAGGGAAGCCAGGCGCCCATCAGGCTCCGATTTCCACCAGATTGGCGCGACTCGCACTCCGGTTGAAAGGTACCGGTAAGCCCTGCCGCCTACGGCATTCGATCCGCTTGGCCTATGTTGGCAGCCATGTTCGAACTTTGGCCCATTATCGCGTCCGTCCTCGGCGTCTTCCTGGTCATGGGCGTCGGTGCTGCCTGTCGTCAGCTGAAATGGCTAACGGCCGAAGCGGACCGCACCTTGGCGAACCTCACCGCGAACGTGATGCTCCCGGCATATTTTGTTCACCAGTTCTCCAAGGACGGCGAGATCGCTTCGGTGGCGACGGCATGGCAACCGCCGGTGTACGGCTTTGCGATGACCGTGCTGGGATTTTGCCTTGCCCTTGCGATCGCACGCACCGTCGGCCCCTGGGTCGGGCTTCGAAACGATGCCGCACAGCGAGCCTTCGCACTCAGCGCGGGAATCTGCAACTACGGCTACATTCCACTGCCTCTCGCGGAACAGTTTTATCCGACCGCGGTGATCGACCTGATCCTTCACAACGTCGGTGTCGACATGGCGTTATGGAGTGTTGGCATCATGATCATCGCCAGTTCGAGTGGACGAACGTGGCTCAAGCCGCTGAAGAGTCCGCCTCTCTGGGCTGTCGTGGTTTCCATCCTGCTCAGCCAAATCGGACTCACCAAAGTCGTGCCGGCACCGGTCTTGTCCGCCGTCGGGGCGATGGGTGCCTGTGCGATCCCGCTCGGCCTGCTGCTCAGCGGTGCGATCATCGTGGACTTTTTGAAGGACCGAGACTGGTTCGGCGATCCGCGCGTGATCCTCACGGCGATCGTCACACGGCAAGCCATCCTGCCGTTGCTGATGCTCTCCGCCGCCGCGTGGCTGTTTCAAGAAACCGACCTGAGAGTTGTCGCGATGCTGCAAGCGGCGATGCCCTCGGCCGTGTTTCCCATCGTTCTCGTGAAACTCTACGACCGCGATTCGGAAACCGCTCTCAGGGTTGTTTTATGGACTTCTTTGGCCGGATTGATCCTGATTCCGGTCTGGTTGGCGGTCGGCGGATGGTGGCTCGGAATCGGCTCTTGACCCCGAATCGTCGCGGTTCCTAGAACGCTTCTTCCTCGGACGAAACCCATCGAAAGGATTCGAAATGAATATGAACTTCTTCCAGTGGTTGCGTGACGGCGTGCGCCAAAGTGTTCTGCTCGGTGTCAGCGACGCCGTTGATACGATCGGCTTGCCGGAAACCGAAAACGACGACAACAAAACGCCCGCTCTGGCGTCCATTCTTGGCGGCGAAGAGAAACCCAAAGCCAAGCGAGGTGGAGGACGAAAGCGATTGGGAAAGTCACTGAAGGAAATGGACGCGGCATAACAACGCCGGTTGCCATCCTTGTCGTTCATCCAGAAGAGCTGAACGTGTCCTAAGAAATGGCGAATGGGCAGTCCGATTTTGACGCCCCGGATGAAACCGAGACCGTCAAATTTGCGCCGTTCACTCGCCGAAACCGCCGTCGAAAATTTCTTCGCCGGCAAGGGTTTGAAGAATGATCGGACATCCCTCCTCGAGCATGTCGAGGACTTCATCGAACCCTTCCTCTTCTCCGTAATACGGATCGGGAACGTCGTTGGGCCAATTGTCGTCCAGATAATCACTGAAGATTCGAATGTGCGATGCCCCCGAGCCCGCCAACTCGGAGAGAGCTTTGTAGTTTTCGCCATCCATCGCGAGCACGAGATCGAACGTCCCTTCGGCGAGGTCCTTTTTTGTCACCTGCCGCGCCCGGCTGGTGATCTCGTAACCCCTCGCCTCCGCCGCCGAGCGCATGCGGGCATCAGCAGGCTCACCGACGTGATAGCCGTGTGTGCCAGCCGAATCGATGTCGACGTCCACGTCGAACTCTTCGGCAAACCGTTTCATCACGGCTTCGCCGGCTGGTGAGCGGCAGATGTTTCCCATGCAGACAAAAAGAACGCGTTTCATCATCACACCCAATCAAAAACCTGTTGCCGGAACGCGCGAGGACACGTTCGACGTCCACTACTCTTCACCGTCACTCGACGGTTCAAATGGGACACCTTGCATGCAATACAGCCTAAGGGATCAACGCCGGCGCGGCTATGGATCCACGAATGCCACACAATGCGTGACGTCTCGCTAGGACGGAGACGTGGATTTCAACCAATGCTCGATCGCGCGGCGATTCGATGGGAACGCCATGTTGTCGAGGTGTTCGTTTCCAGGCACCGTCCACACGAAGGATTCCAACTCATCCGGTGCGAGCTTGATCTCGGCCGCAGGGTCGACCTCACAAAGATAGAACAAGTCGATGACAGGAGACACAACGCCGCGATAGTCGTACTTGTTTGGAAACGTCACCAACAGCCGCAACGAGGTGACTTGCAATGTCGTCTCCTCGACAACTTCACGAATCAGGCCCTCCTCAACCGTTTCTCCTCGATCGACGAAGCCGCCCGGCAAACCCCATTTGCCTTTGCCGGGATCACGCGCCCGCTTGACTAGCAGCAACTCGCCGGCGGGATTGACGATCAATCCACCGACAGCCGCGACCGGGCCGAAAAACATCGTGAAATCACATTGGCCGCATCGGAACGGAATGCTTCCTGGGTTTGGGTGTGGGGCTCCGCAGCGTGGACAAAACGCGTAAACCTTTTCAACCGCGACGGTCATCAATTCCCTCCCGCAAACTGAGCCGCCCGCAAGACGCCGCAACTCTCGAAGCCTCGACTGAGGTTGGCTAATTCAGTTGCCGACTCGATCACACCGAGACCGATCGGTTCGACCGATTCCCGCGGCAATCGGCTATGCAACATCACTCGGTGTTTCGTCATCACTTGCTTCAGACGCGCAGCCATCGCGAGCGTGGGATCCCATCGAGGCAATCCGTCGCCATCCTTTTCGGCATTGATGACGGTGTTTTCCTCCTCTAGCGACAGTAGCGCGCCGCTGGGAGCTTGGTCGAGTGTCGACCACACGACGATCGTCGCGTCCGGTTCCGCGTATTGCATCGCGGCATTGGCAGCGCGAGCCACGTTCTCCCACGTTTGCTGCTGCGCATCACCGTCCAACGCCGCAACTACCAACGAAGCCGGTGGAGGCACAGGGTCGGGACGACGGAGCGTGGGCGTGATGCGTTTGGCAATGGCTTCCATCGTGCCGGCATGAATCTCGCCGACGCGTCCGTCGGAATTCGCCGTGACGGTCAGTAACAATTGCACGCCCAACAGCCACGGAACCTCGCGGGCGATCGATCCCGTCGAGCCCAACGGGACCACCGCCGCGGTCGCGTGTTCGTCGAATCGGCCTCGCGTCGCCGAGTCCGAAAGCGACGGGTAGATTCCGGAAAAGTCGCGTTTCTCGGCCACGTCGGTGGGGCGGACTGCGGCGATGGGAAGAACAAAGTCCGCGTCCACAACCGAACGATTCAGATAGATGGGGTCCGCGTCGACATCCGCCGCGAGGTAACTGAGGGATTCGCGAATATCGGATTCGTGTCGAACGACGGCATGATCCGTGGCAACCGTACGCAAACGCGCGAGCGTCTCGTCGGTGGCTTCGTCCCACAACACAAGTTCGATTTCGCTGGCGTCCGCAGCGTTCAACATCCGCAAGACGCCTTCTACCACGGCATCGATTTGCGGCACGTTGGGATCGATCGCCAATGCCACGCGATCCCCCGGCACGATCGCAGCTTCGAGAGGTGGAAAATCGTCCGGACGTTGAAGCGCTTGGACCGTTTCGCCTAGAACGTCGCGACAGGTTCGCTTCGTTCCGGCGTCATATTCCCAGACCTGAACCGACGACAGACCAGCCTGTTTGGCGTGAAATTGGACGTGAAGGCCGTTTTGGGCGGACCCCGGCAGATGCTGCGACATCGTCGTTTCCGAATACTTCGCGACGTACTTCCTCAACCCGACGTTATCCCGGTTTCCTCAAAATCACGCAACCGGCTCGCGACACCGGCCGGATTCCGCTAGGGAAGGGGTATGTGTAATCGTTGCAATGATCGTCGATCCCCCGCACGAAGTCTGGTGGTCGTGGTGTCGTTGAGCCTTCTTGCACTTGTCGGATGCGGTCGTCAGCAGACGTCCGAGTCTCCGGTCAAGGACGAATCGCCTCAACCCACGCTGTCGCTTCCAAGCGTGCCCGCCGATGCATACCTCCAACAGGTACTTCGCCGCTACCGCAGTGCGACCCACTATCGCGACGAAGGCGAAGTGCGATTGGCCGTCGAGATCGATGGTTCGGTTCAGCGTTTTACGGCACCGATGCATGTCCTGCTCGACGGACCGATGCTGTGGGTCGCGGCGTATGACGGGCGAATTTGGACCGATGACAGACAAACACTCGGCTGGGTGCACGACGAAAAAACCAGGCACCATGACTCGCAAGTCGTCGTTGACGAGACGGCATCGCCCAACGGTCGTCCCGAACTACCTCGGCTGCTGAAAGAGCCGCTCCTCCGTGAAAAAGTCGTCGCCGGACTCGGAGGTCCACCGCCGCAGTTGGAATGGCTACTCGAATCGGATCCGATGGCCAAACTCTTCGACGGCAAGCAAGCTCAGATCGGCTACGTCGGAGTTCAAACGCGCGACGAGGTGGAACACGTGGTCGTCGAGGCCGTGGCCGACAACGAACGATACCGCTTTTGGATCGATGGAAATGCGTCGTTGATTCGTAGCGTTGACCTACCGATTTCGCTGGCGGAAGACAGCCCCTCGACGCCGTCGGGTTGGCAAGTGCGTTCGCTCGAGTTGCGACTTCCCGGCGGAACATTCACCCCGCCAACCGAGCGTGCGACACTCGAAGCGATGCGCTATTCGAATGTTCCCCCGCAACCTAAATTCGTCCGCGCGATGGTTCCGCTGCCTCCTCCCCCGCCGCACCGAATGATCGGTCGTCGCTTGGAGTCGTTCCAAGCAAAGGACATCACGGGACGCTGGTCGGTTACTCCGCTCGGTGCGGGAAACGACCTGACGCTGTTCACGATGATTACATCCGATGGCGAAGGCGCGGCGCTACTGCAACTCTTGCCACTGATCCAAAACCAAGTCCCAGCGACACTCCGCAATCGTTTTGACATCGTTGCGTTCGTTGACGAGCGTTTCGTCCCGCAATCCGCTTCGCCGTTCATCCCGGTCCTCGATCTTGACGGCCGAATCAGCAAACGCATCGGGCTCGGTCCCGGAGCCGCCTGCCTCGTGGAGCGGCAAGGCCGCGTGCTGTGGGTGGCCGATTCGCCGCAATGGATCGACCCCGCGTCGGTCGCGTCGGTCCTCATCGATTCGGCATCAGGTATTGATGTGCCGACCCGAATCCACGACGCATGGAGCGCCGACCAAGCCGCCTACGCCCAGAAGCTGCGCGAAATGAGCGTGAAAACGCCCTAGCGTTTCGTTCCAAGTCAGCGTTCGGGTTGACGCGACAGAGGGCTTGCGCCCCTACCGCTCACTTGTTACCGAACGGCGCCAGCCGTCCGGTGTCACCCTCATGATCAATTGGAACAAAGCCCTCGCAGAGTGATCTTGCGATCAAGCCTGGGCATCGCGGATCATCCCAGGGTCGCTGTTTCGCGGGATTCCCTCCTCCCCACCGGTCGCCATGGAAAACTTGGACCTTCAATCGACCCCCAATCCATTTTCCGCGTTCGCAGATTCGGAAAGGAATCGCTCGCGACGTAACCTTTGGTCCGCCGCAAAATTGCTCGGAACATCCGTCGCCCTGTTTTGCGTCGTCGTCATCGGACAGCAAATCTGGAACGATGC
Organism: Planctomycetota bacterium; assembly: GCA_039821165.1. Taxonomy (GTDB): domain Bacteria; phylum Planctomycetota; class Planctomycetia; order Pirellulales; family Pirellulaceae; genus Stieleria. Next base: position 466 of record JBCBOT010000181.1, on the reverse strand, counting down.
TGATCTGGTCCCATGGATGTCGACTCGGAGCGGTGCTCCGACCAACGCCACGCTACAAAAACTCTGTCGAGGGGCTGAGCTCGAGCCAAACCGTATCGATCTTGTCGTTGCCGCAATCGCAAGCGAAGACACCGAACGTTCGCGACTCGGTTTTCAGGCGATCGAAACCGCGCGGAATGAATGGGTCACGCTCCCGACCGGGCAACGACAACAGAATCGGCACTCACTCGCGCTCGCACTCCAGCGCACGGCCGACAAGTTACGGGTTCCCGCGAACGATGAGCGACACCAACGGCTGCTCAAACTTGCCGACGCGATCGTTCAAGAGGTGCTCGCGGAATCCTCACTCCGCGAGACAAATTCACCGCTTCCGTCGCCCGACGCGGAAACCTTCGACATCGCAATGACGTTGGTGACGGCGGCCGATCAAGTCATGGATCGATTCGCCGATCACCAGAGCCTGCCG
>JBCBOT010000180.1:0-15890 GCA_039821165.1 Planctomycetota bacterium | reverse complement strand
TCAGCGACGATCGAGTGCATGTAGCCTCGCTCATTGCCACCGAGGTTGTCCGCGAATCGGCCGGCGACGGTCGAGTAGATCAGGCTAATATCTTCGCTCACGGCCATCGATGCACCGCCGAGGAAGGCATCGCCGTTGTCTTCGAAACCGCTGTCCCAACCCAGGACCCAACCGCCGTAGACCTCGATGTCGTCGCTCACCGACAAGGTTGCCAACGCACCGGTGTGGGTGAACGGCTCGCTGTTGTACATCGTGTAAGCGTGGCTGTAGAAGAAGTTGTCAGGTGCGGTGACGACTTCCCATCCGATGATGGTGTAGAAGTGTCCGACCTTCACCGACCAGTCTCCGTAACCGGCTTCCATGTACAGTTGCGGGATGGCGTGACCATAGTCGTTGCCGTTGTCCCAACCATTGTCCCAGTGATCGTTGTTGATCCCGAACGCTTGGGTGTCTTGCGAGTCGGTACCGTAGATGTAGTCGATCCGTGCTCCCCAGTCGAAGCCGCAAGAGGTGTCCATGCTCTTCTCGGCCCAGAACCAAGCCTGGTGGAGCTGGAATTCATCGGGACGGCTGTTGAAAAGCGGGATCGCCTTGTCGTGGTAGCCCATCTGGACCCAACCGCCAGCCGCATAGCCGCAGCTCTCTCCAAAGAGTGTGAAGGGATCGCCGAGGTTGCAGTCGAAGAGTCCAGCGCCGAGTCCGCCGCAGCCACTATCGCAACCGCCACTGTCACAACCGCCACTGTCACAACCGAAGGCTTCCACGCCGCAGGTGTTGCAATCGCCAACGCCGTACGTCGGCTCAGCATCGCAGCCCATCTCGCAGTCGCAAGGTGTTTCACACCCGCAACCGACGTCGTGGTTGCAGACCTGTTGGATTTCGCCAACTTGACCGGGGGCGGCTTGGTAAACCGCGTGAGAAGTTTGGGCCGATGCGGTGGCTCCACAGAACAGCAGCGCCAGCGTGCCGAACAATAATCGTCGTTTCATGGGTCTCCCTACCGTCCGCGCGGACGTTCCTTTTCGATGTGCAAGGCTCCGGTGACTGCCCTTCCGAAGAGTCGTTACCAACCCCGCGGTCGCGATCCCGAACGGTTAATCGATTCAACCGATCGGAAACATCGAGTGAGCACTGCTTCACCATCTGTCACCACCGATATCGGAGATCCAGGTATCAAAATTGACACTTCTGGCGTTTCACATTCTCCCGAAACCGCCTTTTTTGACAGTCGTTGTTAAACCGTGCCGGTCACGAAAGGTCTCCAGCGCAAAAAAGGCCGGCCCCCGCATGGAGGCCGGCCTTCAAACCGGATTTCGGTCGTTTTCGATCGCTGCTTAGAACAGGAAGATCGTGTCGATTCCGACAGTCTCTTGGTTGTCGCCTTCTTCCAGACCTGCGGTCGCGGTGTCATCCCAGTCGAAGCGAATTTCCGGGCGGACGATCACGTTGGCGTGCGGTCGGTAGTTCAGACCCATCGTCAATGCGTAGACGTCGGTCTCGGTTCCGGCGGCGGTGAAAACACCTTCTTGCTGGTACCACTCGAAGCGTCCGCCGGCAGCCCAGCAGTCGCTCAAAGTGTAGATCAGGTACTGATTGACACCAAAGGTCTCGCGATTGGTCGCACCCGCAGCGTCTTCGGTACTCAGCAAGTCGCTCTGGAAGATGTACTGGAGGTTGTCCGACAATGCGACGTCGGCAACGATCGAGTGCATGTAGCCTTGCTCGGAAGTGCTCGCGTTGGTAGCCGCGAAACGACCGCCGACGGTGGCGTACGTGAGCGTCATGTTGTCGGTCAAACCGAGCGACAGACCGCCGAGGAACGCGTCGCCATTGTCTTCGAAACCACTGTCCCAGCCGAGAACGTATCCACCGTAAGCGGTGACGTTATCGTTCACGTTGTAGGTCGCGAGCACACCGCTGTGGGTGAAAGGCTCGCTGTTGTACATCGTGTAAGCGTGGCTGTAGAAGAAGTTGTCGGGAGCGGTCACAACTTCCCATCCGATGATGGTGTAGAAGTGGCCGATTTTGACCGAAAGGTCCCCGTAACCGGCTTCCATGTACAACTGAGGGATAGCGTGACCGTAGTCGTTGCCGTTATCCCAGCCGTTGTCCCAGTGGTTGTTGTTGATGCCGAACGCCTGAGTATCAGGGCCGTCGGTACCGTAGACGTAGTCGATGCGTCCACCGATGTCGAAACCGCACGAGGTGTCGATTCCCTTTTCCGCGTAGAACCAAGCTTGGTGTAGTTGGTACTCGTCGGGGCGACTGTTGAACAAGGCGTTGCCACGGCTGTGGTAGCCCATTTGAACCCAACCGCCGGCACTGATGCCACACGCTTCGCCGAACAGGCTCCACTGATCGCCGAGGCAGCACTCGTCGAACAAACCGAGTCCGAGGCCGCTCAGTCCGCCGCCACATGCGGAGTCACAACCGCTGTCGCAGCCGGTGTCACAGCCGAGGCCACCACAAGGGTCGCACGCCGTTTCGCAGCCGCAAACCGGCTGCCCGCAGTCACATGCGTGATGCGCAACCAGTTTAATTGAGTCGTTTGCGTTGGCCGTGAGACTGCTCGTATAGGACGCGCAGGCAATCGCAGCCAGCATTGCAATCTTGCTAAGCTTCATCGCTTCAAATTCTCCCGAATTCCGTTTTCTGGGTTCAATAAGGCTGGGCAGTTAACGCGCCCGCGACAGACCTCCGCGCGGGCTTGGCACCCTGGCTCTAGAGCAGCATTTCGCCGAGTAAGTCTTCCTTGACTTGGTGGGTCCAGAGACCCATTCACAAGAATGACCGTTCGGGCAGCGCTGCTCTCCTGACGCGCTCGCCTCAGTCGTCACAGGGCGTTATCGGGACTGCCCCCGAAATCTCAGGTTCAAATCCCGCGTTTTTGCGTTGCTGTCATCAGACAGCGTCCACGTGCTCCTGTAATTCCTAGCGATCGTGTATTGCCGGGAACGCGCGTTGCGGCGGGTTTCTGGTCCAGGTCGCCGCGAAGCATCGCGGCCTCTTTTCCGGTTAGGGAATCAGGTGGGGAATTCGAACCAGGGGAGGTACCGGAACCCAACAGTTTCCGCCACACTTCGGGGAACGAACCTGTTCGTAGTGCGAGACGCAGTCCATGGCATTTTGGCGCAAAAAGAAATCAAACGACGAAGCACCCGAGGACCCTCAGGCCTCCGGCGGACCGGAATCCGCAAGCGATCCTGATACCGCCCCTGCGTCCAGTGCCTCTGCGGCCAGTGCCTCCGGGTCCACCGCCAGTGACTCCGTTCCGGAGCAACCCACCAAAAAGAAAGGGCTCTTCGCGAGGTTTCGCAACTCACTCGAAAAGACAAGGCGAACGCTCAACACCGATATCCGTGACCTCTTCAAGGACGAGGGACGGCTCATCGATGACGAGTTCCTCTCGGAGCTCTTTGCGAACCTGATCCGTACCGACATGGGTACCGGCCCCGCTGAAGAACTTCGGGACGACATCGCCAAACGGTTCCGCGGCCGAAAGATGCATTTCCATGAGGTGATCGAGTCCATCACCGAACGCACCGCCGAAATGCTCAAGCAGGATGCGGCACCACTTAATCTCCCTGGGGACCCCAGTATCATTCTCGTCGTCGGAGTGAACGGAAGCGGCAAAACCACCTCGATCGGCAAACTCGCCTACTTCCTCACCTCGCAGGGCAAGAAGGTCGTACTCGGTGCCGGCGATACCTTTCGCGCCGCAGCCGTCGAACAACTCACCATTTGGTCCCAGCGGATCGGTTGTGACATCGTCACCGGCAAACAAAATGCCGACCCCGCGAGCGTCGCCTTCCAAACGGTGGAGAAAGCACTGGAACTCGGTTCGGATGTCGCCATCATCGACACCGCCGGCCGACTGCAAACTCAGACCAAGTTGATGGCGGAGCTTGAGAAAATCCGCCGCGTCGTCGGCAAGAAAATCGAGGACGCACCCCACGAAGTCCTTCTCGTGCTCGACTCGACCGCCGGGCAAAATGCGCTCAGCCAGGCCAAAGGATTTAGCGACGCGGCCGGATGCACGGGAATCGTGCTCGCCAAACTCGATGGTTCGGCTCGCGGTGGCGTCATTCTTCCGATCCGACGCGAATTCGAATTGCCCGTCAAATTTGTCGGCCTCGGCGAAGGCATCGAGGACATCGCCGAATTCGACGCCGACAGCTTCGCCAAGGCCCTCTTCGCGGACTAGCCCGATGCTTCACCTGCAATCCGAATCGGCTCGGCGCTGGCTTGCCCAAGTCGACGAGAACCTGCCGGAAGTCTTGATCGATCACGCCCACTGTGAACGCAAGGCGGCATCGACGGCCATGAACTTGATGAACTCGTACACCGAGAATCGAGAACTCTGCGTCGAGATGACCCGCATCATCGAAGAAGAACTCGAACACTATCACATGGTGCTCGAAGTTCTCGATAAACGCGGCATCGAGTTTCGGCGTCTCGCCAGCGGTCACTACGGACGCGAACTCAATTCACTCGTCCGCCCCACCGAACCCGACCGCGCCGTCGATCGTCTGCTCGTCGCCTCGTTGATCGAAGCACGCAGTTGCGAACGGTTTCGGTTACTAGCCGAGCACGTCAAAGCCGCCGACCCTGAACTCGCCGACTTCTACGCCGGCTTGTTCGAATCCGAAGCCCGACATCACACGACCTACGTCCGCATCGCCGAGCAGTTCGCGGCTCGCAACGACGTGCACGCGCGACTCGACCAACTGTCCGAGTCGGAAACCGCCATCATCGCCAAAGGCAGCCCACTCGCGAGAATGCACAGCTAGGCTGTTTCACGCGTCGCCCAAAAGGGCTGCCGTTTCAAACGCAACCCCAAGCAGCGTTACTCCGGCGTTGCGGACAGCGACTTGGCTGAAATGGGTTCCGGGCTCCAGTCTGCCTGCCTCGATCGCGCGGGCGTGATCTCCCAATCTTGTTTCACGCTCCTTCGATGCTGCGCCCCGCAATTGCAACCCAGGCTTGTTCGCATTGCCCGGCCCGTGCATCCCTCTAGTCTTCTGGCGACGCGCCAACGAAGGCTCGCATGTTCGGAAGGACTCCGACGACCCGTGGAAAAGGCCACACAGGATTCGAGGAGTAACACGCGATGGATTTCAAACGACACACGTACCCGGTACTGATTCTGCTGCTTCTCGTCGCGAGTCACCCATTGTCCGCCCAAGACAGCGTCGAATTCGACGTGCCGTCGATCGTTCCCGCCATCGAAACGGCATCGATCGACCAAGCTCGCGAAGTCACTGTCGAGATCCCTTTGTCGTCGCTCGTCATCGACGCAAACCAAAATGGCAATCCGAACGCCTTGCCGCCGATCGATCACTTGCTGGTGAGATGTCGATTCCGTCAGCCCCTTCACATCGTCGACTACGAACCTCGCACTGAATTGCAAAGCGACTACGAAGGCGCGGTCGTGTTCACCAACAAACGAGAACGCACCGATTCATTCGGCCTCGGTGTCAATGGGCAGGTCCAAACGATCGGAGGCCAAATCGGCCGTGACGACGCCGTCAAACAATCCAATTCCACTGAGTATCAGAAGCGTGCCCCGCAGCAAGCCGTTGTCGCCGCCGGCACGACGGATCGCGGTCGTGGCGTGTACTTCAAGTTTCGTTGGACCGCGGATCAAGTCCTCGAAGGAGAAAAACGTTTTCGCTTTAGCGTCGCCGTCCCCGAATCATGGCGTGGGGGCCTCATCGACGTCTCCGTCACAGCCAACGGTTTGGAACGCCCCCTGTTTGGAGCTGCCAAACTGAAAACAATCGTTCAGCGAGACTTCGTGATCGCCGCCCACCAACAGAACGACGTCGAGGCGGCATCGATCGCCGTTCGCCTCGCCAGACTCGATCGCCGACTCGCCCAGTATGCCTCGGGACAACGCAATCAATCACACTCGGTCTTCACCTGGTGGAAACGACCGGATCGTTCCAGCGAAAAAGCATCCGACCATTGGTATCGGGCCATCACGCGTGGCCACGCCGATCCTTACCTGGATCAACAGATCAAGAAACTGCCGATGGCCGTCCGCGTGGCCGTCCTCGACTATGCCGACACGAGCCGCGAACTCAAGCAACTCAATCAGACCAAACCACAAGAAGCCTCCTGACGCCCGACAGTCCGGCAAAATGCGGGGCCTGACGTGTAACGAGTGCACGTCTCATCTTGCCAGCCTTCATCGGGAAAGAACGCCGCTCCGCGCCCCCGCCCCGATGATCTAAACTCGTTGTCTGACGGCCACGCACTCACGAGTCGCAACAACGATGCCTAACGCTGAACCCAATGAAGTCGACCGCGGCGTCGACGAGTCGATGCGGATGTTCGAGAAATCGCAGGTCGGTGACTCGGCGGCTCTGGTTCCGATCAAGCCGTCCCGCGTCCTGCTCGTTCTGGACGGGTCCCCCCAAGACGAAACCGGAATCGACGCCGTCAACTATCTCCGAGACACGTTCAACGTTGAAACGCTTGTCCTGGACGCGCGGGAACGTCGCGAAGACGCCGAGTCCGACGATATCGTGACAGCCGTCACCGAGCGTGTGTCAGGCTCGCGCCCCATCACGCCGCCGAAGAACGACGGTGACTCACACGACATCATCCTCGCCGCTCTGGGAGCACATTCGGTCGACCTGGTCGTTCTGCCCTGCCCTTTCGGTCGTGAATTCGAGAGCATCGGCACCGACAGCGCCGGGACGGTCATCGACGTCATGCTCTCGCGTTGCCCGCGACCAATGCTGGTCGTCCGCCGCGACGACCAAACTCTCCGCGACTGTGTTTCTTGGATTTCCGTGATCGTCGGCGGTGAATGCGACGCCGAAGGCAAAGCCGCGTCGTGGGCATTCGGGCTTTCCGCCAAATCGGGTGTCATCACACTCAACCTGGTTGTCGAAAAGGAACAGTACGAAAACATCCGATCGATCGTCGAAGCCCTCTCGCCCGAAAAGAAACTCGACCCCCAGGCGTTCACCGAAGCCATGACGCGAACGCACCTTTCGCTTCATGGGGCGATGGCGAAAACGGCCAAAGAGATCAATCGGACGTATCACCTCCGACCGCAAGCAGGCGAAGTCGCCCCGCCCAATCCGCTTGAGAGCACCGAAAAGCTGTTGTTAGTGTTGCCTCTCGAAGTCGACGATCGGTTCGGTCAAGGTTTCGTCCAAGACCGCATCCGCCGAAGCCCGCATCCGGTCTTGATCATCCCCAGCCACGTCAAAGCAGAATCGAAATGAACCCCGGAAACGTCAGCCTGCTCAACGCCATCGTGCTCGTCGTGGTCGGTCTCTCCGGATATGTCTTTTCGGACAAACCATCACCCACCGCGTTTTTTCCCGTCGTCTTTGGCGTGATCCTGCTCGCCTGCAATCCCGGCGTCCGCAAGCACAACAAAATCATCGCCCATGTCGCTGTCCTCGCAACGCTCTTGATCTTGCTCGGACTCGGGATGCCGCTCAAAGGAGCCATCGAACGAGGCGACTCGGCCGCGATTGGTCGCGTCAGCGTCATGATCATCACCACGCTCTTCTCGATGGTCGTTTTTATCCGTAGCTTCATCGAAGGCCGAAAGGCGAAACAAGCCGCCGCGGCGCAGGCCACCGCGGCACAGGGCGACTCCGAACCATCGGCGTGAGCAAACGATGTTTCCGTCCAAAGCCAGCGTCGCGGTTTTTGTAATCGGTTGGCTGAGCATGCTGTCGCTCCGTGCGCAGCCGGCCACTGACAATCGCTACACGCGCGACGACTGGTTGCGAATTCTTCAAGACAAGGAAACCGTCGACTATCCGATCGTCTTTGTTCATGGAATCGGTGGCGGGTTCCGCAACTGGGATGCGACTGCGAATCTCGTCTCCAACGGCAGCTGCTTTCGAATTCGATTTCAGCGCGATGGAACGCTGCACCACGACTTCGGGGATTCGTCGCCCACCACGCATTCGGTCTGGAACGTGTCCTACTACGAGGCGCGTCCAATCAAAGAGGCTTTCACAGGCAACCTCTCGACCTACGCCAATCGCTTGCGCGAAATCGTCACTGTCATCAAGCGCCTGACACAACGCGACAAAGTGATACTCATCTGCCACAGCATGGGTGGTCTCGTCGGACGCGCCTCGATGATCATCGATACGGCAAGCTGGGACTCGGTTCACAAGATCGTCACCGTCGGGACTCCCAATGAAGGCGTCACGACATCGATCGGAATCGTCGGCCAACTCGCAGACCTGCGTCGAGGCAGCGACTTCCTCAAGCGTCTCAACGCGAATTGGATCGAGCGTCTCGAACAGGGCGACAAGCGATGGGGCGTCGTTGGGGGTGTCGACATTGGGCCGAATCGAATACCAACGGGCCCCAACGCTGGTTCACTAACCGACTCCGGTGGCATCGGCTTTATCGAACTGTCGTCCGCGATCCCCTTTTCGGAATGGAAAGCCTGCCTAGGAAGTCAGTTCGGCCAAGCCTCGTTCGACACAACTCATTTCGGTTATCGCATCGCGGTCCGCGGCCGCCACAACGGCCTCGTCAACTCCGCAGCGGTGGATCGCGCCATCGAGTGGGCCTTGAGACCATGATCCATCTTAAAAACCGACACTCATGGTCCGGCGCGCCCCTCGTCGCTCCACCCTCGCCCTACGCCGCTCGCCGCCCTTGATATTCAATTCCTATCTCTTCATCGGCTTCCTTGCGATCAACTTGGCGGTCTACTGGACGTTGAAATCGTGGACCGCGCGGAAGCTCCAACTGCTCATCGCGAGCTACCTGTTTTACGCAGCGTGGAACCCGCCCTTTGTTTTGCTGCTCCTGCTTTCGACCGCGGTCGACTACGCCTTGGGAAAACGACTTCAGGTCACAGAAAGCCAATCGATTCGGCGAACGCTGCTGGCCGCGAGTCTGTTGGTCAACCTCGGCATGCTTGCGTGGTTCAAGTATGCGAGCTTCTTCCTGGCAAGCCTCGTCGATTTGCTGCATGCAATCGGAATCGAATACGCTCCCCCACAGCTCGATCTCGTGCTGCCCGTCGGGATTTCTTTCTACACCTTTCAAACGCTTTCCTACACGATCGACTTGTATCGACGTCGGATCGATGCCAGTCGCTCCCTGTTGGATTTCGCCGTCTACGTTTCCTTCTTCCCGCAACTCGTCGCGGGCCCGATCGTGCGTGCGAGCGAGTTCCTGCATCAGCTCAAGCAACCACCGACCTTCCGAGCCGCGCATCGGGATTGGGGTATCACGCTGATCGTCCTCGGTCTGTTTCAGAAAGTCGTCTTGGCCGACAGTCTGGTCAGCCGCGTGGCGGATGCGGTTTATGCTCACACCGGACCGCTCTCAACCGCCGACGCCTGGCTCGGCACGATCGCGTTCGCTTGGCAAATCCTGTTTGACTTCGCAGGCTACTCCACCATCGCGATCGGCGTCGCAATGCTGTTCGGATTCGGCTTGCCAAGAAACTTTCATTGGCCTTACGCCGCGAGCGGGTTTTCTGATTTCTGGCGCCGCTGGCACATTTCGTTGTCCGGTTGGCTCAGAGACTATCTCTACATTCCACTCGGCGGAAATCGCGGGTCGACGATCGCGACGTCTCGCAATCTTCTGCTGACCATGCTGCTCGGCGGCCTCTGGCACGGGGCGGCGTGGACGTTCGTTGCCTGGGGCGGAATCCATGGCGTGTTGCTGATCACCGAACGACGTCTCCGCGAGGCGTCTTCAGTATTCGCCCGCTGTCTCGATCAAGGCTGGGCCATCCCGGTCACGTTTCCCATCGTGTGTGTGACCTGGGTGTTCTTTCGCGCCAACGATTTCGTGCAAGCGTCGACGCTCCTGTCACGCATGTTCTTGTTGCATCCAGGAATGCAAGTACTCAGCCTTACCGACGCCGCCACGATTAGCGCGTTGACCCTCGTCGGTTTAATGGTCTCGATCTGGTTTCGCAATCAAACACTCGAAGACGTCTGGAGCCAGATCCCTCGCCCCGTTGCCGCGATGATCGTGATCTTCATGGCGTTGATGATTTTCAGCTCACCCGGTGACAACCGAGCGTTCATTTATTTCCAGTTTTAGCTGTGCCGCACCCGCTCCCCACACCACTTGAATCCGCACCGTCGAAGCTGAGCCTTCGCGACTGGTTGGCAATTGCGATCTTCTTGGTTTTGTTGCTCGCTGCCACGGAGCAATTGCTCCGTGGCAGCGGGTACGAGTCGGGCCCGCACGACGATGATGCCTTCTGGGCCTTTCATCGCTTGGCCGCTGACAATCTCGAACGCGACGGGGTCGTTTGCATCGGCTCGTCACGATGCCAGGCCGACGTGCGCATCAAACAGTTGAGCGATGCGATCAGTCGCCCGGTCGTGCAACTCAGCATTGCGGGAAGTTCACCCCTTCCCGTTCTGGAAGACCTCGCAACCCATTCAACGTTTCGCGGAACAGTCGTTCTCTCGATCAGCCCCCATCACGCGTTCAGCCGGCGACTAGATCGAACCGGCAAATCGCAGGACTGGATCAAGCGCTACCACGAAATCAAATCGAGCCCCGGAGAGCGGATGGAGCTGAAGTTGAAAATCGGCGCTCGCAACTCAGTCCTTTTGCGGCAAGACTTCAACTGGCGAACGGTACTGAATCGCTATGTCCTTCGTCGTGAGCCCGCATACAAGGAGGTCTTCACGAAAGAGACTCGATGGAAACACTTTCCAGACGTGATGAAGGGAGCCCGCAGCGGCTTCCAACTCGACATCCCCGAATCCGACCGAGACCTGGAAAGTCGCGATACTCTCATCGAGCGATACGCAGCGGCGATCCGAATCATCGAGCAGCGTGGCGGCAAGGTCCTCATCATTCGCCCACCATCGACGGGATACGACTGCGAAGACGCGGGTTTCATCGACACCGAAAAACGATCGTTCCCGCGTCATGCCTTCTACGACCGCCTCGTTCAGCATTGCGACGTTCCGGACTTCCACGCCGAGGACGTCCCGACGTTGAAGGACCTTCGTGGCGTCGACGGCAGTCACCTCTGCAACTCCGACGCGAAGAGATTCACGCAGCGGCTAGCGCTCGTGATTCCAGATCGAGAATGAACGAGTGATCAGTTTTCACGGGCCCCAAAACCCCTCCAGTGGAAATCCAAAACTCACCAGGGCGATGCAGCGAAGGACGCCCCCCCTTAAGAGCTCCCATCTAACAGACTGATCCAACACCACTTATTCGAGATTAAATTTGAGGGTTATTCGCCAACCCTCAGCCCCTCGAACGAGTGTATCAAGCGTCCAAATGCTGATACACAGGATCGCCCAAACTGCCCTTTTCGCCACCGCTGTCTTCACCTTGCCCCAAAATCTGGGTGCTGACGAGGTCACGATCATGCCACTCGGAGACTCGATCACGGCAGGCTTTAACGGCCCCCCGACTGATGACCGAGGTTCTTATCGACACGAGCTTGGCACCCTTCTGGACAACGCCGGATACGACATCGACTTCGTCGGGGAATTTCAGCGCGGCCCCGACGATCCCGATCACCAGGGACTTAGCGGCGCCACGATCGATCGCATGGTCCGCGACTTCGGGCCCGCGCTAGCGACCTTTCAGCCCGACTACGCACTGATCCTGGCGGGCACCAACAACCACGGAAACGGCCCCGATGACGATTACTTCGTCGGGCAATACCGCGACCTCGTCAACATGGTTCGCGACAACTCGGCCGACACGAAAATCATCTTTGCGACCGTTCCAAAATTCGGCTACGACCGAAACCCGCCCGCGTCGTTTTGGACACGAGAGTACGTCGACTTTCGAAACAACGAAACGTTTCCGTCGATGAATCGGGCGATCAACCAAGTCGCCGGCGAGTTCGACGACATTTCTGTGGTCGACTACTACGCCATCTTCGATATCGAAACCGATTTGGTCAGTGACGCCGTGCACCCGAATCGACTCGGACACCAAAAGCTCGCCAACCTCTTCTTCGGTGAGCTTTCGAGTCAGTTTTCTGCAGTGCCAGAACCGTCGTCATTCGCGCTGCTGGGTCTCGCGACCTGCGCGATCGTGACACGCCGCCGCCGCCGAATGTAGCCTCGTTTGTTCGAACCTTCAGCCGCCGAGACAAACGCTCGTTTGCCGGCTCGCCGTCATTGCTCCGTATCCTTGCGCCACGGCTTTCGCGTGAAGTAACTGTCGGTCAGCGTCTTCACTTCTCCCGAAAGAATGAGGAGCGCGAGGAGGTTGGGAATGATCACCACCGCCAGCGCGATGTCTCCCATCTTCCAAACGACCGAAAGAGACAAGATCGAGCCCGTGAAGTGCGCGGCAACAAAGAGCAGCTTGTACGGCAACACGGAGCGTGGTCCGAACAGGTAGTTCGCGCATCGATCCCCGTAGTAGCTCCACGAGATCGCCGTCGAAATCGCGAACAACAGCACGGAAAAGAGAACGATGTAGTGTCCCCAGTCACCGAGCGGAGCAAGTCCTCGGCGGAAGCCCCACATGGTCATCGGAGCGCCACTCTCGACTGCGGGACAATAAAGCGTTTGATACTCCGTGCCATCTCCACCACGGGCCACATTCTCTGCGGGGAGCAAGACGCCACTGAACGGCTTGGTTTGTTCTTCATCGAGATAGAACGCATCGACCGGAACATCATGCCATCCGTAGCGAACATCGGTGTCTCCGTAGACCGGCTCTCCCTCGTCGACGCGAATGCTCTCGGGCTTATCCTTCGTTGGCGTCAAAACGCCCTCCGTGTCAACCGCGAGATAAACCGCATCACCGCCGGTGATCGTGACTTGCGTCGGCGTTCGATCATTCCAGACACCCGTTAACAAGATGACTAGCGCGGTCATCGAGCAAATCACGATGGTGTCGATGAACGGTTCAAGCAGTGCGACAACACCTTCGGAAACAGGCTCATCGGTCTTTGCCGCCGCGTGTGCGATCGGCGCGGAGCCCTGCCCCGCTTCGTTGGAGAACAGCCCGCGTTTGACGCCCCACATCAAAGTCACGAGCAACGCACCGATTCCCGTCCCAGCAACGCCCGCCGTCGGATTGAATGCTTCGGTAAGGATCAACATGAACGCGGCGGGGACTTCGCCGACATTGAGCAGGATGATGATCAGTCCGCCGAACACATAGAACGCCGCCATCAAGGGCGCCAGCACGCCGGTGACTTTCCCGATCCGCTTGATGCCTCCGAGAATCACGGCGGCGACAACGACCGAGGTGACCAAACCACTCACCCATTTCTCGATTCCGAACGTGGATTGCATGGTGTCTGCAACGGTGTTCGCCTGGATCGCATTGCCGGTGAGAAACGCCGTGAACCCGAGCATGATCGCAAAGAAGATGGCGAGCGGTTTACCGGCTGCCCCCAGCCCATGTTCGATGTAGTACATCGGCCCGCCGGAGACACTTCCCTCCCGCTCATCCGCCTTTTCATCGACCTGACGATATTTCTGTGCCAACGTGACTTCCGCGTACTTGGTCGCCATGCCGAGAAACGCCGTCACCCACATCCAGAAAATCGCCCCTGGACCGCCCCAGTGCAACGCGAGCGCGACCCCCGCGATGTTCCCGATTCCCACCGTCGCCGACAGCGCTGTGGTGAGCGCCTGGAAATGCGACACGTCACCCGGCTCGTTCGGATCGTCGTACTTTCCCGAGGTAACGGCAAAACCATGGGCGAGACGACGCAGCTGGATCAAACCGAGACGCAGCGACAGAAACACTCCCGTCCCGAGCAACAGCACCACCATCAACGGAAGCTTCTCGCCCCCGATCTCGATCCCAAAATTGACGACATTCGCGTCAAGAAAATCAACGATGCTTTCCAAGGTTTCCATGGGGGCCTCAACGGAAGTTCCACGTAGCGATAGCACTGGTTGGCCACAGAATGAGCACACAATTCAATGCTGGCAAGCTCTGATCTAAGCCAGACGCGAAATCCTGCAAATGGACTCCAAATCCTTGAGTCCAGCCGGTCACACCGCGGCGCAGGTGCGACACCGCAACGCTTTCACAAACAAGTCTCCTCGGGGAAGATGAGCCAGATGCACAAGTCGCAACGGCTCCCAGATTCCAAGCCCAGAAGCCTCAAGTAAGTCCCCCAATGAAAGTCATCGTCGATCTGTGCGTCGTCCCGATGGGCGTCGGCGTTTCCGTCAGTCAGTACGTTTCGGAATGCCAGAGGGTGCTCGAAGAAGCGGGATTGGCACACCACCTTCACGCCTACGGCACCAACATCGAAGGCGAGTGGGACGCTGTGTTTGCAGCGGTCAAGCTGTGTCACGAACGTGTTCACGAAATGGGAGCACCACGAATCACAACGAGCATCAAAGTCGGAACACGCACCGACCGCGAACAGACCATGCAGCAAAAAATCGACAGCGTGACCAATGCCTAAGGATTTGTTCGGAAACAACTTCGTCATTCACTCTCCCGCTCGCGGGAGAGTCGGGCTCTCAGGCCCGGAGAGGGTCTTCCCCGGCCGATACCGCGTCCGACACTCCCGCAAGCGGAAACGCCGGACTTGTTTCCGAACGGTTCCTAAGAGACCGGCTGAGACGGAGAACTCTCGAAACACTCCGACGAAAAACACATCCTCCTGTGCTGCCGGAATTGAATTGACCTTGCGTGGTAACCCGACGCGTCGATTGCATCTAGAAGCACTTCGTTTTCGCGTCACGAGTCAAAGATGACACGGGTCACCTTTTGTTCTCAGGAATGATGTTCTCGAAAAGGTCATTGCGACGACGGACGTCTCGCCCCACCGTCGTATGCTGCAGTATGAATTTGCTTTCCTCGGCGCACGCCGAGGGCATCTTCTGTGATCGGTGCAATGCATTGGCCCGTGCCGCACGAATCTGGGCCGTCACTGGAAGCCTCTCGCATGACAGATCCCAACGATGAACGTGCAACTCATCTTCGCGACCCTGGGTCAGGGACGCGCCAGGTGCAGCACCTTCGACGGAGTCCTCTAAACTCGTAACGACCGTATACGCCTTCTTCACGGTCCAAGGATTACCTTTCACTTCCGCGCTTTCAGAGCTTGCCACATCGATTGCCGCGAGTGCGGCTGCCGACGCCGCCATATGTTGTGGGTTACCGTTGAAACCGTCCTTCGCCATCGTGACGATGATTTCAGGCTGAGTTTTGCGGATCGCCTCCGCCACCGCATGAACGACTTTGTTGCGACCACCCCAAAACTCAAAGGCGGGATCGGGCGAACCCCAGGGCTGTAAGTTCGATTGATCCCTGAAACGGGGCATCAGCGGAGCGTAGCGCACTCCCGAAGCAATGAGCACCCGAGACATTTCGACCTCCCGAAAATAGCACGGATACAAGGCGTCTGGAGAGACCTCCGCGAAGCGTGGGTGGTCGGAATCATCGTAGCTGTAGCCGGGCTTTTCCTGGGCTGATCGATGGTGCGGCATTCCATTTCCCCATTCACCACTCGTCAGAACCATGACCTTGATCTTCTTGTCACGGCAGACCGCATAGTAGGGAAGCAATCCGCCGAAGGTGCCCTCATCATCGGGGTGAGCCACAACGACAAGCATGTCGAATTTGCGAGGATCCAGATCGAATCCATCGGGAATCTGTGCCGATACGTTAGGAGACGCGATCAACGAGATCAGGCAGACAAAGAGTCCGACGCGAGATCGGCTGAGACAAGGCTGCATACTCGTTCCTTCAAAGCTGCGGATCGATGAGACTCGACGACTTTCCCCACTAACGGAGACACACGCCGTTCCAAAACGCGATCATAACCTCAAACGATCAAGGCGTTTGCAGAAGCAAGCAACCGGCAGCGCATCAGGAAAAGGTGGGTAGTGTTTTACCTCATCATGGTTAATGCGCAATTCAAAAATACCAACAAGGATCGCTAGCTGCCTTCGTCGGAGCCG
>JBCBOT010000179.1:0-16056 GCA_039821165.1 Planctomycetota bacterium | reverse complement strand
CTCGGATTGGACCACCAATCATGCCGACGATCGCGGAAGTCTTGGGACAAGGATGGAAGCTCCATCAGACCGGCAAACTCAGCGAAGCTGAAACGGTCTATCGTCATGTCATCTCACAAGCGCCGCGCAATCCCGAGGCGCACGTCTATCTCGGGATAGCGTTGTTCGATCGACGCAGCTTCGAAGCATCGATCGAGTCCTACGAGGAAGCGATCAAGTTGCGTGACAAGTTCCCGATCGCCTGGAACAATCTTGGCAACTCGTTGCGGATGGTCGGTGACCTCCAACGCAGCGACGAGTGCTTTGAAAAGGCGATCACTCAAGACCCCGAGTATCTGTCGGTTTACAAGAACCGAGGAACGCTCTGGGTTTGGTCCGGTGAAATCGAAAAGGGACTGAACTGGTACGAGAAGGGGCTCGAAATCGCGCCCGAGGACCCCGAGTTGCATCGAAACCTAGGCGTCATCTACTTGTTGCTCGGGGATTACGATCGTGGCTGGCCGGAGTATCGCTGGCGTTGGCGGATGCCGGGAATGCAACGCCCAAAATCTCGCGCACCACTTTGGACCGGTCAGCCGTTGAGCGGAAAATCGATCCTGCTGTACTCCGAACAAGGACGCGGCGATGAGATTCATTTCATTCGCATGGCGTCCGCCCTGGCTTCGGCCGACGCACATGTGACAGTCCTTGCCGACCCCGAAATGATTCCGTTGTTTACGTCTGCGCGTGGCATTCACTCACTGTTGCCCGTGGGCTCGGCGATCCCTTCCACCAACTACCAAGCCTCACTCTTCGATGCCGTCGATGGCTGGTATCAAGTTCATGGAAGCCTACCGTTTGCGGAAGATGCATTCGTGGAGCACGGCGGTTTCAGTGGCTACCTGAACGTGTCCGATCCCCTGGTCACCTACTGGCACCATTGGATGGAAAAGAATGGCATGGGCCAAGACGGTCGCAAACGGGTCGGAATCGCTTGGCAAGGCAATCCGAAACATCATGCCGACGTGTACCGCAGCATCGGACTTGAGAGCTATCGGCCACTTGCCGAAGACCCGAATCTCCATCTCGTGAGCTTGCAGTTCGGATTCGGCTCGGAACAACTTGAGCAAGTCGACTTCGGCGATTCAATCAGCCGGCTTCCCGAAGACACCGACACGAGCGGTGGCGCGTTCACCGACACGGCTGCCGTCATCAAAAATCTCGACCACGTGGTCACGACGGACACCTCACTCGTTCATCTCGCGGGATCGCTCGGAATTCCAACGACGCTTCTGCTCGGCAAAGTGCCCGACTGGCGATGGCTGCGTGAGGGTGAAACATCGCCCTGGTACCCGAGTCTAAGACTGGTTCGACAGCGTGAAATGGGCGAATGGACCGATGCCGTCGCCCAAGCCCACGCGGGGCTATCTCAAAACGAATAGCATTTCGCATGTGCTTCATCACGCACGCGTCGGTCAGCAACAGTTCATCGCGACGCCGCCACTCCAGCGGGCAATCCGTACATGCGACTCGCCGCTTCTCAGTGCTGGCTTTGGTAACCCGCAGCGTCAGCAAGGGATCGGCTCTGGTAACCCGCAGCGTCAGCAAGGGATTCCGCGGCACCTTCACGCTGAAATGAAGAAGTGTCACACCAAGTCTCGGCAAACAGGTAAGGGCCGGACGGGTATGTGGACACCAGACTCCGAAATGGAAAAACCGCAAAGCGGCTTGTGATTGAGTTTGAAGTTCTTGAAGACGCACTCAGGGGCGGGTTGACCAGCTGAGTCATCGACTCAATTTGACTGCCCGAGTTCGTCGTTGCCAAAACCCCACTTCGTCTGCAAGCCTGTGAACCGCCGGGACAGATTGCCTCTTGACGCTTAGCCCGGAGGGCGACATACACCAGCAGGGCGAACCAAAAGCCATGTGCCGCCCGCTGGGCTCGACTCAAGTCAGCAAAGAAACCGGTGGTTAACACCACCGGCAAAGATATGCCGGCCTCTGGCCTCAACACTGCAGCCTTCGGCTTTTGGATTCAGAGCAACGTTCCCGCTGTCACAGGCTTTGGAGCCTTGCTCTGATTCAATCCCGCAATCATCTGATGGTCGCCGCTGGGAAAGCTTGCCTCTTGTTATCGAGCCCAGCGGGCGACACACGAATTGCCGGCGGTGTAAACCGCCGGGAGAGCTCTCTTCTCAACCCGTAGCCCAACGGGCGACAGACGAATTGCCGGCGGTATAAACCGCCGGGACAGCTCTCCTCTCAACACTTAGCCCGGAGGGCGACGCACCAACAGGGCGGACCAAGAAACATGTGCCGCCCGCTGGGCTCGAATCTATTGGCCAAAGAAACCGGTAGTTTACACCACCGGCAAAGATGTACCGGCCTCCGGCCCAATGTGGGCGGCAGAAGCGAAGAATGATCACGCGAAGTTATGGAGACGCGAAGAGCCTACACAACTCCCAGGATCTTCGCGGCTTTGCGTCTTCGCGTGACCACCGATGCGTATCGCCGGTGTTCTTTCTCGGACAAGCATCGGCACAACGATGGTTCCTCGCTGACGCCGCGGGTTACCCCCTGGCCCAGCGGCGTCCAACTTCACTTCCACCGCACATCATTTACGTCGCCGACGCAAGCTGACGGCGAGGCATCCCGCCGCGAGCACCATCATGCTGCCCGGCTCGGGAACGGTGGAGACCGACGTGGTCAGAGATACATTGTCCAATCGATAGGACACATCCGATGTCCCAAATCCGCCATTGGTCCGATCGTCCAACTCGCCCGCGAAAAACAACTCGTGCGTGTTGCTCGTCGCGACGAAGGAAACCGACTCGGTGACGTAGCTCGTCGAGAGATGTTCGCCGATGAAAATCGCTTTTGAATGATCGAGCGCCAGCGGATCGGTTTGCGTGTCGAGGAAGACTCCGAACGAATTGCCATTGGCCCCCGACGAATTCACGTGCAGGGCATAGTCGAAACTCAGCGTGTACTGCTGACCGATGGTCAGTCCCGTCACGGTCTGCTGAACCGTCGGATCCTGGCTCGCGATACCGTTTAAGTTGAGCAGCATATGGCCACCGGGATTGCCGCCCGTGGAAGACCAACCTCCGAAATTTACGCCGGAAGAAGTCCATCCACCTCCCGTACCGTTGAGCGGAACGGCAGTTTCAAAGTCACCATTGGTGATGAAACCCGCGTGTGCGCACGAACCAAGAATCAAGAATGCCGAAACGCGAAGCAACCATCTCGCAGGGACTTTTAAATCGAACCAAGCCATCGGGGCGAAGCCTCATAACGCAGTAAAAATCGTGGAAATACGTTCCCCGATTTGAATTACGAATGATTGGCGTCATCCTGACGCGAGACTTTTGCAAATTCCCAAAATCGTGCTACGAATCACACTCAAACTGCTGCATTTCTTGCCGTACAAGTTCCAGGAACCGCGACTTGATCTTGTGAACTTGCCCCGGTGTCATCTTGAGTTGCTCGCAGACCTCCGCCACCGAAAGTTCCTTTTCCGTTAGCAGTTGAAAGGCTTGAAAGCTCGCAGGATTCACGCGTCGACCGACCTCCGCAACGCAGTGCTTGAGGTGATGAAGCCGCCAGTTTCGGTCCCAAATCTCATCGGCGGACCGCTGGGGATCCTCCAGATTTCTCAAGTCACTACTCTCAGCCGACTCGGGTCTTTTCTTGCGATAGAAATCAACCACACGTCGATGCACAACCGTTCGCAACCAGGCTCGGAAACCCGTTTTGCCATCGGTGTAGTCGAACTCCACAATCTTGGTGACGACCGTCTCGTAAACCGAAGAGCGAATGTCCTCCGCATCGTCGTGCTCAAGCCCACGTTGACGGGCGTAGGAATAGATCAACGGAGAATAAAGATCAAAGAACTCCTGCCACGCCTTGGCGTTCGAAGAGTCTTTGATCCGAATCAATAGACTCGGACGTGTTGAATCGTCTTGTGGAGCACCCACTCGTAAAGCTCATTCTTGCGGACGAACCTCTTCGGCCATGGTCTCCCAGACCTGAATCGAGCCATCATAGAGACCCGCGACAAGTTTTTCGCCATCCGGAGAAAATGCGACGGTCTCAGCGTACCCACTGAATTCGTTGAGCGTGAGCACGACCTCAAAGTACTTGGTGTCCCATAGTTTGACAGTACCCTCACGGGACGCTGTCACGATTCGCGTACCGCACGGTGAAAACGCGACCGCACTCACCGGCATCGAATGCTCAACCAAATTGCTGAGTACACGCCCATCGGACAACGACCAAACCGTTGCTTGGGAGCCTCGCGACGCAGCGACTAACATTTCGCCATCGATCGAGAAATCCATGTCGTACCCGTCGTCGGGATATGTCCGCTGACGTTCAAGACTTCGAACCACCCGACCGGATTCGAGATCCCAAATCCGAATACGGCTCGGCTCACCAATGGCCAGCCATCGGCCGTCGGGACTACAGAGAACCTTCTCGACTTCGAGGTGCGTTTTAAACAGAACCTTGGAATCGCCGTTGCTCGGATCCCAACGCCTCACCGTGCCGTCCCGCGATGATGAAAACAAAGTCCCATCGTCGTGTGAAAAACAGACGGACGTGACGACGTCATGATGTCCAGCCAAACAAGACAATTGACTCTTGGATCCGGCCAGGTAAACGCAGTGATCATCGCACGCCCATGCGACTCTCTGCCCGTCACGGGTTACATCCACCGAACGAAAGGGTTGCGTCGTTTCGTGAACGACGAGAGTCTCGACGTGTGACTTGGAGCCCAAGTCGAATTGGTTCAATCGCCCACGTTCATCACATGTAAAGAATTGGTCGGAATCAGAGGCAATCGTTGCATCGAGGATCCGGGCATGAAACTCAGCCCCGAATGGGCGACGGTCGTTACTCTGAAGGTCCCATGTTTTTGCGCACCATGTTCCGCATGTTGCGACCGCATGACCTTCTGGATGAAATGCCACCTCCTCGATCGCAGCGTACTGCCCCCAAAGAGTTCCGAGCGGGGCCGCGTTCTTTGCGTCCCAGAGCCGTAGCGTCGAATCTGCGGAACCTGTTGCAATGCGTTCCGAGTCCGAACTGTATTTAGCGGAATTGATAAAACTGGTGTGGCCAAACAACGATTTTAAATGGCGTCCCGACTCGACGCCCCAGATCTTTGCGACCGGCTCGTAGGCACAGGTAATCAAATGCTTGCCGTCTGGTCGGAAGTCGATGGAAGTGACCCAATTGTCGTGTCCAACCAGTTCATGGATGCGTCGGTCCTCCACGAGGTTATGGAGATAGACTCGATGATCCGCGTAAGCGATGAGGCTTCCAGGCCCCCAGGCCACCGCCAAAACGGCATTGTTTTCATTCACGATCTCATGCTCGATTTGGCCTGAGTCCCATGCAAACACCAAAGCTCGTCCATTGGAACCGGTCGTGCCACATCCGATGAGCAATGAACTTCCGTCTGACGAGAACTCGATCGCGTTGACGGGTTGACCATTGGTCGCGAACTTCAATGGAACCGCCGCAAGTGCCTTTTGCTTCTTGGAGTCAAAGGTGAGTACCTGAGCGCCACCGGTAGAAAAGCCCACGACCAAATGGGCGCCCTCGGGATGAAAACGCACCACACGCAGCTGATGATTCAGTTCGATTCTCGACACGATGGATTCATCGAGAGTGTCCCAGACGACGAGCGATCCGTCGTCCGATGCAGTTGCCAGAAACCTTCCCCCAGAGTGATAGTCGACAGAGCGAATCCGCGCACCGTGGCCGTATTGCTTTCGATCCCTAAATCCCAGCGTCGACGCTGACAAATTGTTCCGACCGTACAGGTACCAGTATTCCCACCCCCGATGTTCGGGAGGTGTACGGTAGAGATTGCGCAATGTGTCGTGAGTCGCAAAGGCTCGGATCGAGGCTTCCGCTGCTGCGATTCGAGCACTGTAGGTGCGAAAGTCGGCCAGTTTTCGCTGTTCAACCTCCAGCTCGCGTTGCTGTCGTTCGTTCAGCTTGGCTTCATTCGCCGCGTCTCGCTGCGACAAAGCCTGAAGGTAAAAGGTTGACACAGCGATCAATGACACCAGAAGAAGCAGAACGAATCCCAACACACTTGCCGCGAGATTTCGATGCCGGATCAGTGTTTTCTGTAGCACGTAGATCGTGCTGTCACGACGAGCCTCGATGGGACGCCCCTCCAAATAGCGTCGCAAGTCGTCCGCGAGCATGGTCGCATTCTCGTAACGCCGGTTCGGCTCTTTCGCCAAACACTTGAGAACAATCGTTTCGAGGTCCAGCGACAAGCCTCTTCGCTGAACGGACGGACGAATGGGTTCGGTCTCTGCAATGTGCGCGAGCGTTTCGGCAAGGGAACCGTTCACTTCATAGGGAAATCGGCCCGTTAGCGACTCAAACAGAATGACGCCGAGCGAGTACACATCACTACGGGTATCCACAACACCGGGCTCGAGTCGCACCTGTTCGGGGGAAGCATAGGCTAGCGTTCCAACGAACTCGCCTGTGACGGTTCTCGGGTGGTGCACTCCGGCCGGGTCCACGTCCAGCGTTTTGGCCAATCCGAAGTCGAGAATCTTGGGGTTCGCGTCCGAATCGACCAAGATATTGGCGGGCTTCAGGTCACGGTGTATCACGCCTTGAGAGTGAGCGTAGCCGACGGCACGACAGAGACGTTCCGCAAGGACAACCAATTCCCGAGGGGCGACCCGATCGGTGGCGACGACCGAATGATGATGGTTGAGCGGAAAACCATCCACGTATTCCATCACGCAATAGGGCTGACCGTCCGAGAGACCCCCATCGAAGACGGTGACGATATCCGGGTGATTCAGTCGTGATGCGAGATCGACCTCCCGCTCAAATCGGGATCGTTCACGTTCAGTCGCGAAAGCGCCATGGCGAATGAACTTGATCGCCACGATCCGTTTCGTTGCCCGCTGACGCGCTCGAAAAACAACGCCTTGGCCGCCACGATGAACCTCCTCAAGGAGGTCGTAGTTCGCCTTTAAATCAGACGGTGCAGCCACATCACTCGAAGAGGGAAGGCGAGCCGCTTCCTTGATTTCGCCGAAAAGTTCCTCGGCATCGAGAGAGTCACGGCTGTCCATGGACGACCACAAGTGGCGGGAGAGGGGGCAGGCTCAAATTGTACCGAGACACACGATATTTGCTCGGCGTGGCGATGTCCCGGTGACTTCGCCGTTTCCGTGAGGTGCTGGTGTCGGCTCCCACAGGCGATTTTCCGACTCACCAAGCTGTGGCGTGGGGCGATAGACCGATCACGAAAACTGATTCCCAGATTTTTTGACGCTCGAATCGCCCGGTCTCCGCCAAAGCCAGTGGTCGAACCTCCTCTTCTCTTCAAGCAGTCAACGAAGATGCGTAAACATACGTGTGTCGTCACGTTAGTGGTCGTCGTCTGTACAGCCGCGATCCTCTTCTTGAGCGATTCCCACGCTCGCGCTGGAACCTTCGCCGTCGAAAACAGTCGCGAAGCTCGTGCATTGCGAGCGCGACAGCGGGCGGCGCAATTCTTGTCCTGTGCGACGTTCGGTCCGACCAGTTCTGAGGTGGATGAACTTGCGACGCGCATGATGCAAGTCGGGCAACAGCGTGCCTGCGAAGAATGGGTGGACGACCAACTCGAGATGCCACCCTCTCTGCACGTTCAGACGATTGAAAACATGATGAACGCGCACGGATTCGAACTGGACGAATACGACGAATGGGTCATCCGCTATCGCCATCACGCTTTTTACTACAACGCCTTGCGGGCGCCTGATCAACTTCAGCAGCGTGCCGCTTGGGCGCTCGCGCAAATCTTTGTCATTAGCGACCGCGGTGACGGTTTTAACGATCAACGAACCAACCCCAACGGGATTCCTCAGTGGCTCGGCCCCAGCGACTATTACGACAAACTGCTCCAAGGCGTCACGGGCAATTACCGAGACATTCTGCGTGATGTGACGTTGCACCCGATCATGGGGCACTACCTCTCACACTTCCGCAATGCCAAGGCGGATCCCGCCAACAATATCTTTCCCGATGAAAACTACGCCCGTGAAATCATGCAGTTGTTTTCAATCGGCCTACACGAACTGCATCAAGACGGCCGTCCGAAACTCGATGAGAACGGCCAGCTCATCGCAACCTACAGCAACGACACGATTCAAGAGTTTGCACGGGTATTCACCGGACTGACCTTCGCCGGTGCCCAGCACTTTTACTGGGGTGACCCACAGGACTTCGTCTCTCCGATGGAAATGTGGGAGGAGTACCATGACCACGACGAGAAAACGCTCCTGCGTGGTGAAGTCTTGCCGGCTCGACCGGGACTCGAGGGAGACGGAATGGCGGACATCGAAGCCGCGTTGGACAACATCGCGGCCCACGAAAACGTTGCACCCTTCGTCGTCAAGCAACTGATTCAGCGTCTTGTGCGATCGAATCCCTCTCGAGCTTACATTCGTCGCGTCACCAAAGTTTTCAACGCTGGCCCCAATGGCGAACGCGGCAACATGAAAGCCGTCATCAAGGCGATCATGCTCGACCCGGAGTTGTTTCGAGGCGTTCGCGTGCGTCGACTCTCCAATCCGGTTCGTGTTCAGGTTCTTACTCGAGGCACCGAGTACAGCCGGATGCAGGAGCCCATGCTGCGATACATCAGCATGATTCGAGCCCTCGAACCGACGGCCGTCTACCAAGGCGTCGAAAGCCCGTGGGTGTTTGTCGCGCGAACCGATCGCAACTTTGGACAATCGCCCTACGGCTCACCGAGCGTGTTTAATTTTTACCTGCCGACGTACCAACCTCCCGGAGCACTCAGCACTTACTCCGGCTCACGGCGTTTACCAAGTTCAAGACTCGTTGCGCCCGAATTTCAACTCCTCACCACGGTGATGGGGAATCGGATGGCGAACCACATCCGTTGGGAGATTTACAACAGCGGAGGTCGATTCGATTTCTGGTCGACACAGGGTGCCTCGTATCAAATGCAGTTGCATTTCGACTATCGAGACTGGGAGCAGCGAATCGAAACCGAACCGGAAGTCGTTTTGGATGAACTCAACTGGCTGTTTTGTCGCGGCACGATGGAAGACGCCTCCAAACAGTCCATCCTCGACGCGCTCACGTCGATCCGCCAGCAGTACTCATGGATCAGTGCTCACGAACAGTTCACAGCCGTGCTCACCTGCGTCGTCAGCACTCCCGAATTTGTCATCACCCAGTAGCGAGGAGACCTCAGCATGATCTTTTCAAATGGAACTTCGCGGCGACGATTTATCCAGTCTTGTTGTGCGATGGCAACCGGCAGCGTCACCTCATCCATTCTGCAACTGCAGCTGACGCAAAAACTACTCGCGCAAACGGGTGGCAACGACTACCGGGCACTCGTCTGCCTATTCTTGGATGGTGGCAACGACTCTCACAACATGCTCGTGCCCTACGAACAATCGGAGTACGACGACTACTTCTCGATTCGGTTGGACCCGAGCCAGGGCGGACTCGCGCTCTCGCGCGACAGTCTGCTGCCGATTGCGACCACCAGCGGACGTTCGTTCGGTTTGCATCCGGCGATGAGCGGCATCAAGCAACTCTACGATCAGGGCGATGTCGCGTTTGTCGCCAACGTGGGAAGCCTCGTCGAGCCCACGGACTACTCCGATTACCAGTCGAACAACAACCTGCCACTCGGCCTGTTTTCACATGCCGATTTGATCCGCCATTGGCAAACCGGATTGCCTCAGTCACGTGCTTCGGCGACGGGATGGGGTGGACGCGCCGCCGACATTTTGACGGACCCCGCCGATCGCGATGACCCGATACCGCTCGCGATCTCGCTGGATCAAGTGAATCGATTCCAATCTGCGATCTATGCCAACCCGTACATCGTGACAGCTTATGAAGGCGCCGTCGAATATGATGCGTTCGAAAGCACGTGGGCGCCCGATGTGTTGGTGCGAACGGCGATGGAAGAGATCTTCGCCCGCAATGATTCCAACCTGATGCGGCAGACGTATCAAGACCTCACGCGTCAGTCGATCGATGCCGCATCGCAGTACAATGACGCGACGTCGTCGGTCACGTTTAACACGGTGTTTCCCCAATCCTATCTGGGTCGACAACTCGAACGGATCGCGCGAACTGTTGCGGCAGCACCGACACTGGGTCACTCACGACAAACGTTCTTCGTCTCTCACGGGACTTGGGATCATCACAACGATTTGCTCGACCCGCAAAACAACATGCTTGGAGAAGTCAGCGCGGCGCTGAGTGCTTTTCACGCCTGCCTCGACGAATTAGGGCTCGCCGACAGCGTGACCACCTTCACCGCGTCCGATTTTGGCCGAACACTCGCGGGGAACGGACAAGGCTCCGATCACGGTTGGGGTGGTAATCAAATGGTGATGGGCGGCGCCGTCAACGGAGGCGACGTCTACGGTGAGTACCCGCTCTCACTTGCCGCAGGCAATCCGCTCGATCTCGGTCGAGGACGCCTGATCCCGACGATGTCGGTCGATGAGTATGCCGCCGAGTTGGTGATGTGGATGGGAATCAACAACGATTCAGACTTGGAAACCGTGTTGCCGAACATCCGCAATTTCTATGCCAGCGGTGCGAGTGCACCGCCACTCGGTTTTCTCTTGTAAGTCATCGAAAAACGTACGCTTGAATTCGATCGATCGACAACTGGGTTTCGTCAACCGATCGTAACGGTGGCATTCGCGAGAGATAGTCCTCTGGCAGACCGCGGTCGACGAGAAAGGCCTGCGTCTTCGAAAAATCCTGATCTCGAAACGTCTCCGCGCGGGTGTAGTTCCGTGCGCCCAGGATTTCGTCCGCCAGTGTGGCGATCCAGCGCGACCAATCCGCGAGTTCGACGCTCTGTTCCTCCATGTCGTGCGGCACGGATAACTGGCCGAGAGCGGCGAGGAGATCGGCTCGCCATGATCGACCTTCCACCAGATGAGGATCGTCGATCTCCAAGTCGACGAGTTCGCGCAACTCCAAGAACAGGGTGTCGACGGTGGCGTCAAAGATCGCGGCGGGATCAAGAACACGCTTACCGAACAGTGCGTTGGTCACTTGTTCAAGCAACCACAAGCGTTGGCCGACGTCCCATTGATCGAACCAATCGATGCCCCAAGCAATTCTCTCCGTCTCGGACCGAGCCTCTGCGACCAGTCGATCGACCATCATCCCGAGAGTGCCAAGCATCAAACGGGCTTCGGCTCCCTGCAGCACTCGCGCCCCGCGCGTCGTCGGCCACATCACAATCACTCCGTCGTTTCGTTCTTTTTGGCGGCCCTCAATCGCTGCGTGATCCACTCCTTCCTCTGCAGCAGTTCTTTTTCGAACCCGCGGTCGACGGGCTCATAATAGGACCGATCGACACCGAGGTACTCCTGAGCCGCAACGGCATCCGGAGCGTCATGACTGTAGATGTAGCCTTCGCCCCGTCCCTGGGCTTTTGCAGTCGAAGCGTGTGCGTCGCGTAGATGTAAGGGCACCGGAACGGTCGACTGCTCACGGACATCACGTCGGGCGGTGCCGATAGCGACCGTCGCGGCATTGCTCTTGGGAGCGAGCGCCAGATACGCGGCTGTTTGTGCGAGCATCAACTCGCTTTCTGGGAGTCCCACCCATTCACAAGCCTGCATACATGCCGTTGCGAGCGACAACGCTTGGGGGTCGGCATTGCCGACATCCTCGCTTGCAAGAATCACCAAACGTCGACAAAGAAACCGGATGTCTTCGCCGCCCTCGAGCATCCTCGCGAGCCAGTAGATCGCTGCGTCGGCATCGCTACCACGTATGCTCTTGATCATCGCGCTGATCAAATCGTAGTGGTCATCACCGGTTGCGTCGTATCCCGCGACACGATTTCGAACCGATTCGGCTGCGTCCGAGCGAGTCACCTTGGGCGGAGTCGATGGAGAACTCGAGACGGCGATCTCGAGTGCCGTCAACGCTCGCCGCGCATCGCCTTCGCAAGTGTCGGTCAGAAAATCGATTGCGTCTTCGTCGACGTGAACATGACTCCCGCCGAGTCCTCGAACCGAATCACTGATTGCACGGGTTAAGAGCACCTTGAGGTCGTCGGGCGTTAGTGATTCGAGCTGAAAGACCTGACTGCGGCTGATCAATGCGCCGTTGACCGCGAAGTAGGGATTGCTGGTCGTTGCACCGATTAACGACACAATGCCTGCTTCGACGTCGGGCAAGAGCGCGTCTTGCTGAGACTTGCTGAAGCGATGAATCTCGTCGATGAAGAGCACGGGGCGAGGCTCACCGGTGGCGACGAGATCAGTCGCCCACGCCAAGGCTTCGCGTACTTCTTTTACACCGCCGGTGACCGCGCTGAGCGGACGAAACCGGCTCCCCGTTTCGCTCGCCAGCAAATGTGCGAGGGTCGTTTTTCCGGTGCCGGGTGGACCGGCAAGCAGAATCGACCCAAGCTTTCCCGCGTCCACCATCCGCCGTAGTAGCTTTCCCTCGCCGAGAATATGTTGTTGGCCCACGAACTGGCTCAGCGTTTGCGGGCGCATTCGTGCCGCCAAAGGTTTGGCCGCGTCAAGGAAATCAGTTTCCTGCGATTCGAACATCGAAGGCGTGTCGGGCATTGGCAAAGAAAAAGTTGAGATGTGAAATGGTCGATCCGAGTCCAGAGAATGTAACGCGTCGCGGGAAAACGAAAATGATTGGCTGGATCGCGATTGCCATCACCGTCGCCATCTTTGCCGCCATCGCGATCCGAATCGATGACTGGGGCCGCGATTGGTCAGAGAATTTCGCCGAACTCGACGTCGATGCCGAACGCAGCGAATTGCGTCCTCTTACGCTCCAGGGCCCGATCGAATCACTGGTGAAGCGGCTCGACGACTGGACCACCCAGCGCGGTCAATGGGAACTGGTCTCGTCAACAATTTACGAGCGTCCACTTGAAGACGGGACGTTGGCGACATCGAAACTCACCCGACGGACCGCCGTCTTTCGCTTCGTTGATGACATTGAAGTCCGATTCGTCCAAGAGGGCGATGGCTCGCAGATCACGCTCTACGCCAGTAGCCAGGCTCGAGTCGGCAAAGGCGACCTGGGTCAGAATCCTCGCAACTTGATCGAACTGAAAGGCTGCTTTGATGAGCAGGCCAACTAGGCCGCCTTGTGCCAATCGCTTCCGCAGAGGCTTTGATAGAACCGGTTGGTTCGGATGAGTGAATCGTGGCTTCCGCTGTCGGCAACATTGCCGGCTTCGACGACGACGATTCGATCGGCCAATTCCAGCGTGCTGGGACGGTGGGTGATCATGATCCCGGTCCGTCCGACCAAGAACTTCTCCAACGCTTGATGGATCAGTTGCTCGCTCTCCAAATCGATCTGACTTGTGGCTTCGTCGAGAATCAGGATGTCGGGGTCGCGCAAGAACGCACGCGCCAGGGCGATGCGCTGCATCTGACCGCCCGACAATCGCATGCCCGCGACGCCGAGCATCGTCGAGTACCCATCGGGCGTCTTGTCGAGGATGAACTCCTCCGCAAAAGCCGTGCGTGCGGCGCGAACCACGTCACTTGTTTTCGCACCGGGGCTGCCGTAGCGGATGTTGTTTTCGATCGTGTCATCGAACATGACGGTATTCTGCGTCACGAGCGCGATACGGCGTCGCAGTTCGCGCGTCCGCATTTCATCGACAGGGACATCATCCAATAGCACGCGACCCGCCTGCGGATCATCAAAGCGACAGAGCAGACTGATCAAGGTGCTCTTGCCACTGCCGTTGGGTCCGACCACCGCAATTGTTTCGCCGTGCGGAATCTCGAGCTCAATTCCATCCAGCACCTTGGGACCGGATGGGTATTGATACTCCACTTTGTCAAAGGTGATCGTTCGGTGCGGCTTCGGTGCCGAACGCGGTTGTTTGGGTTCGTCGACACGAATCGGTCGATCTAGTATTTCCATCACGCGCGTCGATGCCGCGACACCGCGCTGAAGACCACTCCAAACGTCCGCCAACTTGCGGGCCGGGTCCGATGCGCCGATCAAGAATGAAAAGAACAACAGAATTTGACCGCGGCTCAGCGGTTCAACCGACATGGTCAACCCGAGCAAGCTGGTCTTTCCATTCATGACGAGGTAGCCGCCCGCAAGAATCGCGACCGCAACCGTAGTCATGCCCATCATCTCGCTCGTCCCACGCGCGAGCGTGTTGTAGAACGCCATCTTCAGTGACTTGAGATAGTAGGCGTGAGTGCCTCGACGGAACCGAGCGCGCTCGAATGCCTGCGTGTTGGATGCTTTCACCAGCCGGATCCCCGCGAACGAATTGTTGAGCAGACCATACATCTGGCTCATCTCTTCCATCGCACGTCGGCTTGCCCTCCGAATCGCCCGGCTGAGTTGCTGCATCACGAGCGCCAGGATGGGCGAAACGACCATGACCAATAGCAACAACCTTGGGCACACGTAGGCGGCCGCGGCCAGGCAACCGATCATCTTCAATGGTTCTCGGATCATCCGGCCCATAAGAGTTGTCAAACCGGCATTCACCAAGGCGACGTCGTTGGTCAACCGAGCCGTCAGGTCCGCTGACCCGTTTTGTCCGAAGGCGTCGAGGTCGAGCCGAAGTGCCTTGCGGAAAAACTGCTCCCGCAGGTCCACCGCCGTCTTCCCCGCGATGTACTGCACCAACATCATGTTGGTCGACAACGCGATGAGCTTCAGTGCGGTTCCAACAATCAGAAAGGCGACGATCCAAACAAGTGTTTGAAAAGGAGTAGAGGGCGCGTACTGGAGCCAAGGCCCAACGGCGGAGTAGGTCTCAGCTCTCTTGAGCTTGTAGTCGCGTCTCTCCGTGAGGTCTCGGAGTTTTGAGCCCGCGGGCATCGAAGCGATCTCCGCCTCCAGGACCTCGATCTCTTGACGAGTCGTTTCGAGGTTTTCATCCACGTACTGTGGCAATGTCTTGTTGTCAAAGACTACCTCGACGATCGGATACATCACACTGATGTTGGCACTCCACAGGAGCGCAATCATGAGAGATGTCACGCCGAGACCGAGCACTGCGGCTCGACGGCGGAAAGCGAGTTGCAGGACGCGAACGAACGGGGATTTCACGGGCCTTCCTTGGTCACCGCGCGGATGCTTGCAAAACGGGAGAGGCGTGCGGAGGCACTCCCGAATATTCTTGTAGCGAAGCAGCGATAGCATCACCAGTGCGTTTCACGAATCCATGTTCGCCGTTGCAGGAAATTCGCAAACAAGGCCCGCACCAAAATAACGCCGCTAAACTGCAATCTCAGAAGCCGACACGATGCGTTTGTCAGCAAAAGCACCTACTCCCAGGGTTGCTGTCGCCAACGTCGGTACAGACGTGTTCGTTCGTGACGAGTTGCGGGGAAGTGAGTGTTGTTGGTTGATCGTGTCAAAATGAGATTGCAGTTCGATCCGTCAAAGATGGACGCCGATCTCCGCCGTTTGGAATCAATGGAATGGATCGACCATTTTGTCACTCAAAACTACGACGGAGTGTGGAGTGTGATCCCACTACGTGGTCCCGCTTCTGCGACTCATCCGGTCCTGATGATTTACTCGGACCCAACTTGCAGCGAGTTCGCAAACACGCCGTTTCTTGAGGGATGTGACTATCTGCCCACAGTGCTGAACACGTTCGAGTGTCCGCTGCTGTCGGTGCGTCTCATGAAGTTAACGGCCGGATCCGTAATCAAGGAACATCGTGATCACGACCTATCGGTCGAGAGTGGTGTGGCACGCTTGCACATCCCCATCGTGACCAATGAAGGAGTCGACTTTCGGTTGAACGGGACCCAAGTCGCTCTCAACCCAGGAGAATGCTGGTATCTTCGGCTTTCCGATCCCCATTCCGTCAGGAACGATGGGCAAACCGACCGTGTTCACTTGGTGCTGGATGTTGAAGTGAATCAGTGGTTGATCGATCAGCTCGATCAGACTGCCTAGCCACCAACGCGGCCCCGATCAAGACCTAAAAGATACCGGCGCCGAACTCGTCATCGTCGGCGGGTACGGGGTCGGGCTCCGTTCGCTTCGTCG
>JBCBOT010000178.1:0-16075 GCA_039821165.1 Planctomycetota bacterium | reverse complement strand
GGCATGGGTGACATGGATATGGGAATGATGATGGGAGGCGGCGGCGACATGATGGGTGACATGATGGGCGGCGGCATGGGTGACATGGATATGGGAATGATGATGGGAGGCGGCATGGGTGGCGGCGCTGCCAACACCATGGCCGGCAAACCTGCCGAAGAAAATCCGGTCGAATACAAGCTGCTGCGTTTCTACGATTTCGCTTACATCAAGGGTCGCGTCGGCGGTGCCGATAAGAACGCTCCAAAGATCGGTCGCACCTACGTCTATCGAATCCGCTACGGCATCAATGATCCCAACTTCCCCCGAGATGAAAAACTTCAGCCGCAGAGTCGATCCCTGGATAAGGATGCCTACACGCGGTTTGCAACACTTGCCGCGAAGGCACAGAAAGACAAAAAGCGAAGCTACACACGCTGGAGTGAATGGAGTGAGCCCAGCGAGCCGACACGCCTGAAGTCGTTCGACCGAGCCGCTTTTGGCCCCGTGAAAGCGGAGAAGTCACGTAAAGTGAAAGCGTTCGGTCGCTCGATCGTTGTCGAGGCTGACTCGCCGAAGGCGGAGGTCGTCGCGTCGGCCTTCAACGTCAAGTACGGCGTCTTCATGCCGACCTTAATCACGGCACAGGAAGGGACCGTCCTCAGCAAGCAGGTCGACAAGGTCGACTTGGTCGATCCGATCACCTACGAAGTGCGTAAGCTGGAAGGCACCGAGGAGGAGCCGATCACCATCCGCTCAACCGCAACCATCATCGACATCGACGGCGGCGCCCCGCTCGAGTTTGTCGAGGAGGATGAGATGGTTGAGCCGGGTCTCTTCCTCATGATGGATTCATCGGGCAAACTACAAGTCCGCGACTCCATCGAGGAACAACGGGTGTATCGCATCCAATCCTTCGCCAAAGAACGCGGCCTCTAACGAAGTAGAACTTGGATGTTCGATTTTTCGCGGGGACCATTTCCGAAGACGCGGCTGAGAAGGCTGCGACGCTTCGACTGGTCCCGCCGGCTGGTGAGCGAGGCGTCGCTTTCAGTCAACGATCTCATTTGGCCACTCTTTGTTCACACCGGTGAGGCCAATCAACCCGTCGACAGCCTTCCGGGTGTCGAGCGACTGGGAACGGATCACATCGTCGCCGCGGCGCAGACAGCGTGCGAGCTGGGGATTCCCGCGATCGCGGTGTTCCCCGCAACGCCGCCTGAGCTCAAGACCGAGGATGCGACCGAGGCGGTCAATCCCGACAACTTGGTCTGCCGAAGCGTCCGCGCAATCAAGCGAGCCGTGGGGGATCAGCTCGGCGTCATCTGCGACGTGGCACTCGACCCTTACAGCATCCACGGTCACGACGGACTCATTCGAGACGGCGATGTCATCAATGACGAAACCGTCGAGATGCTGTCACGACAAGCTATGGTTCAAGCCGATGCCGGATGCGATGTCATCGCCCCCAGCGACATGATGGACGGACGTGTCGGCGCGATCCGCGAAGCTCTCGAGTCGGCGGGTCACACGAACGTGCAAATCATGTCGTATGCGGCAAAATATGCGAGTTCGTTCTACGGCCCCTTTCGCGACGCGGTCGGTTCAAAAGGGAATCTCGGCGGCGCCAGCAAGAAGACCTACCAACAGTCGCCGACCCAGACCGACGAAGCGCTTCACGAAGTCGCCATGGATCTTGCGGAGGGTGCAGACTCGGTGATGGTGAAACCTGGGATGCCGTACTTGGATATTGTCAGCCGAGTCAAACAGACGTTCGGCGTGCCAACGTTTGCGTATCAAGTCAGTGGCGAGTACGCGATGCTCATGGCAGCCGCGGAGCGTGGCTGGCTGAGCGAGCGTGACGTCATCCTGGAAAGCCTCGTCGCCTTCAAACGCGCCGGCGCGGACGGCATCCTGACCTACTTCGCACCGGCCGTCGCAAAATGGCTGTCGGAAGACGAGTGAGCCAGCTGGGGTTCGCCGACTCGCCCTACGATCCAACGCAGCTTGGATTTCAGGTTGACGCACCGGAGGGCTTTCGCCCCTTCCGCTAACACTTTTAGCGGAACGGCGCGTCCGCTGACCTTGGCGAGCATCTCGCGTTCTTCATCGGTCAGCTTGATACGAAAGATCCTACGGTGACACTCGACCATCGTTGGTTTTTGGGGAAGCGGATCGAACCCACCTTCCCTACCCGCAAATTAAGCTGCGTTAGACCACTACCGCCCTTCCGACTCTCGCCGCATTCGTTGTTTGGCATTCCATCCGGAAAGTGCTGACTGCGCGGCGTAGCGTTCACGTGTGTCTTGATGCAAACGACCCTCACTCGACCAAGAACTGAATCTCGGTGAGGTAGTTGTTGGGGTTGCCTTGGAAAATCATGCCCGGCCCTTTGAGATACACCTCGCGTGAAGGACTTTTCGCCGAATATCCTTCCGATGCGATGTGCGCGAGGAGTTTCTCGTAGGAGACTCGGAGTGTGTCGTAGGGGCCTTTGTGGACGAGCGTCACGGCCTTGCCGGCCGGCAATTCGTAGACTTCGATGTCGTCGTGGTTCGCACCGCCACTGACCGGCATGCATGCCGAAAAGTCCGCGTCGTCTTCTTTGTACTCGCCGTCGTGGCACAGCAACATCGGCTTGCCGTTGATCTTAAAACCGAATCGTTTCCCGATCGCTTTGAAGCCCTGACCGCAATCCGAGTACTTGCCTCGCATGCGTTTCGCCGCAACGAGAACGGGTTCGATGTCTTTCTCTTCAATCTCGAAGGTGGTGTCTGCCATGAGGGCACGCTCTTCTTTTACCTGAGTGATGATGGTGGCGAGTCGTTGTTGCGTTCGACGATCGTCCGCGACGCGCCGCTTAACCTCTGCGTGTTTGGATTCAAGTTCGGCAACGATGTCGTGTTCATCGCCCGCAAACTGAAGCAAGTCTTGAATCTCGCGAACCGAGAACCCCAAGTCTCGCAACTGCCGAATCACATTCGCTCGTTCGATCTGGGAGGCTGAGTAAAACCGGTACCCCGTCCCCGCTTCGACACGTTCGGGAACAAGTATTCCCTTTTCGTGGTAAAAGCGAAGGGTCTTCAGGGTCAACTGACTCGCCTTCGAAAAGTCGCCGATAGAAAGCAATTTCCGCACGTTTGAATTCCTGTCACACACGAGTGACGGAAGGTTACGGCCTCCCCTTAGGGGAGACTCAAGACTCAAGATTTGATTTTCTCAGAAAAGCCTGACATCACTCGGATTGATGCCCTTCACAGCGACGTCTTTTGACCGTGCGGCACAGTGTAGCGAAGCCACCGGGTCTGGGTTTACGTATGGAATCAGGACGGGACAGCAGCGCCAGCCGCGGTGACTGCGTTCGTGCCTCGCTCCGCTCCATGGCTCACACAGCGGCACGTTTCGCGGCTCGAGTTGCAGCGCCTCACATCAGTGATGAGTCTCGCCTGACGTCGAGCTCAACGCGTCTTGATCGACACGTTTCGCGCAGGCGGGCAAGAAATCAAAAGGCCGCACTTCGCCCCCATCGTCTTGCCCCCCATCGTCTTGCCCCACATCGTCTTGCCCCCGTCGTCTTGCCCCCGTCGTCTTGCCCACATCGTCTTGCCCCCGTCGTCTTGCCCACATCGTCTTGCCCCCGTCGTCTTGCCCCCGTCGTCTTGCCCACATCGGGAAGATGGCAAAACGATTGAGGGCAAAACCATTCCACAGCGAAACGCAAGATTGACTGCTTTGGCGCACCCTCGATCACGGAACTCGCCTCCACAATGCCCCGATCGTGTCACAGAAACAACGAAGATCGTTGATCAATGCCCGCTGAGCTTCGTGCTCTTCGTGTCCTCCGTGGTTAGCCTTTTCGATCGCCTTGCCCCATCATCCTGCCCCCATCATCTTTCCGACTCATTTCCTCTCACCGACCAACGCTGCATTCACGCCCCGGCTGTCTGTTCGCTGTCCTTGCCTTCCCAAGTCATGCTTGGCTGCCAGAGGCACTAGGAGAGTTTGGGATTGTTACGGTGGCGGTCCTTGTCACGCTTGGTCTTCTTGTCGAGGTTCTTTCTCAACGCGTCGGTGAGATCGATCCCTGACTGGTTTGCCAGACACATGGTGACAAACAATACGTCCGCCAGTTCGTCGGCCAAATCGCCGGGCGTTTCAGAAGACTTGTAAGACTGCTCGCCATGCGTTCGCGAAAGTATCCGTGCGACTTCGCCGACCTCTTCGATGAGTTGTGCGAGGTTCGTCAACTCATCGAAGTAACGGACTCCGATCGTCTGAATCCAACGATCGATTTCCGCTTGAGCGTCTGCGAGAGTGAGAGGTTGTTCGTGATTCATTCGGCCAACAACAGGTAGGTACCGCTCTTTCCTGCCACAGCCAAA
The DNA here is from genome assembly GCA_039821165.1 of Planctomycetota bacterium. Taxonomy (GTDB): domain Bacteria; phylum Planctomycetota; class Planctomycetia; order Pirellulales; family Pirellulaceae; genus Stieleria. The sequence continues at coordinate 11,714 of JBCBOT010000178.1, read as the reverse complement.
TCAGTCTTTGAATCGCCGTTCAATTCTTCCACCACGATCTGCAAACCGCACCCGACGTGGCCTTCGTCGATCGTGTGTCGTTCGAAGACCGACTTCGAAGCGTCCCAGGTGTAGTAATAGAGACAAGGCGGCTCGTTGCCGCCGGGATCTTTACTGTTGTGAGCGTAGTATCGCTTACCGGTGATGAGGTCTTCTTTGCCATCGCCATCGAGATCTGCCCAAGCGAGCGTGTGTGGCTGACTAAAACTCGAATCGATTTCGTGCTCTTCGAAAACCAGCTTGCCATCGTCACCCGGAGCTCGTTGCTCCCACCAGTGAAGCCCATAGTCGTGACCTTTGCCAAGGATCACGTCGCTGTCACCGTCACCGTCGACGTCGGCGATGATCATGGGAACCGAACTGTGTAATTCCCAATCGGCATGAAACGTCCACTCTTGTCCCCAAGGGTCTTCGCCCGGTTGCTCGTACCAGCCCTGGCCGACCATGACATCTGTCTTTCCGTCGCCGTTGAGGTCTCCCACCGCGAGTCCATGTCCGTTACCGGACTGGCCCAGCGCGTGTCCGGCGAGCGCAAATTGGGCCGGGTTTGAAGGGCTCTTCTTTGCGTTGCGGCCTTTCGGTTTTTCGGGTGTCGGCGGCTCAGGTCGATCGACGAGCCGATAGACCATCATCGGACGGTTCTTGATCCAACTATTGACGATCCACTCGGGCTTTCCATCACCATCGATGTCCTCAAAAAGCTGCCCTTCGTTTTGAGAGTTCTTGGTGTCCTTGAGTAGGTGCTTCGGCCACTGCTTACCCAGCCGGAGCGAGTCGGGCCCTGGATTCTGATACCAGTGGACTTCGGTCGAAACAAACGCGCCGGCGATCACGTCGAGGCGGCCATCCTGGTCGACATCGAACAGGTAGTCACCATTGCTTTCAACGTAGCCGTTCCAGTCTGCGATGCTTCGAAGCGGTCGCGCGACCCACTCTCCTCCCCGAAACCACTGACGGCCTGCAATGAGATCCTTTACGCCGTCTCCATCGACGTCGCCGGCAGCAATGCCTTCGTTTGCATCCAGCGCGAGCATTCGGACCGTGAATTGGACATCCTCCGCGTTGCCGGTCACAGCAACTGTGACGAACAAGAGTGCGAGGCAACTCTGGGTCAGAAACGGAGACCAATGTCGTTGTGAAAACGAGCTTCTTTTGGGACGCATGATTCAATCGTGACCTAGGTGGGAGAGAGAGGAGTGTGCACGGACCCGGACGTCGGAGGTGGATTCCCTCACGAGACGTGTCGCGCGGGGTCCTAGTCTACTGCAACCGGACAGCTTCCCCAGTCCGGCAGGACGTTGGGGTTCCCGTAACCCACAAAACTCGACGAAAACCAGAAATTTGGGGGCTTGGCGGTAGTCATGATCTAGGAACCGCTGCGCCGCCACGCCATGATGTCGCCGTCACTCCGAGCGTTTCGATTTTGCACCAAGGGTAGTCGTGAGTCTGTTCGCCGAAACTTCAACGCCGTCAACGCAACAACCCCACGACTCTGGTCTCGACCGGGCCGAATCTCAGGAAGCCGGCGATGTCCTGTATTCGGAAGATCTCGCGGTGGGGGCTTCGTGGACGAGCGAGCCGCGCGAGATTTCGAGTGAGGATGTCGCGACGTTCGCGAGTCTGACAGGCGACCATGATCCGTTACACAGCGACAATCCAGCTGCTTCGCCCTACGGCAAGCCGATTGTCCATGGCCTTCTTGGGCTCAGCGTCCTCGCGGGTCTTGGAACGAATTACCCCAAGGCCGCCACCTTGACGTTCGTTGGCATCGAAGACTGGCAGTTTCTCGCCCCGGTTTTCTTCGGTGACTCGGTCAAGGTCCGCAACGAAATCGTTGAACTCGAGCAGCATGGCCGACGTGCCGTGAAGGTTCGTTGGCTTCGACAATTGATCAACGAGACCGGTCGCGTTGTTCAAGAAGGCCATTTCTTGACGCTGGTTGCAAACCGGAATCGCGTTGCCAAACGTCCGCGGTGACGTGGAAGGCTATTCCCACGGCAGCGGTGGCGGTTGATTGCAAACGATCAACCTAGCCTTGGCCTCATCTGGGATAGCGAGTGCTTTGTGGTTCCGCAGATCGGCGAACACCCAGCGGGTTTCGACGCGGGCGAGCACGCTGCGATCCGACAGCCGACAAATGACGTACTTGCGACGCGAAGCAAAACGCTGAAGATCGTGCACCCAAGTCCGCACGATCAGTTCGTCTCCGGCGAGCGCCGCCATGCGGTACTGTATTTTGTGTTCGCGAACGACCCAGCCGACGCCGCGATCGAGAGCGGCCTTCGTGTCCCAACCGATCGCCGAGGTATGTTTCCCCGCGGCCCAAAGCGTCCATTGCAGGTAGCGAAGGTTGTGGACGTGCATTTGCGCGTCGATTTCGTCCTCTGAAACCGTGTGTGAGAGGTCAAAAAACGCGTGTTCAGACAGTGCTTTCTCGGAGTTTTCCACTCGACGGGTATCCCATCTCAAAGTCGCCGTTTCGAACCGTTGACAACAAAGCGTATAATCTGAGGAAGTTGCACCGAACCCCGGAACGGATGAGGAAGGCGTGCAACCGCCGCGATTCTTGCCCATCGAGTTGTCGACCATGAATGCTAAACCGTACCGATCGTCTTCGGCAGTTGCCTCCGTTTGCAAGACGCTGTGTGCGATCGCTTGCGCCATCGCCGCGACGTACTCGACGGTCGCCGCACAACCACCCACACTGAAAGCGAACACTGTGAGCGAGTCCGAGAAAAAGACCCAGGAGATGGTGGCGACCCTTGCGGGCGGCTGCTTCTGGTGCACCGAAGCCGTATTCGAGCGAATGGAAGGCGTCAACGATGTCGTCAGTGGCTACATCGGCGGCCACGTCGTGAATCCGACCTACGAGCAAGTCTGTGGAAAAAAGACGGGCCACGCGGAGGCGGTCGAAGTCTATTACGATCCGACCAAGGTCACCTACGAAGAATTGCTCGAGGTCTTTTTCAAAACCCATGACCCGACGACGCTCAACCGACAGGGTGCCGACGAAGGTCCGCAGTACCGCAGCAGCGTTTTCTATCACAACGAAGAACAGAAGAAGGCGGCGGCCAAGTACATCGAAAAGCTGAACGCGTCCGGTGAATTCGGCGCCAAAGTCGTGACCCTGTTGGAAGAGGCGACCAAGTTCTACCCCGCCGAAGAGTACCATCAGGACTTTTACCGTCGGAACCCGAACCAAGGTTACTGCCGTGCGGTTGTTTCCGCCAAAGTGCGCAAGTTTGATCAGTCGTTTGGCGATAAGAAAAAGAAAGAAGTGAAGTAGTTCCAAGATCGGGGGATCGGAAGATGAACGTTATGAAGTTAACTTGTGCCGTTGTCGCGCTGGGACTCGTCATCGGTCTCGCGCCGTCCGCCTCGGCTCAGCTACCGACCACGGTGCAGCTACCCACCTTCAACAGCACGTTCTACTCGGGGAGCGTCCTCGTTCCCGACAGCGGTGGCACGTCACTCGGAAGCATCGGTCGCAGTGCGACGTCCAGTTCGCGTCGTTGGGGACAACGAGCCTACGGTTCTTCGATGAGTCACCCGGGCATGTCCGTCCACGTCACCATCATCGACCACGATGAAATCGATCGTCGATTGCGTGGGCTGCCGCCCGGTGGTCGATCCGGTTCGCGTTTGGGCACCACCCCCGGCACACTCGCGGCGGTCACGGCCGCCCAGGCAAACGCGAGCGCGCGACGAAATGGGAAACCCGCGGCCGACCCGGACGCGGAAGGGAAAGCACTCGTGCGATTCGCCCGCAGCCAGTACAAGGCCGGAAAACGAGCCTCTTCCTTCGAGGCATATCAACTGGCAATCCAGACGCTCTCGCCGTCACTTCGCGAATTGGCTCGCAAGGAGTTCTATCGCGTTTTCCCATCGACGAACGCTCCAGTGGCGGCCGCGCCGAGTGTCCTGACCCGCTAATCGTTTGTTCCCAGAACATGAGGCTGCACCACGGCTCGCGACGTTCCGCTAACAATTTTAGCGATAGGGGCGCAAGGCCTCCGGTGCGTCAACCAAAAACCATATGGAATAGAGCGATAGCGTTTGCGGAACCATTTCATCACCTGGCGCGCACGCTCCGTGGCGACAAGTGCAAGGCAAACGCGGAATCGCAATCCGGGTGACCGCGGGTTAAAGTGTTCGGGTGCTACCCGCCCGAACCTGGAACCGTCATGCCTCACCGACGCCATTTTCTCGCCGCGACCGCTGCGGCCTCGACCGCATCCCTGCTGCCGCCGACTTTGGCTTCGGCCGACGACGGGAAACCGGTGCTGTTTGATTGCTCGTTCGCGTTGAACACCAGCACCATTCGCGGGCAAAAGCTCTCCATCGAGCAGCAAATCGATGTCACGGCCGAGAGTGGATACGATGGGATCGAACCCTGGTTACGCGATATTGACAAGTTCGTCGAAGGCGGCGGCCGTCTTGAGGATTTGCGGAAGCGCCTTGACGATGCGGGCCTCGTGGTTTGCAGCGCCATCGGTTTTGCGAATTGGATCGCCGAAGACGAAGCAAAACGAAAAGCCGGTTTGGAGCAGGCCCGAAAGGACATGGACCGCATCGCGGCGCTCGGCGGCGCACATCTCGCGGCTCCACCCATCGGGGCCCACCGGGGCGACGGTGACAAACCAGCGCTTGATGCGATCGCCGAACGTTATCGCGAGCTTTGTAAAATCGGCGCCGAGGTGGGAGTCAAACCACAGTTGGAGTTGTGGGGCTTTTCGCCAACGCTCAGCAAGCTTGGTGAACTAGCCTATGTGGCGACCGAAGCGCATCACGAATTTGCATGTGTGCTGCCGGACTTCTATCACATCTACAAAGGCGGCAATGACTTCGCCGGGTTGTCGATGATCGAAGCATCCAAGATTCACTGCTTTCACATCAACGACTACCCCGCGGATCCGCCTCGTGAGCAAATCGCGGACAAGCATCGCGTCTTTCCCGGCGACGGTGTTTGCGATCTCCCCGCGATCATCGCGTCGCTGTTCGCCAATGGCTTTCGTGGCACGTTCTCGCTGGAGTTGTTCAATCCGGAGTACTGGAAACGTGACGCGGCGGAAGTCGCGAAGGAAGGTCTGGAAAAGTCGCGCTCCGTTGTCGAGGCCGCATTGAACTCGGTCGTCAATGGCTGACCAGACCGGATCGACGGTACCACGTGCGGCATCATTCACACTCGGCAGCCTGATGCTCTGGGTGACCACCATCGCGCTCGCCTGTGGGCTCGTCGTCACGGTACAGCGACTGCGGTCTGCTGAGACGGAGCTGGCCAAACTTCGGGAGGAAGTGGGCTACCTTGGACCGACGCGAGCCGACCAAGTCGCGGCGGTCCGCGCTCAGGTTCTCGAACCCTTGACGTACCAGTTCCGAGTCCGAGTTCCCGAGCGACAGAAATACCGATTGGTCTACAGCTCGATCTGGCCTGTGGATTCAGACGCTCCCGATTGGTTCGGCGCGCTTTCGGTGCCTTCGGGGGAGTCGACCGTAATCGTCCGGGTACTGCGGGACCCGCGTGACGACCAATGGAAGATCGCCGCCATCTGCCGCTCGGAGCTGGGCACACGACGGATCGGAACCGTTTTGCCGGAACCTCACGTGGCACTGTTTCGCAGCCCGCAGGAGTGGTCCACGGCGGGTGTCTCGCGGGTCGCCCACGTCACCGATGCCGGTGATTTCATCCGCCTTGTCGAAAACCGCATGATTCGAGGCGAAGAGGCGTTGCTGTTTGGGGCACGGCCGCGGGACCAGGACGCGGTCGGCGTCTTTGCGCAATTGGAACCGGATGTCGGGGCTTTGTAGCGTCGGTTTCGATTGCCTCTAGCCAGACCGCAACAGTTCCGAGAAACTGTCACGAAACGATCCGTCCACATCTCACCCCGATTGCTTCCATGCCCCGAGACCATCTAAAAGGCGCTCAAGACGAATACGACGTGGTGGTCATCGGAAGTGGACTCGCGGGGATGACCAGTGCAAATATCCTGGGCCGAACGGGGCACCGCGTGCTATTGCTGGAGCAGCACTACAAGCTCGGTGGGCTCGCGACTTGGTTCCTGCGTCCCGGCAGTCACACATTCGATATTTCGCTCCACGGTTTTCCGCATGGCATGATCAAATCGTGCCGACGCTACTGGAACCGCGACATTTCGGATCGCATCGTTCAGCTGAAGAACATCCGTTTTGACAACCCGCAGTTTTCACTCTCCACGACGTTTGATCGAGAAGACTTTACGAGGTTGCTTGTCGAGCAATTCGGTCAAGAACCGGAAAACGTCAAGGCGTTCTTCGACACCGCGCGGGGTATGAACTTCTACGACGATCAAACGACGACAACAGGCGAGCTCTTTGAAAAGTTCTTCCCCGGACGTAACGACATCGTCCGATTGCTCATGGAACCGATCACCTACGCGAACGGTTCGACGCTCGAGGACCCGGCGATCACCTACGGAATCGTCTTCAGTAACTTCATGAGCAAGGGAGTCTACATCTACGAAGGTGGGACAGACGACCTCGTTAAACGCATGAAGAAAGAACTCGACGCGAACGGGGTCGATGTCCGAATCAACTGTGGTGTCGACAAAATCGAACTCAAGGACGGTCGGGTTTCGGCAGTCCACGTCGGCGGCCGCGTGATCCGCTGCCGCGCGATCGTGAGCAACGCCAACTTGCGGACGACGGTTCTGAAAATGATCGGTGAGGAAAAACTCGATCGATCATTCGTCGAACAAGCCAACGCGGTGCGACTCAACAACAGCAGCACGCAGGTCTACATGGCGTTGAAGGAAGGTGAGGCGATCGACGAAAGCAGCGGCGACCTCTTCTTCACGAGCACCGCCGAGGACTTTCGAACCGAGCTGCTGCTCAGCCGCGATATCACGAGCCGTACCTTTAGCTTCTACTATCCGCGCACGCGTCCCTGGAAGACGAAAGAACGATACGCGATTGTCAGCAGCACCAACGCGAATTGGTCGGACTGGGCCGAACTCGACGAACAGTCTTACAAGGAAAGCAAGGCGGATCTCGTTGACACGACGATCGATGCACTCGAGCGTTACATCCCTGGCGTTCGCGATAAGATCGACCACGCCGAAGCCGCGACGCCGCGGACGTTCCATCACTACACGCGTCACGAGATGGGAGCCAGCTTCGGCACCAAGTTCGAAGGACTCGCGGTCAGCCGTGACTTGCCGAATCAGGTCGGCGGGATGTACCACGCCGGAAGCGTCGGAATCATCATGAGCGGATGGCTCGGCGCGATCAACTACGGCGTCATCGTCAGCAACGAAGTCGATCAGATGCTGACCAGCGAAGCGGCACCGGTCTAGTCAGTCTGGCGTTAGGCGAGGATCTCTTTTGCCACCCGACCCGCGACGTCGGTCAGACGCATCTCGCGCCCGCCGTATCGAAACGTCAGTCGTTCGTGGTCAAACCCCAGTAGGTGCAGAATCGTTGCATGCCAGTCGTGGATGTGCATCTTTCCTTCCACCGCCTCGTAGCCATGTTCGTCCGTCGCCCCGTACCGAAATCCCGCTTTGACTCCACCGCCCGCCATCCAAGTCGTATAGCCTTTGTGGTTGTGGTCGCGGCCATTTCCGGTCGCCGAGTAGGGTGTTCGTCCGAATTCGCCACCCCATAAGATCAGCGTGTCGTTGAGCATGTTGCGTTGTTTCAGGTCGGCGATGAGTCCCGCAATCGGTTTGTCGGTTTCAGCACAGTTCTCAGCGAGGGCTGTTTGCAGGTTGCTGTGCTGATCCCACGAACCGTGACCGAGCTCGATGAAGCGGACACCTGCTTCCGCAAAACGGCGTGCCAGCAGGCACTGGCGGCCGAACCCATCGGTGGGTGCTTCACCGATACCGTATAAATCCAGCGTCTCGCTCGATTCGTCCGACAGGTCCATCACGCGTGGCACCGCATCCTGCATTCGAAAACCCAACTCGAAATTCTCGATGGCGGCTTCGATATCGGGATTGAATTCATCGCGGCGGAGCTTGTCTCGGTTGAGTGTTGAAATCAAATCCAGTTGAGCCCGTTGAGTCGCTCGCGAAACACGCTTGTTGACCGCGTTGTTGATTCCGTAAGGATTGACTTCGCCACGACGCATCCGATCGATTCTTCGATTTCGGGCACTGCTGTCGCGGACAGTCAACTTGGTGCCCTGAAAGGCACTTGGCAAAAACGCGCTGCCGTAGTTTTGTGGACCACCATTGGCAGTGGAGGGGTTCATTGAAATGAATCCGGGTAGATCCTGATTCTCAGTTCCCAGTCCGTAGAGCGCCCACGAGCCCATCGATGGCCGAACAGCCTGGAAGTGTCCTGTGTGCAGCTGCAACGTCGCTTGAGAGTGCGCGGGCTGGTCGCAGTGCATTCCGTGAATCATGCAGAGTTCATCGGCTTGCTTTGAGAGATGTGGAAAGAGATCGGAGATCCAATGGCCCGAATCACCGTGCTGCGAAAATTTCCACGGCGACGCACACCATGGGCTGCCGTAGTGCGACGCGCGGCCATGGTCGTGCTTGAGTTTGGGTTTGTGGTCAAACGTGTCGACATGCGACGGCCCGCCACGCATGCATAGGAAGATGACTCGCTTGGCTCGTGGTGCAAAATGCGGTGCCTTCGAAGCGAGCAATGACGTGGCTTTATCACGAACGGACACTGCAGAAGCAAGTCCGGCAAAGGCGAGCAAACCGAATCCTGCTGAACTAAGGCGTAACGCCTGGCGTCGGGAGAAAACGCAATGCTCGTTAGACGGTACCGAAATGTCATTCATGATGGCATGCCTTGGCAAAAGTGAGTTGGAGAAGCGCCATCAATCGATGGTTCGGAATTCCGCGGTGCAAAGCAACGCGTGGCAATAGGCGACCAACTTTTCGTCGGCACTCATCGACGTGCCGCTGACATCCTCCATAAACGTCACTGCAGCTTGTATCTCCTGTGGTCGGGGTTCGCGTGCAAATGCCAATTGGTAGGCCCTGTGAATCCTCTGATTTGGTGGTGCATCTTGCACACGCTTGGAGAACGCAACCGATTGCCGATGCATCCAATCGCTATTCAGAAGGTAGAGTGCTTGGATGGGACTCGACGTCGAATCACGAGCCCCCGACACAAGTCCTGCGTCGGGCGCATCAAATACCTCGAGCATTTCTGGAAGTACGCCGCGCACTCGTGGCAGATAAACGGATCGGTGGTTCCAATCGAGCGCACGAATGACAGGCTCGAAAACGTTTTGCCCGACATTGCCTTCACCAGCTTCGCGAAGCAACGTGCCATTCGGCCGAGCCGATTGAAGCATGCCACTCGTGCAAAGCATGGCGTCTCTCACCGACTCCGCTTCCAGCCGCCTCCGGTTCATTCGCCACAATCGCTTGTTGTCCGGGTCCACAGTGAAGGCGGTCTCGTCGTAGCTGGATGCGAGTTGCCAAGTCCGCGAACGCGCGATTTCACGCACGAGTGTTTTGATGGACCACCCCGCATCCATGAACTGCACCGCGAGGTGGTCGAGCAACTCAGCGTGACTCGGTGTTTCCCCCGCCGAACCAAAATCGTCGACTGTGCGCACAAGTCCACGACCGAACATCCAGTGCCATATGCGGTTAACCATCACACGAGCTGTCAGCGGATTGCGTCGACTGCTGATCCATTGGGCCAATTCCAATCGCCCGCTCGTCGAGCGGTAGCCCGGCGGGCCCAGTTCCATCGCGGTCTTTTCGCGTTTGACCGCCAGCGTATTCGCCCATGAACTCAACGATTCGCGGCTCGGTTCGGAGAGGACATGGAGGAATCCTGGCTCGATGACCTGTGCCGGTTTGTCCAGTTCACCACGGACCAACAAACGCGTCGTCAGCGGATAGTCGCGATCTTGTGCTCCCATCGCAAACACGCGTTGCCTTCCGTCCGGCAGGTAGGCCTGCAAGGCGGCTTCGGTTTCGTCACGCTTGGACCGAAGCCGACGAAGCGTGCCACGAAAGACGTTCTCTCCCGAACGAATCTTTTTCATCGCATCATCGACGGCTTGGCGCGCTTCATCGCGTTCGCGAAGCAGTGTTGCGTGTGCCTCTCGATCCAGACGGTGTGGTTTCTCGTCAAGACCGAGATCCGTCAAATCGATCAGCGTCGTGGCCTGGCGTGCCTGGGCTTTGAGTAATCCATAATGTGTCTGCGTCGCCCGAAAGATGCTCGCGAGCGCGTAGTAATCCGTTTGTGGAATCGGATCAAATTTGTGGTCGTGGCAACGTGCACAGGCGACACTCGTTCCCAGAAAGACGCGGGTGGTGGCGTCGATCTGTTCATCGACTAAGTCAGCGAAGTACTGCTGCTGGTCCTCTTCTCCAACCAACTTGACGCCGATCGCAAGGAAACCGGTCGCAATTACGTTGTTCGCCCACTCGCGATCGTTCGCGATTGGCAACAAATCCCCCGCCAATTGCGCGCGAACAAATATGTCGTAAGGCATGTCCGCATTGAACGCATCCATGATCCAATCGCGATAACGCCAGGCGTGCAAAAAGGTGTTGTTGTGATCGCCACCCGTCGACTCGGCAAACCGGACCACGTCCATCCAGTGTCTTCCCCAATGCTCACCGAACTGCGACTGGTCAAGCAGATGATCGATCAATTCATTGACCTCGGACTGGTCGATTCCGGTCGAGTATGGTGCGGATCGGTCGGACGCAATTCGCCCGAGCCAGTGAGACATTTCCTCGGGATTCGGTGGCAACCCGACCAAGACCAAGTAGAGACGGCGAATCAACGTTCGAGCATCCGCATCTTCAACAGGGCTCAATCCATCTCGCGACCGCTGCGACGCGACAAAACGATCGATCTCCGTTCGAGACCAAGGATCGGCGGGTGGGACCCGCGGTGCAGTGACGGTTCGGTAGGCCCAAAAATCGCGACCGCCCTTGAGGTCCATCTTCGTTGTTACCGTCGACGCAATCGGCGCGACTCGCGGATCGGGAGCGCCCATCGTGATCCACTTTCGAAAGTCCTCGAGGACGCTTTCCGGCAGACGCCCCGTCGGTGGCATCTGAGAGACTCCCTCGCTGTGACGCATCGCTCGGAGTAACAAACTTTTGTCGGCATCTCGTGGGATGACCGCTGGTCCGGACTCGCCGCCACGTCGGATGGCGTCCGCGGAATCGACTTTGAGTCCACCACGGGATTTCCCAGCGGCCTCGCTGTGACATTCGTAGCAATGAGTCACGAGCGTCGGACGGATATTGGTCTCGAAAAATGCAACTCCATCACCGCTTGACTGACCGCGTAGCGGAGTGGCCAGTGTGATCGCGACTAGCAATGCTGCGTAGAAATCAATCATTGGTCGCTGCTTAAACAGTCGCATCACGGGTTCACTTCCTTTTCGCCGGTGGACGCTTCGGCTTCACCGCAATCACGTTGCCGCCGGTGGGTTCGACCCCAGTCGAGTTGATGTCCGTCCCTCCGGTGATGACGTTGATCTCGACGATGGTATCGTCACTCGTCACGATCCTTGCAGCGAGCGGTTCCTTGATGCGAAGGAAAATCGGGTTCCGTAAGCCACCCGCGATTTCTCCAAGCACACGGAACTCGAACGTTCTTCGTTCACGCATCGCCGTTGTGATCTTGGTCGATGACGGCACGTTGACCGTGTAAGTCGTGGTCGCCGATTGAGCCCCAAAGCGGCCACGCCC
>JBCBOT010000177.1:0-16110 GCA_039821165.1 Planctomycetota bacterium | reverse complement strand
GAAGCGACGGGTGATGAATCACCTCACCCTTCTCGAGTTCTTCGTCACCCAATAACGCGCGCAGAAATGTACTCTTGCCCGCCCCGTTGCGGCCGATGAAACCGACTTTCACATCGTCGACGAGTGCGACTTCGGCCGCATCGAGAATCACTTGGTCGCCGAAACGCTTGTGCGCATCTCGGACTTGAATCAGAACGGCCATGTCGGCGGAGGCGTTTCGGGGATCGGTGCTGGCGGGGCGGTTACCCGGACGGACCGGGAACGTTGGCATGAATCGCGCGAGCGAGCCATCGAGGATGGATGATGCACATCACCGCGAGTGCTCGTTTGGGTTCGCAAACGAGGGCGGCATTCGCTGGGCCGCATTCGCCGTGCGGATTCTGCTCGACGCTTCCGAAAGTTAACACGGCGCGGAAAAAACGTCGATCCGTAAACGCGCCCTTGGCGGGATGCCCCGCCTACTCGCGTGATCCCGGCGTGATCTTCAACTTCAGTGGTTTGTCCCCACGCAGGACCGTGATATCGATCTCTTCGCCGATCTTCAGGGCCTCGATTGCGTAGGTGTAGTCGTAGATGTCCTCGATCTTTTTTCCGGCCAACTCAATGATGACATCACCACCTTGAATGCCCGCCTCCGCGGCTGGGGCATCCTTACCGACCCCACTGAGTTTTACTCCCACGATTTTGCCAGCTGCGTAGTCCGGCACGGTACCCAAAAACGCGGTCAAACGGGCGCGAGGCACTTCCTTTTCTTCCGCATCGTCCTGGTCCAATTTGAACTCGGGCACCGACGCATCGGTGAGCATGCCACGCGCAATCAGACCGAACAAGCGTGCTATCTTCGCCGAGCCTTCGTAGTTCAGTTTCTCCTTCGTGTCTCGCGGAGTGTGATAGTCTTCGTGGGCTCCGGTGAAAGCCGACAAAATCGGGACATCGCGAGCGACGAAGGCAGATGCGTCCGTCGGCAACCGTGTGCTGGTCTTATCCAGTTTCAATGGAAGCCGCACGGGCACGTTGCGACGCTGAACGAGTGATCCAAAGTTGGGTGACGACCCGATGCCTTGAATGACGACGCTCTCACGCAAACGCCCGACCATATCAAGGTTCAAGTAGGCTGCGATCGCGGGCGTCAGAGGCGCCGCGTCTAACTTCATCCCGTGCGCAGCAGCGGCCCGCTGGAATTCGGGATCGATCGTTGCCTTCGGAGCGTTGGGGTAGAGGTCATAGAACGATTCAACGAATGCTTTCGAGCCGAACAATCCAAGTTCCTCACCACTCCAGCCGGCAACGACGAAGTCGCGTTTCGCATTCAAACGACCTGCACTTTTTTCGCCCGCGAGGTACTCCGCGATTTCAAGCATGGCGGCGACTCCGGACGCGTTGTCGTCGGCTCCTTGGTGAATCTGATCGCGTTCGTCATCCTGCGCTAAACTGTTGCTACCCGAGCCGCGACCCAGGTGATCGATATGAGCACCAAGCATGACCACGGGCGCGTCGGGTTGGGCATTTTCAGCCTTCAACCGCGCTATGATGTTCCGGCCGATCCCCGTTTTTCGTTCGACTTCGACCTTCGCACTCACCAATCCGGCCTCGAGCAGAAAACCCATCGCAAGACCGCCGCCGTCGAGATTGCTCTGTTCCTCTTTGAGATTCCCGTCTTTCGGGCCAAACATCTTGGCGGCAAAATCATTCGTCACCGAGATCGCAGCGATGCTCACTCCCGATGACGCCGCGGAATCGAAACGGATCAGTTCGTTGCGGACTTTGCTGGTCGGACCCGCAACAAAGATGATTCCCTTGGCACCCATGTCGCGTGCGAACGATGCCTTTCGACGCGGCGAACTGAAACGAGCCAGTTGCTGACGACGTTCCGGCGAAATGTCTTGTGGTAGATCCCGAAGCACCATGACCCAGCGACCCGCACAATTCATGTGCACGTAGCTGTCATACATCGGAATGTTCTCTTCCTCGTTCCCTTCGTAGCGTATGCCATAGCCCGCGAACATGACCTCGGAAGGGTCGATCTCGACATCACCCGAGAACGATAGCGGACGCCAATCGACATCGATTTTGCCGACGGTCACATCGTCTCCACGCGTGATCCGCAGTTCGTTCTTGTCGGTCAGCGAACAACCGGCAGGAAACTCAAACTCATCGAAGAAGGTGCCCGATTCACCGGCCGGTTCAAACCCAAGGCTCTCGAGGTAAGCCGCCGCGTAGGCCGTCGCCTTGCGTTCACCTTCAGTCCCCGTCAGTCGACCCTCGAGTTCCGGGCGTGTCAGGTAGTCAACATGCCGAGCGACGTCGGCAGGCGTGAACTCGCGCGCGGTTTGCTCCGCCGCCGCGACACCGGCTTCGCGATCTTCGGATGCATCCTCATCGAGCCCCAGTCGCGCGCGGACTTCTTTGTCGTTCCAACCACCTAGGTAGATTTGGGATCGCTTCTCGGACCGATTGCTTGTCCAAGCGATGCGTTCGCCTTCGGGAAGGAAGACCGGCAGTCCGTCAAACCCGTCGGTGTACGTCACACGGACCGGTTCACCGTTTCCGTCAGCGCGAACGCAATACAGTTCGAAATTTCCAAATCCATGCTTGTTCGTGGTGAAGATCAGATAGTCGCCGCTCGGATGGAAGTACGGCGCCCAACTCATCGCGCCGATCGAAGTCAACGGTTTCACGTCGCTGCCATCCGTCTTCATCGTGAAAATCTCGGCGGTCAGTCCATCCTCCGAAAAGCGACGCCAACAAATGCGAGAACCATCCGCCGAAAAGAAGGGCCCCCCGTCGTAGCCCGGGACATCGGTCAGTTGGCGAACGTTGCTTCCGTCCGCGTCCATGATGTAGAGATCGATGAAGTAAGACTTGTCGACTTCAAGCAATTGCTTTTCGCGCTCGCTGAGTTTTTCCTTTGCGTAAGCCGCCCGATTTGATGCAAAAACAATTTGCTTGCCATCGGGGCTGTAGCTCGCTTCGGCATCGTATCCCAATGTCTCTGTGAGGCGACGGTATGTGCCGTCCACGCGCTCATACAGTTCGTACTCGGGGTCGTAGTCCCATGAGTATCGCGGCGTCTTGCCGGTCCGGCGCAATTCGAGCAACTCGTTTTGTTTCTGAACCGAGGTCTCGTCGTGGTGCGTGCTCGAGAACAGAATCCGATCTTCATCGGGATGGATCCAAGCACACGTCGTTTTTCCGGTGCCCGGCGAAACACGTTCGAGGTCCCCGTTTTCGAGATCCATCAGGAAGATCTGATAGAAGGGGTTGGCCGGATCGCGCTCGCTTTGGAACACCATCTTCGTGCCGTCGCCGTTGAAGTAACCTTCGCCCGCGCGAAGTCCCGCAAAGGTGATTTGCTGAGCATTCGTGATCAGCGCCTCTTCCTTCGCAGGCGAAAGCTCCTCCTCCTTCTGAGAGTCTTGAACCGTCGGCTCAGCTGTTGCCTGAGTCGTTTCCTGAGCATTCAGGGTCGCAAGAGAAGCGAGGGATAGAACGAGGGTGAAGGCGATCGAACGCATTGGTGGGCCAGTGTGCGGGGAAACCGTTGGTTTTCCCCATTCTAGCCCGCGTTCAACCCAGCCCAAATCCGTCGTGTTTTGGAAATGCGGGGTCAGCCCTCTCCGAGCCCAAGCCGGGAAAGCCGTTGTCTTGTGACGAGGACTTCGTGACCCAAAACGGTGGCGTAACCGATCAAATGACCCGCGATCAGCCAGGCAAAATTTTCTCGGACCGCCGGCACCAGCAACATTCCCCCGATGCCGAGCATCGCGCCCACGATCATCGGATGAGGAATCACACCGAATGGAAATTTTGCCACTCGTTTTGGTGGGTCAAAGCCGAGTTCCCAAGAGAAGTAGGTTCGATCGAGCCCGAGTACGGCTGTCGCGTAGGTTGCCAGCCCGAATCCGGCTGCCACCACGGCCAATACGGTCGCCATCGCGGTCGTCGTCATGCTGCCGCTGAAGAGTCCCGTCGCGAACACCGCGAAGAGTTGGATCATGGCCAGTGACTTGAATAGCACGGCGTCGCGGCGGAATGTGCCGAACGAGACCGGTGTGCGTTCTTGGAACGTACCGACGTAGATCAGGTAGTGCACAAAGCTGGTCGCAACGAGGAACAACCGCGAATCCCAGAACACCAGACTCAACAAAGCCGCCACAACGATGTACGAAAGGTTGGTCCATCCGACGTGGCGTACGGCCAACTCGAAGGTCTTGGTCCAAAACAACACCCATTTCGCCTTGACCTTCGTCCACATGCTGTTCGGATCGATGGTGGCGAGGAAGAGATTTCGTGCCCTGATGTCGTAGCTGGTCGTCAGGTGATCGAGCAAACGTCCGTACCAGGACAACGACTTGGGGTACGCAACGAAATGAAGCTTCAAATTGAGCCGTGGGTCGATCTGGCCCTCGTTGGGCTCCCGAGTGATGTAATGCAATTCGCGGTTAAAATCGAATGCGACGGCATCCCCGTGTTCCAGTCGGTGTCCCTCGGGCTCGCGATAGTCCGTCTTCGACATCGGATAGTGTGTCGTGACTTCCAGGTTCTCGTTGAGCGCGAGCATACAACGGTAGAGACGAGCGCCGGGAAAAACCGACCACGGCCCGTCGACGTGCCCCATGTAGAACACGGTATCCGAAGTCGACTTCTTGGGCGGTCCCGTGACGTACAACTCATTCATGCCGAGCACGGGTTTGACTTCGTACCCCGGTCCGTGAAAGTTACGGATCATACGGAGTAGTTGGTCATCGTGACTGAGCCGCGTGAATGCCTCACCGGCTTCCTCCGTCAAATCAGCTTGCCACCAGTGATTGCTCTGCGTCACCACGGGATGTTTGGCTTTGACCCAAACGCAGATCGACTTGAAGTCAGCGCGATGTTGCTTGCCCGTGAGCTTGGTTTTGAGGATCGCCTTTCGTTGAACAAGAATCCTAAACGGTGATTCTTTCCAACGTCCCGCGATCACCAAGATGACGGGCAACAGCAAGACGGTGTGCTCCACCAATTGTGCGAGCCAGCCTCGCTTGCGGATGTAGGTGCTTTGAAACGTCTTCTCGCCCGCAATCCAGTGCGCCAAGTCTTGTCCGAAATAACCACCCACGAAAGCGCCGATCCCAACGAGAATCCCGGGCGATGTGATGGCCGCGAGCGATGCGATTCCGGCGATCACAATGCCGTGAATGATCGCGACGGATGTCGGGGTCAATGCCGCGACGAGGATCGCTTGCAGTCCCACGAACAGCGTCAACGCGATCGGATCGATCTCGAAGACGAGCGAGTACACCCCAAACAACGCGGCTGGCGTCGTGAGCAAATGCAGTGCGACGTTAAGCGGACGCCGGTGGCACTTGAGGAAGTCTCCGCAAAGCCGGGCCCAGTTCGAGCGCGACGATGTCGGCGCGGACTCGGCTTGCTCGTGCTTGGCACCTGCCGGCGAGGCTACCTTGTGGTTCTCGGCGAGGTCGCGAGGTGGGTCAAGAGTGGTCGCCATCGGTCTTTCCGTCGGGTCGTTTTCCTATGTCGAGCCACGTCCGGTAACCACCGAAGACACAAACCGAGAGAGCCTATGCAGCGACGGGCTTCGTACCAACAAAAAGATAGTATGGCGCCCGAACGAATGGTAGGTAAGGGACTTTGCCCAGGCGTTCGTCGAACAGTTCCGGCTCGAATCGGCGATGCAACATCGACGCATGGTCACCGTTGAGGTAGACGTTGTCCCCGGCGAACCAGAGTGTCCAAAAATTGCGGCGAAGCCAGCCGTGTTGCCGGTGCCCGTCCGCCGGATACTTCCGCGAAACGTAGAAATCTGTCACGGCGATGGTCCCACCGGGCTTCAGAATTCGTTCCGCAAGCCGGACCGCCTCGAACCAGTCGGGGATCATGGTGAGAGAGTAGGAAAACGAGACCACATCAACGCTTTGCGGCGGAAGGTCGAAACGTGTCGCATCGGCGAGGTGGAACTCGGCATTCGTGATTCCCGCCGCACCTAACTGCTTTTCGGCAACCTCCAGCAGCGAACTCGATAAATCGACAAGATGGATTTTGTCGAGGCCGCCCACTCGCTCGCGGGCGCGCAGGACGTTCTCGCCCGTTCCGGCACCCATATCGACCCACGAGCCGCCGTCTGGAAACTGGAGCATGTCGATGAGTTCGTCGCGCCCGTGCAGCATGCGGGCGCGAAACGAGTCATATTCGTCCGCTTGGCCGCCGTAGAAGCTCTCCAGCCGCTCGGCATGCGTCTTTCCCCGCACCGGATGGGCGATCAGATGCCAAATGACACGAAGATCGCTCCAAATCGAAGACTTCGGTTTCGTGGTTGTGTCAGACTCCGCACCAGGCGAAAGGTCCGCGTTGGCAGCCCCACTCATGCCGCGACGTCCATCAGGTCCGCAATGTAGAAACTTCCATACGTGTGGACGCGATCGTTGACGTGCAGTTTTTCTGCGAGTTCGGTTTGGTAAGTAAGTAAGTCACCGACGCGGACGGACTTACCCGAAGCAACCACTTCAAGCGGATCGACGAAGTCCACCGACAGTGCGGCGCTCCGCCACAGGATGCGAGTGTCCGGCGCAGAGCGGTTGATGATGCTTTGCCACTCCGCGGTCAACAGTTCCGGATACTTCTCGTACAGCCAATCCATGTGGTCCAGCAGCACGAAGCGTGACACGGTGCCTTCGTGTTCGTTGAGGAATCCCTCAACGGTGTTCGAGTGGGTCGAGACACGATCCACCAAGCCGTCACGCAGTCGCTGATAGCCTTCCCGCTTGAGGTACTCGGGGCAACACTCCGGCGTGTATTTTCCGGTTAGATAAACACGCCAGAAATAGTTGTCCTTGAGTGGAATCTCTTTGAAGACGGCTTCGATTCGATCCTGAATGAAACCGCCGATTCCACCCGGGTAACCACGGTCGATCTGCAACCGTTGGCTTCGCGGAACACCGAGCATCGCCATCGTTGCGTCTCGGCGTAGCGCCCAGCGAAGTGGTTTGGTGAACAACAGCTTCGAGACATTCGAAGCTTCGTAAATTCGTGTCTGCTCCTCGGTGCTATCGGCCGAAAGAATCTGCTCCACGGCTTCGCGGAGTCCCTTCGGACGGTTCAGATAGTTGTTGACGATCCACGCGAACATGCCGGACGTACCGCGAAAATAAAAGCTCTTACGTCGCCCCGATCCGTTGAAGAATTTTTCGCGTTTGTCCCAGATGCGCTGGTCTTCCGGGCGAAGCGAATCGCGGATCGTGTCGTGGTACAGTTCACGCCACTTCGGGTGCGTGCCTTCGCCGAAGACCTTGAAGAAGTCGTCGTAGTCCAGCGTTCGGATCGACGCTTTTTTGAGTTCGAGCAGCGCATTCTGCAGCGGATTCATGTCAACGCCATAAACCGCTTTTGGGGATTCCAACGCGTAGTCGAGTGCGTTGCATCCAGCCGAGGTGATCACCATGACGGTGTCGTCAGGACCGAGGTCAAGCGCCTCCCTGTCCAGCCGTGGGTCTTCCCAGCACGTGTTGTAGACCAAGTTCTTTTGATGGACCGCGGAGAAGTATTTCCGCCCAAGCCATTCCCGCACCATGAATGATCCCGATTTCTTGTCTCAAAACTTCGCGGTCGAATCAGTCTCGAACGCGTTTGGAAAAGCAAACCGTCAGTTTAACGACGATGCACAACTCTCTCTCAACCCGGGCTCTTCGCGATCCGGAAGTCGTAATCCCTTGGACGCTCCGTAACGACGAACCAGCTCCAGTGTCCCGTCCAAATGCTCCACCAGACCGGTGCAATTCTCCACCCAGTCACCCGTATTGCAATAGAGCACTTTTTTCGATTGTTTGATCACCGGTGTGTGGATGTGCCCGCAGATGACTCCGTCACATCGCCGGTCGCGGGCGTGCCGCATGATCTTCTTTTCGTAGCGGCTGATAAACTTTACCCCCCGTTTCACCCGTCCCTTGGCCACCGCACAGACCCCGTAGGGATTCCGTCTCTCATTCATAAAGCGACGCTGCACCCAACGATTCAGGCTCAAGCAGCGGTCGTAGAACCGAGAACTGGCTTTCGAAATCCATTGGGCGCGATTTTCGACGGCATCGAACAAGTCGCCGTGCGTCACCAGGAATCGCCAGCCGCCCAGGGTCTCGTAAACGAACTCATCCGCCATCCGGACCTCTGGGAAGCCTGCCGGGAGTTGGTCGCGAAACGAACCCTGCCGAAGGAATGAATCGTGGTTCCCAGGTGTGTAGAAAATCTCCGTGCCGCGGCGATCTAAATCGACCAAATGCCGGACCACCTCATCGCAAATCGGGGTCCAGTGCCATGCCTTGCGCTTCCACGCATCGAGGAAGTCGCCGACGAGATACAGCGTCTCGGGCTCGTAACGTGTCAAAAAATCGAGAAACTCTTCGGCACGCGCGTGTTTACATCCCAAGTGGACATCGCTCACCAGCAACGTGCGTATCGGTATCGATTCAGCCGTGTTCATGACACCCGCCTAAGCCGCCACAACCTTCTAAGAGGTTCGAACTGGTCGCTAGTGTACCCGACCACACAACACATTTCGCCGACGGCTCCCAGACCTTGAGTGGCAGCTGCGAAATTTGGGCACAAAGGGAGGCATTCTTCCCGTTGGGTAGAGTGGGCGGCGGCGCACACTCCCTCCAAGGCTGCCGTGGCTCATTCTTGCCGAGCGAGCTTCTTTTGTGCTTGCTCGACGAAGGGTGCAAGGTTTGAGTGATCGCCATAAAGTTCCACCAGGCTGTACCAGATTTCTCGGGCCTCCACGACTCGCCCGGCATCGTAAAGCTCGTCTGCCTCGGCGAGTTTCCCTTTCACAATCTCAACGGCATCGCTCGCAGCATCCCCGGACTCGCGAAGCAAGGCGATCTGGTACCGAGCCGCGTTGACGGCCGTTTTGTACTCTTCGTCGTCACCCAGAATCGTGATCATGCTGCGGTATTTGTCGATGGCTTGCGCCACATCGCCATTCGAAGCGTACTGCTGAGCCTGCTTGTGCAGCAATTCTCCCTGATCGTTGATCACAAGGTTTTTCCGAATCTTCACCGATAACTGGTGCAGAAATTGGATGACCGAAATCCGATCCACCTGCTCTCGCGCCCACTCGGCGTTGGGGCCGTCGGGAAATCGTGAAAGAAGCTCTCGAAGCGGATGACTCTTCGCCTCGGCCAATGCCGAACGCGTATCCTGCGCGATTAGTTTTTCGGCACGTCGTCGCAACGTGTCTTCGCTCGCGGGCCAAACCACCCAAGCGATCAACGCCAGCAACAAAACGAGTCCGCCGAGCAAGAACCACGGTTGATCATGCCAGACGACGTAACCGCCGTCATCCTCGTCGTCTTCTTCCTGAGCCGCTCGCTTTAAATTGACGATGCCTCGGCCGAGCAACGTCCGCGCTTCATCTTTGTCCTGCTGACTGGTTACTTGGAGGGCGCTAAAACCGGCGCTTGCGTGTTCCGCGACTCCTGCTCGAGATAAAGAACGCTTTCGAACTTCCTCAAGCGACATCCTCACCGCCGTCGCGGAGGGAGGACGCTGCGTCGGGTCCTTCTCCAGCAGTTGCATGATCACCTTGTCGAGCCAAACTGGACAGTCAAGAACGATCGATGCCGGCGATGTCGGAACCTGTCGGGAAACGTTTTGTCGAATTTCTTCGACAGTTTCACCTTCGACCGGATAACAGCCGGTGATGCCAAAATAGAGAAGGGCACCGAGTGAATAGAGATCGGATGCCGTTGTCACCCGTTGCGCCGGCGACTGCATTCCGGCGGCAGAAAGTTCCGGTGCCTGCAGCGCGACTTGCATTGCCGACGGTGGTCGCGCAGTTCGAAAAGGGGAACCGAAACGATCCACCCGGACATCCAGCAGCACCGGGCTAAATCCTGTCACGATGACTTTGTCGGGAACGATCGCTCCGTGCACGACATTCTTGGAGTGCAAGTACTCCAGTGCACAGGCCAAGCCCAGTGCAATCTCCAACGCGTTCTCCCAGGACAGTCGACCCGCACGCTCGATTTGCGAAGACATCGTCTCGCCTTCGATCAATTCATAAGCGAGGTACGCGTCGGACTCTTCAAACCCGCCACCGAAACACTTCGCGATCGACGAATGGTCCAGCAGTTTGAGTCGCTCCCACTCATCGGAGAATAATTTTCGCGATTCGAGCGTTCCGCCGAACGGGGTCTTGAAGACCTTGGCGGCGACCGCGCGCTTGTGCTGAACGTGCACCGCCCGCCACACCGTGCTTTGCGACGGGTGATCACCGAGGCGGGATTCAATCGCGAGCGGTCCGAGCCGACTTCGAGGCATAGGAGTGAATGATGGGTACCAAAGCAAAACGTCGCGACACGAATCATTCAGAGCCGACTGTCGCCGACAGTATATCTGCTTCGTTTCTGGGGTGGGCTGGGGGTTCGGCGGCAGTGGCGGAGGCATCGGAATGGTCGCCGATTAAAACCACCAAGTGTTGGCGTGAAATGGTTTTGCCATTTTCACGGAGGGCGATGGGATGGGCAAGACGATGGGGGCAAGACAATGGGGAGGCTTAACGCGAAGGACACGAAGAGCACGAAGCTCAGGATGGATTCGTGATTGGTCTTCGTGTGCTTCTTTCTTCGTGGTTTTACCGTCTGCCACGGTCGGGGCATGGGTGACCTGCAGAATGGATGCATGAATAGGAACTGGGCCGATCCAACCGTTTGGCGCGTCTCGCTAGCGTCGACTCTCTATCGCCGTCGTGAAATGGTTTTGCCCCTATCGTTTTGCCATTTTCACGGAGGGCGATGGGGTGGGCAAGACGATGGGGGGCAAGACAATGGGGGAGGCTTACCGAGAAGGACACGACGAGCGCGAAGCTCAGGAGGGATTCGTGTCAATGGAATGGCGTTGGGCGGACACGGCCGCCTCGCGGCGCAATGCCGACGGTTTTGTGACGTAGGGTTCAAAGAGACACGATGCGGCTACTCAAAATGCAGCCGGTCGTGACGGTTATGACGACCTTCATGAAGCACTAGCAAGACCCGCATGCGCACTCCCCTCAAATTGCTCGCCGCGCTCACGATGCTCGTGGCAGCCACTGCTCACGCTGAGTCCCCCGACCGTTCACCGTCCGTCAGCGCGACACCGACCAAATCGCGATCTTCAATCGCTCTCGCGGCACCCGCGGATCCGCATTTGGTGCTCAGCAAGGAGGCGTGCGTGAAATGTCACGCTCCCGAGATCAAAGTCTGGCAGGCGACTCCGCACGCGAAGACGGTCGATCTATTGCACCGCCGTCCCGAAGCAAAACAGATCGCCCAGAAACTCGGGCTTCAGTCCATCAAGCACGATGGTCGCTGTGTCGCGTGCCACTACACGCAACAATCGAAAGGTCCCGATCAAACGCCCCACGTCATCGCGGGCGTGTCGTGTGAGTCCTGTCACGGTGCTGCAAAGAACTGGGTCGAGCTCCACCACGACTATGGCGGACCAAAAATCACCCGCACTACCGAGTCGCCCGAGCACCGTCGACAACGACTGACAAAAAGCATCGCTGCGGGGATGCGAAATCCCGTGAACGTGTATGCCATCGCGCAAAGCTGTCTTCGCTGTCACACCACTGCCGATGAGCAACTCGTCAATGCGGGTGGCCACTCCGCGGGCAGCCTCGATTTTGAGTTTGTGTCCTGGAGCCAAGGCTCGGTCCGTCATAATTTCGTGCGGACCGACGGCAAATCCAATACGCCCAGCTCTCCCGAACGGTTGCGGGTCATGTTCGTCGCGGGGATGATCGCGGAGTTGGAGGCGTCGTACCGAGCCACCGCCATCGCGACGAAAAAGGATACCTTCGGTGTCACGGTCGCAAAGCGCGCCGCACGGTCGATCAAGCGACTGAAGAGCGTTTCGACAAAGGTAGAAGAACCGCTGCTCGACGAAATCTTGACGGTCGCATCCGGCGTGAAGCTCAAGCTCAACAACCGAGCCGAACTGGAAGCCGCCGCGGACGAAATTGCCAAGCTTGGATATCAGTTCGCGGCGCGGAACAGTGGCGAAAGTCTGCGTTCTTTAGACGCGTTCATCCCCAAGGCCGACCGCTGGAAGTAACGATCGTTCACCGGGCGGGATTGCCTCGCCGACTCGATCTAACGGGGCTGCGAGCCGCAACAGCGGTGTGCCTCTGCTAGGTGAACACGATCGGGTTAGACTCCATCCAAAGAGTCGCTCGATCCCCTCCCGTCAATCCAGTTGTCGTGCATCGTTTCCCGCATCAGTTCACCCTTCTTGGGATTCTTTTCGTCGGTGAGGCAGTTTTCGGACTCGGCGCCGTCGACGCACAGCAAGACTTCGAACGGCCACCAATCGATTATCACAAGGCGGAGGTCGACGACGCCGTCGCTCGACTTGCCGTCGATCTCGACTCCGGCGAAGCAGAGCTCCGGTTCGATGAGGACTTTGGATACCTTCGATCCATCCTTCACGAGTTGGACATCGACATTAGTTCGCAAACGCTTGTGTTCTCCAAAACGAGTTTGCAATTGAGACGCATCTCGCCGCGAAACCCTCGGGCGCTCTATTTCAACGATGATGTGTACGTTGGATACTGTCACAACGGAGACGTGCTTGAGATTGCCGCGACCGACGCGAATCGCGCGGCGATTTTCTACACACTCTCGCAGAGTGAATCGGACACGCCGACCTTGAAACGCGATCGAGGGAGTTGTCTTTCCTGTCACGCCACTAGTCGCACGCAGAAGGTTCCCGGCTACCTGATGCGGAGTGTATTCGTCGAGCCGTCGGGTCAGCCGCGACTCTCCGAGGGCTCTTTCTTGACCGATGTGACGAGCGACTTTAGCGAGCGGTGGGGTGGCTGGTACGTCTCGGGAACACATGGTGACATGCGGCACATGGGCAACTCACTGTGCCGTGGCGACGCGAGCAGCTTCGATCGCGACGCGGGCGCGAACCGAACCGAAATCACGGACCGATTTCGTTCCCAGTCCTATCTGTCTCCGCACAGTGATCTGGTCGCATTGATGGTGTTGGCGCACCAAACGCAAATGCATAACGCAATCGCGGCAGCCAATTTTGAAACGGTCGCCGCATTGCATCAGACGTACACGATGAACCGAATCCTGGATCGCCCGGAGGGCTTTCTGAGTGACAGCGCGAAACGACGCATTGCTTCCTCCGCTGATCGAGTCCTGAGACACCTGTTGTTTTGCGACGAATTTGAACTCACCGATCGCGTCACGGGGACCAGCACCTTCGCCGAGGATTTTGCGAAACGAGGCCGGCGTGACTCTCGAGGAAGGAGTCTCCGTGAATTGGATCTTCGGAACCGTCTGTTCAAGTATCCCTGCAGCTACCTGATCCACTCCGACGCATTCGGAGGACTTCCTGATCCGGTTCGAACCCAGGTGCTTTCCGGGCTGCTCGAGATTCTTCGGGGCAAACAAGTCGAAGGCTACGAACACCTTGACGCACGAACCCGCAGGGACATTCTGGCGATACTTCGTGACACGGTTCCTGAACTGCGGAAAATGATCGCGGAAGGTTGAAGGAGGCGGCCGCATCTGAAGCGTGTTTCCCTGCAGCGGTTCCACGGAGGTCGGAAGTTTTTTTGAAACGCTTGTAACGCTTGACGGCATGGCTCGTAAAACGGAGTGCACCAACGGCTGGTGTCCAACATTCACCGTTTTCAAAAGGAATGATCATGCAGCGGGTCGAACCCCAGTTTCAGTACGCAAAACTTCTTTCCGTCGAGCTTTTTGCGGTCGTCTTGGCGTTTTTCGGCTCCATGGCGTGGGGCCAAGAGTCGTCGTCGGACAGCACCGATTCGTCGACGATCCACGTTCAAATCGATATCGGTGAATTCGTGACGTCGGAGATCGGGGAAATGCTGACCCAAGCCGGCGCCGGGCTGATGGGTGAGGAACTCGGCAAAGATCCCGACGAAGCCATCGCGGCGGTGGAGAAGTCACTCGGGTTTGACCCCGCGACCCAAAAACTACGTGCGGTTCTCTCGATCAAAGACATCGAAAACCCGCTCGAGACGATGACCGTTCAAGCTGAATTCAAAGACTCCACCGGTAACCTGGAGGGTTTGTTGCTCGCGGCGCCGGAATACGAATCCTTCAAGCACGGCGAACACACGATTCACTCATTCTCACTGGATGGACAAGACGCATTCGTTGGGTTTTTGACGTCGCGTTCCGGCAAGAAACGAGTCGTCATGTCGGTCACGAAAGACGATGTGGCAAACGCCCTCGATGAAGGGGCGAAAGGCGACCTGGGATGGTCCATCCCCGAAGGCCAGTTCGTTTCGGTGAAACTCAACTCGCTGCCCGAAGAAGTCAACGAAGTTCCGCCTCTGGCAACACTCTCGTCGTTGCTGGATCACATCGGATTGTCGATCGGAGAAGAAGACGAAAACTTGACCTTGAAGCTCGCATTTCACGCGACCGAAGAAGAGAAAGCGATGCAACTACAGCAACTCGCCCAGGGCGCGGTCGCTATGGTGAGCTTGTTCAGCGAGCAGATCCGCGAAGAACTTGACGATGAAGAGACCGCGACGAACGTGCTCAATGCGGTTGAACGCATTGTGGTGCAGCGTGCCGACACCACGGTCGAGATGGAGTTGAGCATCCCGATGTCGATCGTGATCCAGTTCTTGAGAGAAGAAGCCGATCTGCCGCTGTGAGTTCCCCGGACTCAGGCAGGGACAGTTCCACGTCCGTTGAAGAATTGGTTGAAGAGCCGTCGACTTTCGATCGGCTCTTCAGTCATTTCCATGCGCCCTTGGTACGTTTCGTCGCAAAGTTGCTGGATGGTTCCGGTCTTGATCCGGAAGACGTCGTGCAAGACGCTTTGACAAAGGCTTGGTCCAACCGCGACAAGTTCGATCCAAAGTATCGCTTTTCTACTTGGGTCTACACCATTGCCCGCCGCACGGCTCTCGATCAAATGCGCGGCCGCCAACGATTCGCGACGATTCGGATGGATGAGGTTTCGGCGGTCGAGAGCAACACTGAAGCTCGCGTCGGCGATACGGACGCGGCGCACCATCTTTGGCGGTTGGCGGATCGTGTACTTACCGCCGACCAATACACCGCGCTTTGGTTACGCTATGGGGAGGAGATGACGATCGGCGAAGTCGCCAAAGCGCTCTCCAAGACCACTGTTTCAACGCGGGTGATACTGCATCGCGCGCGCACTGCTTTGAGGAACCAACTTCCGGATAGCGGTCGAGGCACTGAATCATGAAACACCGCAATGCACAACGTTTAGCCTCGCTTATCCTGGATGAGTGGCCTGTGCCCCGATTCATCAAACGGTGGATTGAGTCGCACCCGGATGTCGCTGCCGAACTACAGACCGCGCGCCACCTCGAAAGTGAGTTGCGATCAGATTCCACGGCCAGGCAACTTGAATGTCTCGTCTCACGAACCACGAACGTTGACCACCGATCGAGATACCGATGGGCTGTGACGTTCCTCGCGACGGCTGCCGCGGTGTTGATTGCCGTGGGAGCTTGGCGTTGGCAGCGGAATCGGGTGATTTCCGAGCTTGCCGTGCAACAACAGGTGGAGAACCTGAAGCCTGTTTTGGCGTCCGTTTCGGCCGGGCAAACGGTTGCCGAATCCGTCTCCGCAGGAACACAAAGGCTCCTGGCACGCTTCACTCATGCGGCGCACCGATTCGCGACACCGGAGATGGACGCTCACGGCGGAGACACGCCATCGACTCTCGACGAGAACTCCACGTCCGCTATCGGGTCCCCCCGACAGTCGGGGCGTGAATGATGATCGGGCCGATCTCCGATCGCGAAAGTACTTTCCTGTCGTTCTAACGTTATCCTGACAGCGAAAGGACGCCCCCTGAGACCATCAGGTCCGTTGCTATTTTGCGGGGAAGTCTTTCAACCGGCTCATCCATTTCTTCTCTATCGGACACGGAAGCATTGATGTCGTCACGTTCTGATTCTTCAAGAGCAACGATAGGTCGACGCCGACTCCTCGGGGCTTGCGGGTTCTCGCTGACGCTGCCGATGCTCGAGGCGATGCTGCCCAAAAGAGCCCATGGATCGGCTCCAACGGAAATTCCTCCGCGCATGCTGGTCGCGCATTTTGG
>JBCBOT010000176.1:0-16138 GCA_039821165.1 Planctomycetota bacterium | reverse complement strand
CCGTTCGCTTCGTCGACTTGGGCGGTGGCGGCGCGGAATGCGGACCGTCAAAGAGTGCCGTTTCGACTTCTTCACCCGCGTCATCAAAGTCGTCGTCGTATCGCGACCGGTAGCCGGGCTGCTGGCAACGCTTGAGTTCCGCGTCGAATTCATCGATGACGGCATTCTGTATCAATTCACGACAGTCGCTGTTAATCGGGTGCGCGACGTCTGCGTAAAGTTTCTGCGGTGAGTCGAACCCGCCGCTATTTTCGAAGTTCAACTTCGCGCCGCAGTGGTTGCAGTAATTCGCGCGAAGGTGATTCTTGTGATGGCATCGATTGCAGTGCCCCGTCAACTTACGGCTCGGCATCGCAACGAAGGGACCGTTCGAGCCATCGATAATCTTCAAATCACGGACGACGAAACTACCGTCGATGGTGATCGAACAGAAAGCTCGAAGACGGTCTTCCGAGGATTCCATCAGCTTGATTCGAATCTCCGTTATTTCCACGCCCGAACTCCCTCGCTTCGTTGACCGGAATCACTCCTCTTCGACCAAGATCGGTGAAACAGGAGGAACCATTTGAACGGCCTGCACTAATACGCCTGGCTGCAATTCACTTCGTAGTTGCCCAACAACCGTTCTGGCTTCATCCGAGTCTCGAGCTATTCCAAAGCATGCCGATCCACTTCCAGTCAATTGACACGGGTGCAATCCAGATTGTTCCAATGATTCTAACAGATGCCTGACCGCCGGCATAATTTCGAACGCCGGTTCGGTCAAACGATTCATCATGACATTCGACAGTTGGTCGTTTTGATCACGCTCAAAAACGCGCAAGAAAGGGGACGCGTCCACGGGGTCTTCCGGCACGCGCAACTGTCGGTACACCGCCGACGTGGAAAGTCCGTCATTGGGAAAGGCCACGACGAAGTGTAAAGGTGTGCGCCGTTGCAAAACGCTCAACTGTTCCCCCCGCCCTCGTGCTCGTGCGGCCAGCAGCACATCCGACGGCGATTCCGTGAGAAAGAATGGCACATCGCTTCCGATCTCTGCCGCAAGTTCGTGCAGGACACCAGCGGAGTCAATTTGGTGAAGCTGCGCAGCACAGAGAAGCGAATGCGCCGCGTCACTGCTGGCGCCTCCCATGCCGGCACCCGAGGGAATACGCTTGCCGAGACGAGCGCGAAAACCAGTGCTGATTCCGAATTGCTCTCGAAATCGCTGTAACGCTTTGTAAACCAAGTTCGATTCATCAGTGGGAACGCGCAACAATTCCGGTACCGGATCGGTGGACAGTCCGAGTCGGCTTGCGACCTCCCGCAATGAAGGCAACCACTGGACCGTGAGTTCAATCACGGGTTCGGGAATCGATTCGACGACGAGTTCATCACGCCAATCGATCGCGACCATGGTCGTGTCGATCTCGTGATACCCGTCCTCTCGCTTCGCTGGGATTTCCAGAAACAGATTGAGTTTTGCCGGAGGCGACGTGCGTGCGATCGTCATCGCTAACTCCGTTGATTCGCCCAGAGAGAAAGCAATTCGATCATGTGCTCTGCGGCGGCGACCATTTCATCCAGGCATGTGAATTCGAGCACGCTATGGATGTTGTGTTGCCCGCAGGACAGATTCGGCGTCGGCAACCCTTTCTCGGTCAGCACACTGCCGTCGGTGCCGCCGCGAACGATCTCACGCGAATGTGGGCGACCCAAGTTATCAAAGGCTTGCTCCGCAAAGGAAACAGCTTCGGGAAGTGCCGCCAATCCATCACGTAGATTTCGATACTGTCGCCGGACTTGGACTTCGGCGGTGAGTCCAGGAAATTCGATTTCTACCTGTCGAGCGATTTCGCGTAGTTGCTCGGCGTAGATGGCGAGGTCGTTACTTTCAAATGAACGAAGGATCAACTCGACCGTGGCCGCGCCGACTCCACCGGAAATCGTGTGCGCGTGAATGTAACCCTCTCGTCCATCGGTCGTCTCGGGCGACTGACCGGCATGGGGTAGCCGCGACACGAATTCAGCGGCTCCGCGAACCGCGTTGATCATGCGGTTTTTCGCGATCGCGGGATGAATGTTGTATCCCGTGAACTTGACGGTGGCCCCGTCTGCGGAAAACGTCTCCACATCGATGGCCCCGGCGCCGGAGCCATCGAGCGTGTAGCCGACGGTTGCACCCAGCGCATCCAAATTGATTTTGTCCGTGCCGCGTCCGATCTCCTCATCGCAAGTCATGACGAATTTGACATCGCCGTGGGGCAAGGATGGATTTTCGATGAGCGTTTCAGCCAACTCCATCAGAATCGCAACACCCGCTTTGTCGTCACCTCCGAGCAGCGTTCGGCCATCGGTGGTGATGAGTGTTTTCCCGACGAGCTGTTCCAGTTCCGGACAAGCCTCGGTGCGGATGACTTTTCCGTTCTCCAGGACGATGTCACCGCCCTGGTAACATTCAATGACTTTCGGCTGAACGTTGTCACTTGGCGCTTCGGGCGACGTATCCATGTGCGCGACCAAGGCGACGGTGGGGACGCCGGCGTGACCGGTGGAATTTGGAACGGTCGCGTACACTAACGCGTGTTCGTCTTGACGGACGTCGACCGCCGTCATGGCGGAGAGTTCCTCAGCAAGCACGCGTCCGAGTTCGCGCTGCGACTCGGAGCTCGGATATTGGTCACTCGACGGGTCCGCCGCGGTCCCAATACGCACGTATCTTTGAAATCGTTCAAGCAGTCGCTGTCGGTTGATCTCGATCATGTCTCGGTTTCTGTTAAGCTTCCGCGGAGACGCCGACCACATGTTCGGCGGTGGTTCGCTTAGATGAAATGATTGAATGAGTGAAAAAGTCGCCCATCTGGTTTTTGACTGTGAGAGTATCGCCGATGGAGACTTGATCGCGAAAGTCCGCTACCCGGGCGATACTTTGTCCGCGCAAGAGGCGGTGGAGCGCTATCAGCAGGAGCGACTCGAAGCCACCGGCTCGACGTTCATCCCGCACACCTTTCAGATTCCGATTGCCGTCGTCGTTGCCAAAGTCGCTCGCGACTTTCGCCTGCTGGACGTCGTTTCGCTGGATGAGCCGAAGCATCGCGGCCACGTGATGACCGCGCATTTTTGGCGCGGTTGGGAAATGTACAAACAACCGCAGTGGGTCACGTTCAATGGGCGGACATTTGACCTTCCGCTGATGGAACTGGCGGCGTTCCGCTACGGCATTTCGATCGGCCCTTGGTTCAAGAGCGACGGTTACCGAACGCCGCGTCATCGCTACGCGGCTGAATCACACCTGGACCTTCAGGACTTGCTAACCAATTTTAGCGCGGTGCGATTCAACGGCGGTCTAAACCTCGCGACGAAGCTGATCGGAAAACCAGGGAAGATGGACGTCACCGGCGATCAAGTTCAAGAGCAGTACGACGCCGGCGACTTGCGTTCGATCAGTGACTATTGCCGATGCGATGTCCTCGACACGTACTTTGTCTTTCTCCGCAGCCTCGTTTTGACGGGCCAAATTCGGCTCGAACAAGAAATCGAGATCGGTGCCGAAGCCAAGGCGTGGATCGAAGCTCGCTCCGAAGACTGCGAAGCCTATGCGACCTACCTCAACAACTGGACCGGTTGGGACGACCCCTGGGAAGACGAACCGATTGAGTTCTGATCGATCTCCGCTGTTCGCCCCGCCGAAGCGTTTCGCACTAACACTCGCTGATGTTGACCGCCAATCCGCCCCGAGACGTTTCTTTGTAACGGGCGGACATATCCGCTCCCGTTCGTTTCATCACTCGGATGACTCGATCCAGAGAGACAAAATGCTTGCCATCACCGCGCATCGCCAACCGCGCCGCATTGATCGCTTTGACGGCACCCATCGCATTGCGTTCGATACACGGAACTTGAACGAGTCCCTTGATCGGATCGCATGTCAGTCCGAGATTGTGCTCCATCCCGATCTCGGCGGCCTCTTCGACCTGATGCGGTGACCCTCCGAGCGCCTCGGTCAACGCACCGGCGGCCATCGAACAGGCCACGCCGACTTCGCCCTGACACCCCACTTCGGCTCCCGAGATCGATGCGTTTCGCTTGTAGAGCGAACCGATCACGCCTGCGGTCAGCAAGAATCGCTCAATCGTGTCCGATGAAACCCCATGACGGAACCGCTCGAGATAGCACAACACCGCCGGAATGATTCCCGCTGCGCCGTTCGTCGGCGCCGTAACGACTCGACCGCCCGCTGCGTTCTCCTCGTTCACTGCCAACGCATAAAGATCGACCCAATCAAGAATGCACATCGGATCACGACCGATCGCTTCCGGCTGTTCCGATAACTTCTTGAAGAGGCTCGGTGCGCGTCGTTCGATGTTCAAGCCGCCTGGCAGGATCCCCTCCGTTCGGCAGCCTCGATCGACACAGTCACGCATGGTCTTCCAGATGCGTTCCAGGCCGACTTTTGTTTCATCACTCGATCGGAGGGCGTTCTCATTTCGCCAAGCGAGATCGCTCAGCGCACAATCGTGTTCGTCCGCCAAATCCAGCAACTCCTTTCCCGACGCGAACGGGAAAGGCACCTCGTGAGAATCGGTTTCGAGCGGCGCGACGTCGGCCCCTTCACGAACGATGAACCCGCCGCCGATGGAGTAGTAGGTCGCCTCAACAATGGGCGACTCGCCGCGTGACCTGAACGCCTGAAAGCGGATCGCGTTGGAGTGAGCTTTGAGTGTCTCGCGACGATTGAAAACCAAGTCCTGCTCTTCGACGAACGGGATGGTTTTTGAACGGCCCAGGCAGATTTCCCTCGAAGTACGAATTTGGGACACCCTCGGCTGAATGCACTCCGGATCGATGGTATCCGGCTGCTCGCCTTCCAAACCCATGATCACCGAGGTGTCGGTGGCGTGGCCCAGACCAGTCAATGCGAGTGACCCGAACAGTTCAACGCGAATCTGGCCGACTTGATCCAGGGTCGAAGCCAGTTCGTCGATGAATGACTTGGCCGCCAACATCGGACCAACCGAGTGGGAACTCGAAGGCCCGATTCCGATCTTGAACAGATCGAAAACGCTGACGTAGTTGGATGCGGTGCGGGCCATCAAGTCTTGTTAACACCACCGATCGGCACGGTCAAGCGTCTACGACTTTGCCTTTCGCGTCTTGGTTGCCTGACGAGCCGATACCGTGGACGTGTCCGCACCGTTGCGGCTGGGCGTCCGTGTGTAGTCGCTCTCGTAGTACCCGGTGTATCCCCCGGTGCCGTCAAACTTGCCACCCGCCCCGAAGGTGTTCAACATCCAACCGACGAACTTGCCGCCCGACTCTTTCATCCGGCGCATCGTATTGAGCACTTCATCCCGACGGGCACGCGACACACGGACCACAAGTACATTGCCATCCAATCGCGGCATGACGACAACGGGATCGGAGACGGCGAGCACCGGCGGAAGATCGACCAGGATCACATCAAACTGCGACTTCAGTTCCTCAAGCGTCTCATCGAGATCCGGCGACTGCAGTAGCTCCGCCGGCAACTTCGGTGTCGATCCTGCTGTGATCACCGACACGTTGTCGACGCTCGTCGGCGTGATCACTTCATCGACCGTTGCCGTCCCCTCAAGCACTTCGCAGAGGCCGGCGCCGCGATCGACACTGAAATAGCGATGAACGCTTGGGCGACGCAGATCGGCATCGATGACAAGCACTTTCAGATCGACCATCGAGAACGAGACCGCAAAGTTGGAGGTCATCGTTGATTTCCCATCCCCCTGCATCGGGCTGGTGAAACCAATTGTCTTCAAGTCGCCGGATTTCACATCCAGCAACAACATCGTCCGCCCGAGACGGAACGCTTCGGCATCCGGAGAAAGCTCCGTCGCGATCAAACCACGAACACCCTGGTTCATCGTGTTGACCCGGCCGACACGGCCGAGGTTTGGCAGCCCGATCGCTTCACCCAACTCGGCGGCGGAGCGGAATCGTTGATCTCGGACATCCGAACCGAAGGCGAACACCAATCCGAGGCACATCCCCAACACGGCCCCGGTCACGCTGCAAATCGGCAAGTTCGGCCAGACCGGTTCACCGACTCGAGGGATCTCCAAGAACTCATAGAGGTAGCCGCTGAGACTGCTCGCAGTGTCCAATTCACGAAGCTGAGCGACGATGCCGTCGAACAACGCCTCTTGCCGTTCGATGTTCTTTTGTAAGACCAAATCGTTGAGCTCGTACTCGATCAGTTCCTTGGCTTTCGTCTCCGCATCGCCGGCCAAGAATTGAAGTTCCTTACGTCGTTCTGAAAGCGCCGCCAAGTCATGGTTCAAGAAGCCCGTGTACGCTTTGAGCAGACTCTCGGGGGTCAACGATGAATCGACCAGCATTCCGGGATTCGCGAGGTCTTCGTTGTCCTGCAAAAATTCTTTGACAAGAACGATTTCACTTTCGATCTCTTGAACCTTCGGGTGCCCCGCGCCGAAAACCGCGCTCAAACGTTGCTTCTCGCTGTTGAGCCTTAGCAGGTGCGTGAACTGTGTCCGTGCCTCTTCCATCTTGGCGGGCATCGCCGCTTTGAACTCCGCCGTGTTGGCCGCATTCATCTGCAAACCGGCAAACACACCGAGTCTTTCCAGTGATTGGCTATCGATCAACGCCAGCTTGTCGAGGTTGTCGATCGTATCACTCGGCCCATCAAATTCCTTCAGCACGGCATCCACACGGTCGAGTCGCGTACGCAAAGTCGACTCCTGGATATCCAGATCGAGCATTTCATCTTGAAGACGGCGAAAGCGATCTTGATAAACGTTGCTGCTGCCTTCGCCTTGGAAAAAGAGCGGTGCTTCCTGACGCGACTTCAGATGTTTTTCCTCGGCGGTCGCCAACGACTGCTCGACTTCCGTCTTGGCTTGCTGGACGAGTTGGTTGGCCCGCCCCATCACCTGTTCGACCTGGGCGACGATGAACTTCTCGTACTCGCTCATCACCGCCTTCAAGATCAACTGCGTGTCTTCTGGATTGGTGTGCGTCAGCGAGATGTTCAGACTCTGCGCGAGCTTTGCCGCACCGCTGCCGCCTTTGACGACGCTGAGGTTGTTGATGACGTAGTCGACCGGTTCGGTGTCGGCTTCGACGATCGGCTGGAGCGAGTCCAACGTTAGCAGACCGTTGTTCTCGAGCGCACGACCAACAATCATCTGGCTCGAAATCAACTCGATATGATTGGCCAGCGTGTCTTCTTCGACGACTCCCGAAGCATCGCTCGCACCACTCAATCCAGCCGTTCGACGCGCGATCAACACCTTGGCACGCGACTCGTACCAAATCGGCGCATTGAGCGAGTAAACAATCCCGCCCACCAAGCCGAGCATCGCGAGAAACGCAATCAGCCAACGTTGGCGACCGAGAATCTCCAGCAGATCGAATTCGCTCGGCTCGGCCGGTCGAGGAGCGGGGCGACGAGGTTTTCGGGCGACAGCGTTGGCTGCGGGCATGGGTGTCTCCACCAGGTTCGAGCAGGCTCGTGACACGGATCGTGTTCGAACCACTCGAGAAGTTGAGTTGCGAGAGGGACGCAAGCCGTCACATCGATCGGGCCAGTCGTGTCAATTCAAGCCTATATTAATTTCCATCCGCCTTGCGAACGTCAAGCTCCCGCCAAGACCGCGGCAATGTGCGTTGCCTCAGACGTTCCTGTGGGTTCCCCCGAAGCCGCTCGTTCTATCGAGTTTGTCCACTGTCGCGATTGTGACGTCTGGAATCAATCGGCAGACAAACCCTGGTCAGGAAAGCGCCTCTCGATGTGTTTCTGCAGCAGGTCGACGTTGCGTTGATTGGATCGCCAGAACAAGTCAAAGATGTCTCCGGCAATTGGCACGGTGCCGCCAGCGAGGTCGATCGCGAGATTCACACCCATCTTTGCCAAAGTGCCCAAGGGTGCCTTCAGCTTGGCTGCTTCGGCAATGAGCCAAACGCCCGCCGCTGCGCCCGCTAAATCACCGACACCGGGCAGCAAACCGACCAGGCTGTCCAGTCCGAATCGGATTCTCGTTCCAGGCACCGCGAATTTGCTGTCGAACAGATTGGCCACACGACGAACCCGCGCGAGCCGACGCTGAACCTGTTGCCACTCATCCATTTCGCTGACTCCGTGCCGATTGGTCTTGCCCCATGCCGCCAAGTTTACCTATGGCACCAAGCTGGTACTGAGAGGGACGCTCGGCGCCAAAATATTGGACCCGGAAACGTGTTTCGGCAGGGAGGCCGAAGTGGGCATCTTTTCCAAACGTCGTCGCAAAAGTCGCCATTCGTCGAGCAATCCGCTGCTGCGTTGGTTCGGCCCCGGATTCACCGTCGCAGGCTTGTTGTACGTGGGCTACTCGGTGCTGTCTGGAAATTGGACATTCTCTTCGCTTGATGAGAGTGATCCCTCACTGATTCGTCCGACACCGGTCAGTCTTGGTGAGCAATCCGATCGGCCCGCAGACCGTATCCGAATCGCGACATTCAATATCGAGAAATTTGGAGAGACGAAATCCACCAAGCGCGAAAGCGAGGGCGGAATCGATGTGCTCGCCAAACTCGCGCAGATCGTTTCCCAGTTCGACCTCATCGCGATTCAAGAGGTCATGGGACAGGACGGCAAATCCGTTCAACGGCTGGTCGCGTTGCTCAACGCGTCGGGCAAGACATACGACTTCTACCTCAGCGAGCCGATCGGTTTAGAAAACAACAATTACCGCGAGTCGTATGCCTTTGTCTGGGATCGAAACCGCATCGAGATTGCGCCGGGACGCTCCTATGTCGTTCGGGACCCGGGCAAACGCATGCACCGCGAACCGATGGTTGCGACCTTTCAGACAAGGGTGCCGGCGCAAAGCCCACGTGAGCCCTTCAGGTTCACGGTGATCAATGTGCACACCGATCCCGACGAAGTGGACCCCAACAATCCGAACAGCGAGATCAACGTCCTCGCCGACGTTTTTCATCGCGTCCGCGAATACGAATACGAGGGCTTTCGTGAGACGGACTTTATCCTTTTGGGGGACCTCAATGCTGGACCAAATGGTCTCGGCGGGCTGACGGCGATGGGACTCTTCTCGATCGCGGGAGACATCAAGACCAACGTCAATCGAACCAAGACCAAGGACCACATTTTGATCGATCGCAGTGTGACCACCGAGTACACCGAAAGCATGGGCGTCATCGACTTTAAACAGGACCTCAAGCTGACCGAACAACAGGCCGAAGAGGTCAGCGACCATCTGCCGTTGTGGGCTGAGTTCGACATCTACGAGCAAGGCACACCGCAACTCACCTCAAGCGAGACCGGCCGCGAGTTGAAGTAGCGGCGTTTATCCGGCCACGCTCGGTTGAGCCTGCTCGACCGCTGACTCCTCTTCGGACTCGTCATCGTCCTCGGACACATCCCACCGCCCCGCCATTAGGTTGGCAATCGGCCGTGTCGCATCAACGCGGTCGAGCATCAGCTTCACAACCGAAGTGATCGGGGTGGCCAGAAACATGCCTACCAAGCCCCACATCATGCCCCAGAACATCAGTGCGAGCAGAATCGTCACCGGATGAAGGTCGGACGACTCGCCCATCATCTTGGGTTCGACGAAGTTGCCACTGACCATCTGAATCGTTGAGATCACCACGATGCACGCGATCATCCACCCGATTCCATGATCGGGTGCCAAAAGAATCAAGGGAATCGGCAATAGCGTCGCGAACAACGGCCCGATATTCGGGACAAAGTTCAACAGGAATGCAAGGACGCCGAACGCGAATGCGGCCGGCACGCCGAACAACCACAGCGCCGCGCCGAAGATCAAACCCGTGACCGCTGAGATTACGGATTTCAGCCGCAGATAGGAGCGGACTTCGTTGACAATCTCCAACACCGCCGGTGCCGTCTTGTGTGTCGGCGTTCCGATGAGCAGGAAGAAGACGTAGATCAAAACGACAAGAATCGACGAAACAAAACTCATCAGCGTTTGAGCCAATCGACCGATCCCATCGCGAACCAATCGGTCCACCGATTCCCCCGAGCCCGGTTCCTCAGGCCGATTCTCGACATCGGCTTCGCCGTCGGGCTTCTCCCGCTTCATGACCGCCGGAAGCCGGGCTTCGACGCTGTCAACGATCGTTTCGACACGGGCCTGATACGCCGCTTTGTTCTTGTTCAATTCGACCACGGAATTACCGATCGCGACACCAAACGCGGCCACGATCAATGCCCCTAACACCAACGTGATTCCCGATGCGATGACACGGTTCACGCCGAGTCGTCGCTCCAAACCAGTCAGAATGGGCCCGACGCCGCTGACAACGAAAACAGCCACGACGAAAGGGACCAGAACGGGGCGAAGCCAATACACCGCGTACATCACCACGAACACGGCGAGGATCACAAGACAGATCGTTTGCGGATCTGTTCCGGTCGAGCGCATGTAGCGTTCAAGTGCCGATTTGTTCGGTTTCGGCTCAGACGTTTCGTTGGAGTCACTCATTGCTGCCCATTCATCCGTTTGGAACTGGCCGAACTAGACCGGCGGATTCGAATGCCGCGGCCATGTTCTTGTAACAACGCTTTGCCGCGACGATCGGATCGTAGTTTTTTTGATTCCAAACCTGACCGCTGACTTCGCAACTGACGTCTCCGCGATAGCCGCCGGCGTAGAACAGCCGCAATATTTTGCCATAGTCGACGGTCCCGGCTTCGCCCGGCAACTTGAACACGACTCGCCCCGACTCCTCGACCGCGTCTTTCACGGCGATGTGCGCCGTCGCAGACAATGCCGATTGCACCGTGGATTCGATGGTGAGGTCTCGAAACGCGTAGTGGCTGTAGTCGTACACCATTCGCAATCGAGCTGGCTGACCAAGCTGCTCCATCAACCAGACTGCTTGCGACGGCTTCGACATGCCACCACCACGATGCGGCTTGATTGCGATGGTTGTCTCCGTCGCGTCGGCGACTTCGACCCATCGGCCAAGCCGATCGACCAAAGCATGTTTGATCGATTCAAATTCTCCTCCACCGAGCACGGTCTGTACCAGCGGCGGTGACGACGGTGATAAATCGTGTGCGACCCCCGCGGCCAGTTTGAGCCGCTCCAGCGCGACTCGCTGTCGGTCGGCCGTTGTCGGTGGCAGATGCTCCATCAGAGAGGTCAGTCTCAACCCGCTCGAATCAATCCGTTTGGCCAACTCGACACGACGCATTTTACTGAGCGTCGCCGAGTCGGCGTCCCAGCCTTGATTGACGGTGATCTCCAGCGCGTCGAAACCGATCTCCGCGATGGCTTTGACCGCTTCTTCGGTTCGCAGCGTCTTCATGCCGTAGGTGCCAAACCCCAGCGTGATGGATTCCCGCGGAACCTCCGAATGGACCGTGCCTGTGCACGACACGGCAAGGCCCGCAGCCAAGCAAGTCCGCCGAGAGATTGTTGCCGCCATCACTGTGTCCTCACCACGCTTTTGATCCGAACCGTCGTCGGCTCTCACTGAAGCGTCATCGATCTTGAAAAGCACGGTCTTACCGGAGCAATCACTGACTCCTCGCCGCTCGCGATTCGCTTCAACCCGACTGTTTATGATAGCCGAACTCCATAATTCACGATGAGGCACGAGGACACAATGTCTCGACAATTAGACGCGTGGTGGTTGCTCGCGACCTGCGGCGCCGTGACGGCAAATGCGGGCCGCTTTTGCACCGTTGTGCTCGACGAAGCCTTCATCGTGAGGGCGTGTCCGTGGCGGATCTCGATGGCGATTCAGTTCTGAACACGTTTTCCGGTGGTATGCCGGCCCTGACTTTCGAACACACCGACGCTCCTCGATGACGGCGACAACAAACTTCCCCGATGCTCGCCAATTTCCACGAAACCGTGAATCACAAAGCAACGAGCGCTCTACTCGCTTACTTGTTTACACTGACTCACTGACAAAGCGTTCCGGTCCTTGGAGGAGATGACAAGATGCTTGCGGGTCGGCGTGGTTGTTTGATACTGATTTTGTTCTTCGGACTCGTTGCACCGAGTGCGTTACCGGCACAGGAGAATCCTCCGTCTGAAGCGGAGTCGGCTTTCGAAAACGCCTCTGCGAAGCTGGACGCTTTCAATCGCAAGCACAGTCGAGTGTTCGATGGCGGGCGTGTTCCGATTCATTATCTCGACTGGGAGAACAAGGGTGTTCCGCTGATCCTGCTGCACGGAACCTACAGCACCGCACATGATTTTGTTCGCTTCGCCCCGCAGCTGATCAAAGCCGGCTACCGTCCGATCTCGGTCGATTGGTATGGCCATGGCCAAACGGCGATTCCAAAGCCGCCCGTCTCCGCGTCGGACTTTGGCGATGACCTGCGAAAATTGCTGGACTCTTTGAGCATCAAAAAAGCCGTGATTGCGGGTCACTCGCGCGGAGGTGCTTTGGCGACCGCCTTCTACAAGACTTATCCGAATCGAGTCCTGGGAGTTGCTCTGATTGATGGAGGCTCCACGTGTGTCGCCGACTACTTTGCCAGTCTCGGCGAGTCTCACTTGCGTGACTGGATCAAGTCAGGATTTGATGAGAAGACGGGTCGCCCTCTCGCGCCGACACACGAGTCTCTCAAAGAGCTCTTCGCGGCGACCTGGGAGCGTTTTGGACGTCCGTCGGATCCGACCGAAATGTTCGACGTCCTTTCGCAATCGAGTCAAAACGCGAACGGTCGCTGGACTCGATGGCGTCAACCCCTGAAGGAATGGCTCGGTCAAGATACGTTCGAGAACACCTTCCATGGGATGCTCAACCCGAAAGGCGGAGCACCGTTCTTCGCCTCAACCGTGTTGCTAGAACCAATTGACGCCTATGAAAACCTTACCGTTCCGGTGCTCATCTTGGATGCGATCGGTTCGAACGACGGCTATCGAGACGTGACGCCGACGGAGCACAACAAACAAATGCAACGATTGCATCCAGACTTGGTCGAGCTTGTCGAAGTCAGGGCCGGACATTTTATCCACCGCGAAAAGCCCGATTTCTTTGTCAGCAAGCTGAGCTTATTCAAAGAACGGGTCATTGATCACGCAAAGGAGAATTAAAGGATCGCTTCATGCTGGAAGACCTCGCCGAGAAGCAGCAATTCAATCTGCGATCGCTCATTCTCGTGGTGACAACCTGTGCCTTCGGAGTGGCGTTGCTTGCGAACGAGCACATGCGATTCCCGCTGAGACTTGTGGGCGGCGGCGTGTGCCTGTTCTGGGTAGCCATCGGGATCTTCTCCCTGAGCACCAAGTTTCGTTCTCCGATGCGTGAGTGCATCTTTCTCATCGGATTGCCGATCTTTCTCGTCTGTCTATGGTGTGTCGTCGGCGGACTGCTCGCTGCCATTTTTTGGTGGAGCTAGGTGGACGCACCGGAGGGCTTGCGCACTGCCGTTGAAGTCGTTAGCGGAACGGCGCGAGTCGTCCGGTATCACCCTAGTTGCAATTGGAACCAACACTCGTGCCGCGAGAATGAGTTGACCTAACTTGGTAACCCGACGCGTGAGTTTTGAAGTTGCGTTTGCTGGGTCTTGGTAACCCGAAACGTCAGTGAGGGATGACTAAGCTCTACAGACAGCTCTTTCACGAGACCGCCTCGCTGACCCGTCGGGTGTCCATTTAACCCTATGAAGACGAAGAAACACGAGCGAAGCTTGGTTGTGATTGCTTCATG
The DNA here is from genome assembly GCA_039821165.1 of Planctomycetota bacterium. Classification (GTDB taxonomy): domain Bacteria; phylum Planctomycetota; class Planctomycetia; order Pirellulales; family Pirellulaceae; genus Stieleria. The sequence continues at coordinate 2,467 of JBCBOT010000176.1, read as the reverse complement.
CAGTATTACTTCGTTCCCGCGGCACTAGCCGTCTTTATCGAGCAAACGCGGCCCCACTTGCAACGCCCACGACAAGCATGAGTTTCCTGCTTCAATGCCGATCCTGTGGGAACCAAATCAGCCTTTCCCGAATGGTCGGTGACTTCGTCACGTGCCCATCATGTGGATCGCGCGTCGGCCTCAAGTACTTCGATGAAGCCAACCCGTTTGTGTCACCCGAGGATGTGGCGCCCGAGTCGACTCCATCGACGCCGGGATCACAAAGCGAACCGAACCCGTATTCAGTCGGCCAAGCGATCGATCAAAAACGATCCCGACGAAACCGAATGCGGGCACCAGGAATTTGGTTGACCTGTTTGTCTAGCCTGTGGATGGTGCTGGTGCTCTTCGCGATGGCATCCAGTCTTTTTAAATTTGCGATGGGAATCCCGCTGGCGGATGAACTGGGTAACGTCAACGATTCGAAACTATTGCTGGTTCGACTCGCTTCGTTTTCCTTGCAGCTCGTGGTTCACGGCATCATTGTCTGTGGCGGGATCGGAATGATCCGTCGCGAGAATAAAGGTTTGGCCATCACTGCTTGCATTCTCGCGTCGATTCCTTGTTGCTGTTCACCGTTCGGTCTTCTCGGCGTGCCATTTGGAATTTGGGGGCTGAGTCTGTTCGAAAAAGTTCCGTTTCGATCCTGAATCAGGCCGATTTCGTGAAAGGGCGTCGTTCGGTTCGTACATTGGTGGCAGCGTGAAGCTTCCGTGCAATCAGCCGAGAAACTTGGAGCACCGAAACCATGAATCGATTCGTTTGGAGTCCAGTGACGCTTGTCATGCTTTGCAGCTTGTCGACGGCGAGCGAACCAAAGCAATACGACAACGCTTTCTCTCTCTGGCAAGCGATCAAGACCACACCGGAACTCCGCGTGTGCGCTGGCTTGGACAAAGAGGGCAACCTTCGATTGGTCAACTACGATGAGATTCACATGCAGCCCTCAAGCCCGACGGCGAACGATGGAGGTCTCAAGCTGACGCGAACGTTTGAAACAAAATCATTTCAAGATGCAACCGTCCGCAGCGTGGGCGGCAAAAAGCTGGCATCCGAGCAATTCCAAGCCATCTTCGAAGAAGGAAAAGCAAACGCGAGTCGTTTGGTGGGTCGTGAAAAGGTGTACGAGCACCACACTCTGATCTTGTTGATCGAGAACGGCCGCCCGACACCGGACTACTACCCGATGATCTTTCGATCGGACATCCCGGTCGTCACGCTTCCGCGTCGGTCCATCATGCCGGAAAAGGTTCGAAAAACGATCAGGAATCAAGACGGCATCCCCGTCCCCTAATCAAGACCACTCTTGTGTCCTCCGCTTGCAACCGTACTATCGCGGAACGTTCGGAATCGTTTCAGCATCGAATGACTGTTGTTTACCTCGGAGGTGCGATTCAAAAAACGCTTGTTCGCGTTTGCGGACTTCTGGATTCCGAAATCCGCCGTGGCCGCCTCCGTCGACGGTGACGAGAGCGGATGTGACGCCTGACTTCTCCAGCGCGGCAGCGAATCGCACCGACTGGTTGTAGGGTACGACCATGTCGTTGCTGCCGTGGATAATCAAGATCGGCGGATCGTCCACCGTAACGTATTGGATCGGAGAAGCCTCCTTCGCCATCTCAACCTTCTCACTCACGCGTCCGCCCACCAGTCTTCCTTCCGGTGAATTCGCGCCGTCGTGATCCAACCGACTCGGATAGTCTTTCATTGCGGGCAAGTCAGATGGCCCATAGTCGTCAATGACGCACTGGACCCGACTGCTGATATCCGTGTGGGCTCCGAGATTTCCTTCCAATGCTGCGACACCGCCACTCGTACCCAGCATCGATACCAGGTGACCGCCCGCAGAATCCCCGATCACGCCGATTCGATCCGGATCCAGTTGGTATTTCTCAGCGTTCGCTCGAATCCAACGAATCGCGGCTTTGCAATCGTGAATCTGTGCAGGCCAAACGGCATCACGTGTCAGACGGTAGCCGATAGAAACGCCGACATACTTTCCGGACGAGACGTAGGCAGCCAAGCGACGATGTCCTCCCACACGATCCCCCGCTAGCCAAGCACCGCCGTGGATGTAGGCGATGACCGGCAGCAGCTGCGAATCCGCTCGTTGCTTTGGAAGAAGTAGGTTCAGTCGCTGCCGTGGATGCTCTGTTTCGGCGTATGGAATATCGGCTTCCAGGCGAACCGATTTCGGAAGCTTGGGCCGAACAACTTGCGACTGGGCGGACGAGACCGACGCCCCAATCAGAATCGTCGCCATGGTAGCGACGATGGAACGAACATGTGATCGCATCGGATGAACCGCTTTTGAGTTTTGAGAACCGATACCCTACAAGACCATCCCAACTCTTGCAGGGCTACGATGAGGGCCTCCTTCGTCGCAAAGGCCGAAAAAACGTCGGTTCAGACGCGCGAGACGTACTGA
>JBCBOT010000175.1:0-16157 GCA_039821165.1 Planctomycetota bacterium | reverse complement strand
ATTCAAAGCAACTTCGCCAGCCGGATTATTGGCAACGGTCCGTGGGTTGTGATGATGGGACCAAAATGATGTGTCGTAATCGTATCCTTTGATCTCGTGGATCTCGGTTTCTGTTTCGACGTTGCCATGTTCAGTCACGCCGACATAAATTCCGACACGCGACTTGTCTACGTTCTCCCAATCGAGACCGGAGTGCTGGACAGCTTCATTGGCGGCATAGACGCCGACGCTCCCGGCCCGAGTTCCGCGGCGGAGATCCTTTTTGGATTGGTGTCGCTTGGCATCAAACTTACAGATGCCTGCGAGCGTTTCGCCAAAATAGCGAATCTCGTAGGGCTCCACACCGCTACGGCGTTCGAGCAACGCCTCTCGAAAACTGGCCCAGTCATTTCCGTTGGGCGCCGTCAAGCCGATTCCGGTGATCACGATCCGTTGATCATCCGGCAATTGAGAAGCACGATTCGGGGCGATCACGACGCGAGTCCAAATCCAATCGAGGAGCGAAAGAAATCAGCCAAAAACCAGCTTACGAGCGTACCAATAGTGTGACCAACCAGCAATGGCCGCGATGGGCCTGCCGCACTCGCAGTCGACCTCCAGGGAACGGCTCACCAGGGACGAAGCACGAAGGCGATCGGGCACTGGCGTCGAGGACGACAAATGGGATCATATCGCGAAAACCCCGCTTCCTCCCGCCCCAACGACCGCCACGAATCTCGCATGACCAAACACACCCCCTTTTCACTTCGCGGCGGTGATTCGATCCCCGCTGTCGGTCTCGGCATTTGGAAGATTGATCCGGCGGAGACTGCTGCGACGGTGCGCAGCGCCATCGAAGTCGGTTACCGGCACCTGGACGCCGCCTGTGACTACGGCAATGAAGCGGAGTGCGGAGAGGGGATTGCGGCCGCCATCGCTGACGGAATGGTGCAACGTGATGAGCTTTGGGTGACGAGCAAACTCTGGAACACCTATCACCGCCCCGAGCATGTACGTCCGGCTTGCGAGCGGACCCTTCGTGACCTCGGATTGGACTACCTCGACCTCTATCACGTCCACTTTCCCATCTCGCTTGCGTACGTTCCGTTTGAAAAGCGTTATCCACCCGGATGGTTCTTCGACCCGGACGCCGCGAATCCCGCGATGTCGGAGGATGCGGTTCCGATCATCGAAACGTGGCAGGCGATGACGGAACTCGTGGACGCCGGTTTGGTGAAGAACCTCGGTGTGTGCAACTTCGGCACCTCTCTGCTTCGTGACTTGATGGCTTCTTCGAGCGTGAAGCCAGAAGTGTTGCAAATCGAACTGCACCCGTATCTGACGCAAGAAAAGCTTCTGCGTTTTTGCGCCGAGCAACAGATTCACGTCACGGGATTCTCGCCCCTGGGAGCCCTCTCTTACTTCGCGATCGATATGGCCCAACCCGGCGAGTCAGTGATTGAACGTGACGAGGTCAAAGCGATCGCCGCACGCGTCGAACGAACTCCCGCACAAGTCGTCTTGCGTTGGGCCGTCCAGCGCGGCACCTCGATCGTTCCCAAATCGTCACGCACCGAACGCTTGAAGGAGAACCTTGCTCTGTTCGACTTTGAGTTGACCGAAGCCGAGATGAGCACGCTTTCGGCGTTGAATCAAAATCGTCGCTTCAACGACCCGGGCGACTTTGGGGAACGCGCCTTTAACACGTTTTTCCCGATCTACGAATGATGAGCTAGCCCGCCATGGTGACGCCATACACTGCGATGTTCCTACCGATCTTCGTGCTCGGTTGCGTCGTGGCATGCTCGCTTTCGGTGTTGGCAGCGTTCTCGACCACGTGGCAGGCTCGCGTGCCATTGTTGGTTCTTGCAACGGCCGGCTTTTGGATCGCGCTCTATCAGGCCACCGACCTCGGCTACCGCAGTTGGCAATCAACCCAATTCGCAGCATACGATCGTTTCAGCGACGCGGCCGTTCAAGCCGCGCTCGTGGGCGGCTGGTTTCCCGGTGGCATCTTTTCCGTCAACGTGCTCGCAATCGCACGGAGGTACCGCAGGACACGAGGCTCGCAATCTGTTTCGAAAGAGGAACGAGCGCCACGAGAGACCGGTAATCCGTACCAGCCGAGCCCGGATTAATGGGGCGATGAAAAGGAAAGCGAGTCAGGCGATGCGCCGCTGGTACTCCACCAATCCATGCAGTGCGTGGTAGAGAACCCCGCATTCGAGGTCGATGCCGCGACATTGCTCGAGCACCGAGCAGAGCTTTCGAACCGTTCGCTCAACCCAGTCGGATTGGAGCGTTTCGAGGTCGGCAGCGACACTCAAAAACTCCAACACATGGCCGGTCGTTCCGAGCAGTTCACCGAGGTCTTGGCACCAGCCTGTTCGGTGCAGATAAGACGTGCTGTAGGAACCGTCGGGATTTTGATTGGTTCGGGCCATTTCGATCGCCGTTTCGAGATGCTGCCGTGCTGCGGCCCAAGGCCCGTTGACCGTCGCGCCTTCGGAGATTCGTTTGCGCAGCGCGTAGGCGATGCCGATCAAACGATGAGTGCCACCACAAACGCTCGCGGCGAGATCGCGCTGGACCTCGGATTCCAACAGCAGGTCCGTGCTGTACGTGAGTCCGTCGCGCGCGGTCCATCGGTGATCGGACGGCCGGTACATCGCGAGCGGAATCAGTGTCCAGCTGAACTCTTCTTCGAAGTTAAGCGGCACGTCGTATTCGGCCTGACGAAGCCAATCCGAAATGCGATAGGTGCGGCCGTCGACCGACCACTCGTCGTCGACCAGAACGCCCGCTTGGGCAACGACGGCCAACCATTGATCGCGGTGCCCCTGGCCGACTTTGGAGAGCGGTTGCAACTCGACACGTAGTCCGATGCGTTCCCCAAAACGGTTCCCTGGTTGCGGGCGAAAACCGTCGCATGTTCCGCCTGAAGCAAAATACTCCACGGCGGCAACACGACCGTCGGGTGTGTCGATCTCGAATTCGTTGCCATAGGCGAGGATGCCGTGGAAAATCTGCCACGCACCGTTCACCATCGTAGAAAGACCACGTGTGCGTCTTTCATATTCGAGGGTTTCGGCGACCAACGTTCGCACCGAAGGCTCGTCGTTCGAGGTCTCTGCTTCGAGGCTTGGGAGCGTTTCGGGAACCGAAAGCGGACATCCGGTAAGCAACGCTGCGGTCGCCATCGTCGAGAGCGCGGCGCGACGATGGACGCGGTTCGATTTCACCATACTCGTCCCCCAGAAGTCTCCGCGATGCTCATGGCCTTGGTGAGACCGCTAACCCAGTTTTGCGATCCCGGCGTCTGGCCGAAGCGTCCGCCAAACTCGTTTCAACGATTGTTTCCCGGGAAGGTGCTTCGTCATCGACGCGACCCGCGTCCCGATACATCGCAAGTGACGATAGACCCTCGAATGCGACATGCAACCCCGAGCGACGACGGAGACCGTGTCTGTTTGTTTGAGTTTGTACGGTTGCTCGCCGTACCCCATGTCGATGCAATCGATGCCGTGTTCGGTGGACTGCTCCACGAGCGAACAAAAGAGCGCGGTACCTGGCGAGTACAAACCGAACGCCGGGTTGTAGGCCGGGAACCAGTAGTGCAGCAGACCTTGGCTGACCATCCCGTAGTGGGCCGCGACGACTTGGTCTCCCGCTCGAAGCACCGAAAGAACCCCGCGGACGTCGCTGCCTTCGGGGCGGTCAAACAAGTCCTTGACCAGTCTCGTGGTCCAAGTCGGCGAAAACAGATCCAGGATGTACGTGCGGCGATACTGCTGACGCTTCCACTCGATCATTCGCTCCAAGAGCTGCGGGCATCGGCAGTCGAACTCGACCGAGACGGGGCCGACTTCGCGAGCCAGCTTTCTCGTTTTCTGTCCCTGTTTGCGGATCGTGCGGTGGTCTTGAGCAAGCTGGTTCAGGAACGCCGCAGAGTCTTGTCCCAGTTCAGCGCGAAATGATCGGATGACTTCATGACATGCGTGGGCGGGATACTGCTCAAACGTCGCCCCCGTCAGCGCGTGAAATTCAAAACGTTTCAACCCCAAGGCCGAAAGCACTTGATTCCAGTTGACCTGGATGCCGTCCCGCAAAATCAAATTGTGCGCATCGTTAAAGAAGCGACCGACGGGGTGCCCAACATCGTCAATTCGGTGGAAAGGCAGAAAACCGACGGGCATCGAGTCTTGTTCGAAGACGGCCACCGAAACGTCGCCGCGACTCCGCGAGACGGACGCGGCGAACTCGTTTGAAAAGAACGGTGTCCGGTATCCCGACGTCGTCTCGCGGATTTCCGACCACGCGGCGAGTTGCGACGCCGACAACTCGTCAAATCCCCGCTCCGAAATGCGCAGCGATCCGCCACCGGCCTGTGTGGGGTCCGGGGATACCAGTCGGATGGCTGATGGGGTGCTAGCAGGGCTCAAGGGAACGCTTCGACTCGGTACGACACTTGGCAACGAGTGTAAACCGGACTCGACGGGACGCGACGACGTGTCCGCCGGTCGATCGGTTTTGACTGCAATCATGGTGTGCGAAGGGCGGGCCGCCAGTACGGACTCGCTGATTTTTGACAACGAACATAGAATTAAATGGTGAGCAGCACTTTGTCGGTGCGGTCGTACACCTCGGTCCCCTTTGACGAGCCTAGAAAGGACGCCTCGGATTCCCACGCAAATGCCGAACGAACAGGATATTTACGAAGAACACGTGTTGGATCATTACGAGGATCCGTATCATCGGGGAACGTTTGACGCGGCCACCCACCACAACGAGGGGAAGAATCCCCTTTGTGGCGACGTCATTCAAGTCTCGCTGCGGCTCGATGACGACGAAAAAATCGTGGAGGCGTGGTTCGATGGCGAGGGCTGCGTCATCAGCCAAGCCTCGGCATCAATGCTGGTGGAGCTCATCGAGGGGAAGACCGTCGATGAGGCCAAGGAATTCACGGCCAACCAGATGCTCGAGCTGTTCGGCCCCAAGCTGACGCCGAATCGGCAAAAGTGCTGCCTGCTTTCCTGGCGAGTCTTGCAGTCCGCGATCCACTCTCCAATCGATCAAGATGACGAAGATGGGGCGTCGGGGCCTCGTTTCGGTGGTCCCAGTCTGAGTGAAGAAAGCTAATGACGCTTGATCCGTACCAACTCCGTGGTGACTTCCCCATCCTGGATCGCGAGACGCCGAGTGGAGCCAGTCTCGCATTTCTGGATAACGCTGCCAGCTCTCAAAGGCCAGTTGCGGTGCTCGATGCGATGGAGGAGTGCTACCGCCGCTACTACGCCAACGTGCACCGCGGCATCCACGCGCTCAGCGAGGAATCCACGGAGGCCTACGAGAACGCGCGTGTCACCGTTCAATCGTTCCTCTCGGCGACTTCGCGACGCGAAATCGTGTTCACTTCCGGAACGACGGCCTCGATCAATTTGGTCGCTCGCTCGTGGGGTGAGACTCATCTCACCGACGGCGATACGATCTTGCTGACGATCGCGGAGCATCACGCGAACATCGTTCCATGGCAACAGCTTGCGGCACGGACCGGGTGCCGGATCGAGTTTCTGCCGCTCGGCGAGAACTTCGAAATCGAAGACGATGTGGTACGCGAGGCGATCGAGCGTTGCCGCCCCAAGCTCTTCGCATTCACTGCGGCCAGCAACGTTCTCGGGACCCATTCCCCCGTGAAACGATGGACCTCCATCGCTCATGAACACGGCGCCGTCGTTTTGATCGATGCGGCACAGTCGGTACCACATCGCGCGGTCAACGTGGTCGACTGGGATGCCGATTTCGTCGTCTTCAGCGGTCACAAACTCTGTGGGCCCTCGGGCATCGGCGTGCTCTACGGCAAAGAGGCACTTCTCGATGCCATGCCACCTTTCCTCGGCGGCGGCGGCATGATCGATCGCGTCACGACCGATGGTTTTACGTTTACCGAACTCCCCGAGAAGTTTGAAGCCGGGACGCCGCCGATCGCGGAGGCCATCGGGCTGGCGGAAGCCATTCGATATATCGAGCAAGTCGGTTTGGACAACATTGAACGCCATGAACACGAGTTGGTGGCGGAAGCCGATCGCCGACTCCGTGAAATCGAAGGCGTCGAAATCCTCGGCCCACCACCGGTCAACAAGGCGGGCATCGTCACGTTTACCATCGATCGCGTTCATGCCCACGACGTCGCTCAGTGGCTCAACACCCGCGGCGTCGCGGTTCGAGCGGGACATCACTGCGCGATGCCGCTCCATGACTCACTCGGCAAGGCGGCTTCGTCACGAGCGAGCTTTTACCTTTACAACACCCGCGAGGAAGTCGATCGCCTGGTCGAGGCGGTGACGGCGGTACGGGAAAAGTTCGCCTCGAAGGGCCGGCGACGTCGGCGACAGCGTTCGAATGCTACCTGACGCCTGACGTACGGTTTCGATACGCTTTGCTTTAGGCGGGTTGGCAACCAGTGGTCGTGACGAGTGCATCGGTCGCGCTCGCACGACTGGGTTTTACTCACATGAGACGCATTGATGAGCGCACCAAACGACACAGCGGAAGACCCCGGGCGTGCCTTGGAGGAGGCATTTTTTCAGGATGTCGACCAAGACCTGATCGCAAAGTTCTTTGAAGACGCGGCACAGGACGAGCGCCGCAAGTCGTTGATCCAGAACACCGGTCTGCATGACGGTCCGCTGATCGACGAACTCTTGGATCGCGACTTCTCAAGCGCCTCACTTTCGGCGCTGATGTTGCTGCCCTCGGTTCTCGTTGCTTGGGCAGACGGGACGATGTCGCCGGAGGAACGACGAACGGTTTTGCAGGCCGCGTCGGAAAAGAACCTCGGGGACGACGCCATCAAGTTGCTGGAGTCTTGGATCGACAAGCAACCCGGCGACAACTTGTGGAGCCTTTGGCAGCAGTACGCCGGCGCGGTCTATGACAAGATTGGCCCCGAAGCCGCTGGACAACTCGCCGATGAAATCCTGGCCCTGGCGACCAAGGTCGCCGAAGCATCCGGAGGTATCTTCGGCAGAATGAGTATCAGCGCCGAAGAACAAGTCATCCTCGACGAGATCAAACTCGTTCGCTGAGAAAGGGCCGGTGCGTGCTTCGGACGCGCGGTTCTAAATGGGTGTCCGCGTTTGGCATGTCACACGACAAACGCAAGTATCACGCGTCTGCGTCGGGCTTCTTGGTCACGAGCGACACGAGCACAAGCGTCGCGAACGCCAATGGAATCGTGACGATTCCGGGCTGGCTGAACGGCGCGATGGCCTGCTCGGGGTCCCAGCCGTAGACGCTCTTGTAGGTATCACTCGACAACAGGATCCAACTCAACGAGCTGATCATGCCCACGAGCACACTCCAGATCACGCCCTGTTTTGTGGTGCCTTTCCAGAACAACAGCATCACCAGCGCGGGCAGGTTCGCACTGGCGGCGACACTGAATGCCCAACCGACCAAGTAGCCGACGTTGAGTTCTTTGAACAGGATCCCCAGCACGATGGCGATCGCGCCGACGATCACCGCGGCGATCTTGGCAACGCGAACCTGTTTTTCGCTCGATAGTTTAATACCGAGGACACCGACCATCAGGTCGTGAGCAACGGCGCCGCTGCTGGCAAGAATCAGCCCACTGACCGTTCCCAGAACGGTGGTGAATGCGATGGCCGAGATGATGGCGAAGAGCCACGTGTTGATGCTCCGCGCAAGGAGCGGTGCCGCCATATTGCCATTGGTCAAATCCATCGCGCCACTGGTCATCGCGCCGAGTCCGATGTAGAGCGTCAGGACATAGAAGAATCCGATGCTCGCGATGCCGACGATGGTGCTCTTGCGCGCCGCCGCGCCGTCCTTCACCGTGTAGTAACGAATCAAAATATGGGGCAGGGAAGCGGTGCCGCAGAACAGTGCCAGCATCAACGACAAGAAATTCAATTTGCCGAGCAAGGCGTCTTTGCGAATGCCCGCAAACTTGGGGTGTTCGCCTGGACGCAAGACTTCGTCACCGGGCGTCAGCTTTTGGTAGTAGACGGTCGTTTTCGTTCCGTCGGAGTGCTTGATTGAGCGATTACGCCACAGCACGATTTCGCTGTCGCGAAGCGTGTTGAAGAAACCGGTCGCGCTGACGCCTCCCGTTTCGGTATTGCCATCCGGAAGAGACGCAATGGTTCCGACGGGCTTGAGTACTTTCTGCCCCTCTTCTTTGCCGAGCGGAGCGCCGTCGATCAATGTGCCTTCGGCGGTCTCACGTACCGCTTGAGCCTGACGCAACACGATTTGCTCGGAGTCTTTGAGGGTTTGGACATCGAACACGTCGAAACCGACGCCGACAGCCGATTCCAATCGAACCAATCCCTCATCGGCTTCCCAACCATCCTCCGCGGTAAGCACGGCGCGTCCATCAATCGTTTCGGAGTTGAGCGCCGACCGATCCATCGGCCCGATGGTCTGGAACGCGTTTGGGGTCGCCTCGAATCCACGGCCGAGCAACAGGATCACGAGAACGGCACTGAAGACGACGAGCAGCGAACCCTTGAGGAACTGGACCCAAGTCGTCGACACCATCCCGGCGGTGACAACGATCGTGATCACAACGACGCCGACAAGGACAACACCGACGGAGTGCGGAAATCCGAGCAGCGGTTGGATCAGGGCGCCGGCACCACTCATCTGCGGGATCAGATAGAAAATGCTGACGACCAGTGTGCTGATCCCCGCCGCGGCTTTGATTCCCGGTGAGTCGAACTTGGCATCCAACGCGTCGGCAAACGTGAATTTGCCGAGCCGTTTCATCGGCTCCGCGATCACAAACAACGCAACAATCCAACCCGCCAAAAATCCGATCGAGTACAAGAATCCGTCGTAACCGTAGGATGCGATCATGCCGCAAATCCCGAGGAACGATGCGGCCGACAAGTAGTCACCGGCAAAGGCGACCCCGTTGACGACCCAGGGAATTTGGCCGTGGGCGGCGAAGTAACCCTCCGACGACTTGGCTTTGCCGCCGAGATAGAAACTCAGTCCGACCGTCGCGCCGACGAACGCAAAAAAGACAACAACGGCGATTGTTGAAGGTTCGTAAATCATGCGTCGACCTCACTCGATGACTCGGACGCTTGCTCCGACGGTGCGGGCTCGCTTTTGCACATGGCGCCGTAGATCAATGCCAACACCAGCGCGCCGATGATCAGCGCGAAGCCGTAGACGATGGCCAGGTTCAATCCCGCGAAAACAGGCCGCTCCATGAAGGAGGCGGCGAACGCACTGATGAAAACGAAACCGAGGTACAGCAAGAGATAGACGGCGAACAGCCGCATTCCTAAGCGCGCGTTTGCGCGTTGAACGTCCGAAGCCATGAGAAGTCAGTCGCGGGGGAGAAAGGAAGACGCGAAAGGTGCAGAAAAGCCAAGCACACTCGCGAGTCGATGGGAGCGTGCGGCGAGTATAGCAGACGCCCATTCTGATCCGTGGGACGCAGCGTTAGCGAAGTTACCGAGAACCATCGCCGACAGCTCCAGCGACTCCTTTCGTCGCTCACTCCGTCACGCGGCTCGCCACGTCGCGCCCTACGGCCTGATGTAATCCGTGGGACGCAGCGTTAGCGAAGCCAACCGGTCGCATGAGGACCATAGCGAATAGCCCCGCTAGAGTTGAATTTCGAACTGCTGTCCGTCGTAGGCCATTTCGACACCATCAGGCAGATAGTCGCTCGTCTTGTCGTAATCGAGCTGGTGTCCGGTATGAGTCAACACGGTGCGTCGCGCGCCGACTTGTTGACCAGCCTCGATCGCCTGTTCGATATTGAAGTGAGTCGGGTGCGGCTCGAGACGAAGGGCACCAACGACGAGCGTGTGCACACCGCGCAAGCGCTCGATCGATTCCGGCGGAATGTGACTCGTGTCCGTGCAGTACGCGAAATCACCGATGCGAAATCCGAGGACTCGAAACCTCGGGCCGTGCTTCATGGGAATCGGAATGAATGAGCCGCCGAGCAGTTGGAACGGCGTGTCGTTATCGATTCGCTCGAACTCCAATCGCGGCGTCGCACCAGGGTGTGTTTCCTCCGCTTTGTCCTGGAACGCGTAAGAAAACGAACGACGAATGTGGGCCTCGACGTTTTCGCGGCAGTACAGCGGAACGGGGCGATCCAGTTTGAACGGGAACAACCGTAAATCATCGAGACCATAGATGTGGTCCGCATGCTCGTGGGTGTAGACCACCGCGTGGATGATTCGGACTCGTTCCCGGATCAATTGCATCCGTAAATCGGGGGGCGTATCGACGAGCACCGTCCCCTGGGGCAACCGCACCGTGATCGCGCAGCGGGTGCGTTTGTTCCGTGGGTGATCGCTCTGGCAGACATCGCAGTCGCAACCGATCGCGGGGACGCCGACGCTCGTTCCGGTCCCCAGAAGCGTGACCAATCCCCGGCCTGGCAAACTGGTTTCGGGGACGAAGCTCATCTTTTCAGGTTCGAACGATTGGCGGGGTCGGGGATGAACGGAGGCGGGCAACAAGCCCAGCTGACGCAAGGTACCCGGATTGGGTCCGCGTCGCGACAGGTTGATAACCCGTTTGGGCTTGCGTGGCGGGCGTGGAGTGACATACTTACCCGCTTCGCCGTGCGTGTGCGTGGCGTGCCAAGGGCTGAGGATCCCGCTAGATTCGGGCCGGCTCAGGCAAAATCAACCGCTCAAAAATCGTGATTGTCAGGGTGATCCGCCATGGCGGAAGAGGTAAAGGTAGAGAAGCGCGACGGCAGCCTCGGAACGGCCGCGTCGCGACGCTTGCGCAAGACCGGGCAGGTGCCTGCGGTCTTGTATGGACACAAGCAGGACAACGAGCACCTCTCGCTGTCCAAGCAATCGGTGGATTCGATTCTTCGCCACCACAGCAAAATTGTTGAGCTCCAAGGTGCGGTCAACGAGACCGCTCTGGTGAGCGATCTCCAGTTTGATCCGCTCGGCATCGACGTCCTGCATATCGACTTTCAACGTGTCGACATGAACGAGCGGGTGGTCGTCACCGTGCCGATTCAAGTCAAGGGTGAGCCCGCCGGTGCGAAGCAGGGGGGGATGGTGATCGAGAATGTCAAGGAAGTCGAACTGCGTTGCCCCGCAGTGGCGATCCCCGAGGCCGTGACACTGAATGTCATTCCTTGTAACGCAGGCGAGAACCTGACGGCTGCGGCAATCGATTTGCCCGAGAACGTCGAACTGGTTTCCGCGCCGACGATGGTGGTCTTCACCGTCGAGAAGCCGAAGGGCAAAAAGTAGTTGGAACCGTCGGTGAGGCTGCCAAACTGCCCGCCGATGGATGAAGAAAGAAATGAAACTGATCGTTGGACTCGGTAACCCCGGTCGCAAATACGAACAAACGCGACACAACGTCGGTTTCATTGTGGCTGCCAAAGTTGCGGTACTCACCTCGGCTGGCGGAGCAAAGACAAAGTTTGAGGGTGAGCTGGCGGAGGCTTCCGTTGCGGGCAAGAAACTCGCGATCCTTTGCCCTCACACTTACATGAACGCGAGCGGGCAAAGCGTCCGCAAAGCATTGGACTTTTACAAACTGGAGTTGGAAGACATCCTCGTCGTTTGCGACGATTTGAACTTGGACAGTGGACGTTTGCGAATTCGAGCCAATGGCAGTGCCGGTGGCCAAAATGGAATCAAGGACATCATCCGCCACCTGGGTTCAGAATCGTTTCCGCGATTGAGGGTCGGAATCGGTCGGCCACCCGAAGGCTGGACGGTCACCGACTACGTCCTGGGGAAATTCTCCAAGGCGGAACACGAAACGTTCGAAGCGGCGACGACACAGGCGGCCCACGCGGCGATCTGTTGGGCCGGCGAGGGCGTCAAAGAGGCGATGAACCGCTTCAATGTTCGGCCAACCAAACCGAAAAAGCAAAAGCAGGCGACCAAAGAGGCGACTCCCACAGAGGCCTCGAACGAGCCTGGCACCGAAAACACACCATAGCGAAGACCCTTTTCACCACTATCGATCCCGTGGCAAAGAACACTTACGAAACCCTGTGCATCCTGGACAGCAACCATTACGCCCGTGATCCCGGCGGCGTGGCCAAGCAAATCGAGGATGTTGTGACCGAGGCTGGCGGCAAAGTCGAAGTCAATCGGCTGTGGATGGAGCAAAAACTGGCCTACCCCATCGAGGGCCATCAAAAGGGCACTTACTGGCTGACCTATTTTGAAATGGAAGGTGCGGATGTGCCGAAGCTCGATCGAGCGTTCCACCTCTGTGAGCCGGTGTTGCGACAGACGACGTTGAAGCTGGACGGCCGATTGGTCGAGCCGATCCTGGCCAACGCTCGAGGCGAAACTCCAGTCGCGACGGCAGACACAGAAGAAGCCAAGCCGGTCGCAGCAGAAGCGGCGCCCGCCGAGGCCAAGCCGGCGGAGTGATTCGGCCTACCGAGGAGCGGACGATACCGTAAACTGAGCGTGGTCCTGTGGGCGTAAGTCGCCCCGGTTTCGAGTCTCAGAGCGGACGAAGACAGATGGCGAGCTTCAACAGAGTGATTTTGGTCGGGAACCTCACCCGAGACATTGAACTCCGCTACATCCCCAGTGGAATGGCGGTGACGGAGATCAGTCTTGCCGTCAATGATCGCCGCAAATCGGCCAACGGCGAATGGGTCGAAGAGACCACCTTTGTTGATGTGACGCTCTGGGGACGCACCGCTGAAGTCGCGAGCGAGTATTTGTCGAAAGGATCTTCGATCTTGGTCGAGGGTCGCCTCAAGCTCGATAAATGGGAAAGTGACGACGGACAGAAACGCAGTAAACTGCGAGTGATCGGCGAAAAAATGCAGATGCTCGGTGGACGATCGCCGGGAGGCGGCTCGCCGAGTCCTCGTGCCGCAGCAACCGCCGAGAGCGCACCCTCCTATGGCTCGTCGCAACCCGCCGAACCTCCCGCACATGACGCACAACCGACCGGCGGCGGCGCCGGGTACGACGATTCCAATATTCCTTTCTAAACGAAATTAGACGACTCACCGTCCGGAGCTTTTCGATGCCTCGCAACGGCCGCACCCTCAAACGACCTTTCAAGCGTTTTCCCAAAGGGGAAAACGGTGGCATTCAGTTGCTGCTCATCCACAACGTCGAGCACCTCGGAAAACAGGGTGAGATCGTCGAGGTCAAACCGGGATACGCACGCAACTACCTGCTCCCACAGGGAATGGCGACGATCGCGACCGAGCACCACAAGCGAATGGTCGACAAGCACCGCGAGAAGTTGCGTGCGATCGAGTTGGAGAAGCTCAAGAGCTACCGCGACATGTCGGACGATTTGGCCAAGCAGTCGATCACGATCGAGGCCAACGCAAACGACGAAGGCCATCTGTACGGCAGCGTCGGGGCCCACGAAATCGTCGACGCGCTCAAGGAGGCCGGATTCACGTTGGCGACGGACCAAATCCGCCTCGACGGCCCGCTGAAGGAACTCGGCCTGTACACGGTCAAGATTCACCTGCACAGCGAAGTCGACGCGAGCGTGAAGGTTTGGGTCGTCCCGACGGCCGCCGAAGAAGCCACCGCCGCGTCCTGAGCGAAGCTCATCAGTCCGCGGCAACTCTCTGGCGAACGAGTTGCCGCGAGAAACTCAAGGGGTTCATCCCCGGGGCTGTGGCGGAACTGGCAGACGCGCTGGATTTAGGTTCCAGTTTCTTCGGAAGTGCAGGTTCGACTCCTGTCAGCCCTACTCGCTTTTCTCTATAAGCAAAACACGCAATACCGAGAGGCGGTTGCCCTCGGGTTGCCCTTCAGTGAGAAAAACGTCGCTTGAGTTGCAAGTGGACTCTCGCTCGTGATGCTTTCAGTTGGACTCACCAACGCCGGTGGGGACTCCTGAACCAAAAGGAAACCACATGAATTTGCTCGACCCAAACGATCCCCTTGTCAAGGCAAAGCTCGACTTGCTTTGCGACATTCGAAACGTACGCCCCTGCGAAAACGGCCACGAAATTACTAGTAACGATAATTCAGTTATGAACAAGATTCAGGTGATTGAATTTGTTCGGGCGTGTTTGCGGCTGGGCACCATTTCGGGGAGCGAGGAAGCGAACTACAACGGCCCCATCAAGGTTGTGAACCTCCGGCTAACTGGGCTCGGTGAGCAACTTCTCCGGCGATATGGAAGGTAGTGACGCAGCCTTCGGCCATCTGGGTGACAGTCCGACCCCAGCGGCGAAAATTCCTGCGTTGGAAGAACTCACGGGCGGCCCCGCAGGACCGCCCTGGTTGATGTCAACCAGCTCAACTATCGGATGAGGCGAGTTGCTCGCTTTGGTTGCTCTTCCGCTTCTCCGGCCGGACGTAGCTCGCGTTGTAGGCCTTCATGAAGAGCCTTCTACGGTTCGTGCGACACGAGTCTTTCGAACAATGGCGGGAATTCGCGACGCCATCGATAGGCCCACCACACGCTTCACAGACCCGAGGCTCAAGACCACCGAATAGGTCACCCGGACGCTTCCCCGCAAAGATCTCTTTAAACTCTTTGCGATGACTCATGACGGTTGTGTGGCAAACGCCAATGTTACGCGCCGCTTCTCCTAGGCTGTCAGTCGAGGCCAGCGATATCAAAGCCGCGGCTTTTGCAGGAGAGAAACGGTTCCTGGCCTTCTCCTCAAACGGTCCCCATAGGCTGCCATTCGAAGCGGTCGGTGCAGGCGTGTTCCTGAGTTTCTCCGGCTCGACAAAGTGGAGTCGGCTTTGCTCCCCAGATCGATCCTTCCGATTGAAATCGCGATACTGGTAGAACTTCAACGTCTGCCACCTCGCGATCTGACGAGCCAACCCGAATAGGTAGCTCGTCTTCTTCAATCGTTCAGTCTCAGGCTTAACGCCACGCTCGCGAAAGAACCAAAGCAGGCGAACAATCGTCTCTTGAGCCACGTCGTCAATGTCAGCATCGCAATAGTCCCGATGCGGTAGTCGCTCAAGCTTCCAAAATGCCGTTAAGACCGCCCTGCGAATTATCCGAAGGTAGTGGCCTGAAAAGACTGCGCCGCTCGGGTTACCCGATGCAGCGTCGTCGTACTCCGCCGATAAGTCGAAGTCTTCCCAGGACATCGCGCTGCTCCGTTGCGGTCTACGCTTCCGCTGCACGCGAGGCCTGGGTGCCGCTGCGCGTGGGGACATATCCCTTTGGCTATCGGGCGATCGCATCCTGCGGTCAATCGCAGCACTCCTAAGTTTCGCACTACTCATCAGCACGCCCTCCAAAGTCCAAGTGAAAGCACCGATGCCGCCAAGCTCAGCCATGGTCTTCTGTCCTTCGTCGACTTGGCTTTGGGCGCCGGTCTTCTCTTCTTCCTTTCAAGCCTTTGGAGTGTCTCACACGCAGCGATGACGTCCTGAAGGTCTCGCCCGCTGGAGAACTCGCCAAGCGATGCTGCCGCTCTTCTGAGACTCAGGTGCGTAACGTCATCGACGATGCCATGCCTCTTGAGGTCCTCGAGCTGGGCGTTCATGCTGCGGCCGTAGTGGCTGTCACCGCATGTCCGCCTGTGGATGAGCGACACCGCGATCGGGAAGCATCCCCGCGCCGCGTACAGCCCGGTGACGGGGCTGCCTGCGTGTCGACTGACGTGCATGGTGGCGAGCGATTGCCCGATGAAATCACGAAGCCTCTCGTCGCGTTCTTCGCCGGTGAAGTCGGTTCGTTTTCGAAGTTTAGGTTTGTTAGCCATATCTCTGATTGTTTGTGAGTTGAATCTGAAACTGTTCAGCGTGCTGAACTTCACGCAGCCGATATGGCTCCCCCGAAGACGTTGTTGCCGATGGGGTCACCGGTCCACACGTAGTTGCCGGCGTCGCAAGTCACGAGCCCGATCTCGGTCATGGCTTGGAGATCGCGCCGGACCGTTCGCGTTGACCAGCCTTCGCCCGTCGACTCTTTGAGCTTCTCGGTGATGGTGGCCAGATGCATCGACTGGCAACGCCCGGAAGCGAATAGCCGGGCGATTTGAAAGAACCGCTTGATGATGCGGAGCCGCCCATCGGACGACGTTTTGTGATTCCGTTTCATTGGAATTGGACCTTTGCACAACATTAGTTGCGCGCACGCCCAAGCGAATCGACACGCTTCAGAAGCCGGGCCATTACTCCCGACCGACCAGAGCTTTGCTCCCCGGACTATTCCGATGCAGAGTCGAT
>JBCBOT010000174.1:0-16166 GCA_039821165.1 Planctomycetota bacterium | reverse complement strand
ATTGCGCTTGCTTGTGATTTGCTCGGGACTCAAGCCGGCATAGACTCGGTCCGCGCGGTCAACCGCGGCGAATACCGCATGGACGCGATAGTAGTCTTGGCTCGAAATCGGGTCGAACTTGTGATCATGACACTGCGCGCATTGGATCGTCGTGCTTTGAAACACGTTGAAGACTGCCGCCGCCATTTCGTCACGATCCAGGTGTTTGGCGATTCGACCGTCCAGTTTGCCTTCGCCGACTTCGACATGTCCGATCAAATCCCAGGGCCCCGCCGCCAAGAAACCCGTGGCGACGATTCCGGCGGATGGATCGCGGCCAACCACGTCCCCAGCGATTTGCTCCCGCACGAATTCATCGTATGGCTTGTCGTCGTTGAAGCTTTGGATCACGTAGTCGCGATAGGGCCACGCATTGTTGCGTGGTTTGTCTTTGTCATACCCGTGCGTTTCCGCATAGCGCGCGACGTCCAACCAGTGCTGGCCCCATTTCTCACCGAACCCTGGATCGGCCAACAATCGATCCACCGCCGATGCCCACGTCGCTTCCGAATCCAGTTCGAACTCCTTCTCGAACCGGTCGATCTCCTCCGGTGAAGGAGGCAACCCGGTTAAATCGTAAGTCAGACGACGAATCAATGTCCGCGCGTCCGCTTGTTTCGCTGCCTTCAGTCCACGCTTTTCCAGTTCACGATCGACGAGCCAATCGACAGGATGGACCTGTTGCGGAACTTCCACCGAAGCAATCGGACGCAGCGACCACCAATTCCGGTCGGCGATGCCGGGTGCCGTCAACGTGAAACCGTCAGGCACGGCCGCACCCGAATCAATCCAGCTTCGAATCGCAGCGATTTCCTCGCGTTTCAGCGGCGCGGCGTCCTTGGGCATCTCGTGCTGGCCGTCGATCACATCGACGACTTCGAACAGTCGACTCGCTGACGCGTCGCCGGGAACAACCAAACCAGATTCGATCAGCTCCACAGGTTGGATCAGCGACAAATCGCCCTGCGTGGGCGCGGCACCGTGGCAACTCAGGCATCGCGACGCCAGCACCGGCGCGACCGACGATTCGAAGACACTTTCGGCCTTCGCAACGGCGAACGTCAGCCAGAGGATTACGAACACGCGAAAGCGTAATGACATTGCTTGCCAGGACTACTGGAGACGATTCGGCGGTCCCTGATGATACCGTTCAATCGTCTGTCCGGCAAAACACGCGAGTGAGCTACAATACAACGGACGCATTCGAACGACCTTCCCCACTGCTCAAAGCCCCCACCATGAGCGCGGAAAAACTCTCCCCCCTCGGCCGACGTTTTCTCGATCGTCGCGGGTTTCTTTCCACCGCCGGGCTCTCCACGGCAAGCTTGGCACTGTGTGGATTGTTGGAGAATGACGGCTTGCTCGCCAGCGACTCGGCCACCGTCAGCGGGAAATCGCCGATCCGTCCCGAGATTGATCCGGCACGTCCTTACCTACCGCGAAAGCCACACTTTGACGTGCCCGCGAAACAAGTGCTGGTGATCTACCTCCCCGGCGCCGTCAGCCATGTCGATACGTTCGACTACAAACCGGCACTGACGAAACTGCACGGGCAAAAACCACCAGGGTTGCCGGCGGTCACCTTCGAAGGGCCCTCGGGCAACATTGCCAAACCCTTTTGGGAATTCAAGCCGCGTGGTGAAACGGGCAAGATGGTGTCCGACCTGCTCCCCAACCTCGCCGAGCAAGTCGATGACTTCTGCTTCATCCACTCGCTGACCACGGACACCAGCGCACACCCGCAGGGCGAAAACTTCATGAACACCGGGTTCACGATGGAAGGCTTTCCTTCCTTCGGCTCATGGTTGACCTACGCGCTCGGGACCGAAAACCAAGAGTTGCCTGCGTTCGTTGCCATCAACGACCCACGCGGCTTGGCTAGAAGCGGAAAAAACAACTTCGGCAACGGCTTTTTGCCGGCCGCATTCAGGGTACCGATTTCAACGCCAAGAATCCGCCCAACAACCTCAACCGACCAGGATCATTGTCGCCCGACGCCGACCGACGAACCGTCGATCTGCTCAAACGACTCAACGCGCGACATCTCGAACAGTTTCCTGGCGATGCCAATCTCGCCGGTCGGATCGCCAGTTACGAACTCGCCGGGCGAATGCAAACCTCCGTCCCCGATGTGATGGACCTCTCCGGTGAAACCGCTTCGACGCTCGAATCTTATGGGGTCGAAGGCGGAAGCGAGTTGCGTGGTCAGTACGCCCGCAACTGTATCCTGGCACGACGCCTGCTCGAAAAAGGCGTCCGCGTCGTCCAATTGTTCAACGGCAGCGATCCCTCCGGCGGCAACGGGATCACGAACTGGGACTCGCATTCGAACATTTTGAAGACGCACGCGATGCAGGCCGAAATCATGGACAAGCCAACGGCGGCACTGCTTGCGGACCTACGTCAGCGCGGCATGCTCGAGAACACACTCGTCGTTTGGGCGACCGAGTTCGGACGCATGCCGTTCTTGCAATCCAACGGCACGGGTCGCGATCACAATCCGAGCGCGTTCACGTGCTTCTTGACCGGCGCCGGTGTGAAACCCGCGACGAGCTACGGTGAGAGCGACGAATTCGGATTCAAAGCCGCCGTCGACAAAGTCACCGTCTACGACTTCAACGCGACGCTCCTGCATTTGATGGGCCTCGACCACGAACGGCTCACCTTCTACCACAACGGCCTCGAACGTCGACTCACGAACGTTCATGGCGAGGTGCTCAAGGGCGTGTTGGCTTGATCGAATCAGCCTTTTTGCCATTCGCACAGCTTGATCGCGTCCGCGGCGAGCCTCGCGCTGAGCGTCGGCGCTACGGATCCGCTTGCGATCGAATCTGCCGCAGCATCGATTTCATGAACAAAACTGGTCACGGGGTCTCCATCGCCGAGTTCAGGACGTTCGATCGTCCCGTCGTTGTGCAGGATCACAAGCGGAATCAGTGCCGTCGTTTCATCTGAATACGCCGCAAACTCGAATTGCACCGTCGCCCTCTCAAACGAAACCTCGTAGCCGTGTGTAAATCCACGTGCCGGAGACTCGATCACACCGCCGCCTGCCGTGACGGGATATTCTTCGGGAAATCGAAACAACGTTTCGTAGAACCGTGGCATCTCGCCCTTTTTGATCGAACGACTCTCGACGGACATCGGCATGCCGAACAATAAGCGAATGAGATGCGCATCGTGGACGTGTAAATCGATTAACGGTCCGCCGACGGTCGTCGAATCGTAAAAGTCCGGAATCCAATCCGGAGGCCCGATCGTTCGCTTGAAACGTCCCGCAATCGGTTTGCCCCAGCGGCCATCTTCTTTTGCATCGACCAACAAGCCGAACTCGGGCATGAACGGCAACACGTGCGCCACCATCAACCGATCGCCGCCTAGTTCCGCCAACCGCTCGGCATCCGCCGACGTCAACGCGAGCGGTTTTTCACAAAGCACTTTCTTGCCCGAAGCCAGCGATTTCTCGATCGCTTCGACATGCAAACTCGGCGGCAAACAGACATCGATCAAATCGATCGTGTCGTCTTCAAGCATCGCATCGAGTGACTCATAGACGCCGAGGTTCGAAACGTCGATTTGTTCACCCGGAGGACCAAAGTTGCCCTGGATTCCCGTCCAATCGCCACCACGCTTTCCCGCATCACGACTGCAAAATGCGGCCAACTCCGCCTTTTGGCTTCGCTGATAAGCCAGATAGTGAATCCAGCCCATGAATCCGACGCCGACAATTCCCGCACGCATCCGTTTCTATCCCATCGAATGATGAATCAACCAGAGCGGCGTATTCTAGCGTGTCGAATCTACCGCCGGGGAAGGACGTCGAAGTCGTTCAAAGCGATCCCATTGTAGCGACGATCAATCGACAAACGATGCGCGGATGCGACGAGGCAACGTGAACGTGTAAATCACGGTCAGAGCGCCTCCGGCAAGGATGATCCATGGGAACCACTCTTCGGGTGACCATGTGTAGATGCGCTGATTCGGTACCGAAGTCGGATCGATGATGTGAATCGGTGTC
The DNA here is from genome assembly GCA_039821165.1 of Planctomycetota bacterium. Lineage (GTDB taxonomy): Bacteria > Planctomycetota > Planctomycetia > Pirellulales > Pirellulaceae > Stieleria. The sequence continues at coordinate 12,109 of JBCBOT010000174.1, read as the reverse complement.
GACCCGCGTTCGACATAGATGTTTGCACTGTCGATGAACAACGCCTCGACGCCAATAATGATCGCCATGATGCCCAGGGCGATGCAAAGAGATCGTCGCATGATATCAAGCTCCAAAATTGGTTGGTGATCTTCCGCGTTAGCGGACTGGCGACTAGCGCCGCTCGCCCGTCTTCTTCAATGACGAGCGGCCAACATTCGCAGATGAACGCGCCTGTAAAGTGAATCGGAGCATCCACCTCAATCGGTTGAGTCACACGATCGCGTGCTTCGGAAAGACGAGGCAGTCCCGACGGTCTGTACCGGTCGTGACGGAACCGCGATGCTCCGCTCACAACGCTCGTTAGCGCGTTTCACCGTCCAACGAGAGCAACACAAACTCTCGTTGCTCGTCGACGAGCGCGCCGAGCGATTCCGTACTCCATCGAGTGTCCGCATCGAATTGGGCCCGGTCTGAAACTTCGCCGTCAACGGAAACCTTGCAGAAACTTGTGCCGAACAACGATGCCCCGGTGAAGTCGACGCCGCGCAAGTCCGCAAAACTGAAGTCTGCCCCTTCGACATCCGCGTCGCGAAAACTCGCTCCGCGAAGGTCCGCCGACTGAAAATGCGCATTGGACAAATTCGCTCCTTGAAAATCAGCCTCTCTCAGCGTGGCATCCCGAAAGTCCGAATCACGAAGCAACGCTCCCGAGGCTTTCAAACCCGCCAAGTCACGATCCGCGGCGGAAAGCCCTCGAAGGTCGCGGCCCGTGAAGTCACGTGCTTCGATCAGCTTGAACGCCTCCTGCTTGGACAGATTCACGGCAAGGTATCGTTGCTCTTTCCAAGGGTCGGCACCGTTGTGATAGCCCGCGTCTGACTCCCAGTAACCGAGTCGATCTTCGCGCAAAAACTCGATCCGCTCGAGCCATTTCACACTCTTGTAAAAGTACTTTCCCGGCACGACCATCCGCATGGGTCCGCCATGTTCCGTGGGTAGTAATTCACCTTCTGCGCGAAACGCCACGAGTGGTGCTAAACCGAGCACCTCCCGCAGTGGCAACGACGTGGAGTGGCGTCGTTCGCTGCGAGATACGAACGAAACAAACTGGGCATCGCTCGTCCAAAGCGGTGTGTCCGAGTCGCCAATCAAATCCGACAACAGGATGCCCGTAAATTCCATTTGAAGTTTTGACCACCGCGTGACGCAGTGCACATCCAACTTCAACCTGGTTTGCGGAAACTCTTGGAGTGCTTCTAACGTCAATGACTTTGGTTGAGCGACACAGCCATCGATGAACAATTGCCAAGGCGAGTCATCGATACGAGGTTGCTTTTCGCCCACGACCGGCCAACGTTCGGTCCGAATAAGCTGCTGGTTCGGTGGCAATGAGTCTGACATGGCGACAATTCTACAACCGCCGCTCGCGATCGCCAGTTATTCCCGAGGCACTTCCCGCTGGTCCTGCTGCAACCGGCTCAACCCGAGTAGAATCGCGATCAACGTCGTCACCATGATCAACGCGCCGAGCGTCCATCGTCGGCGTGACGGATCCGCGGGCGGTGGCGTCCGAATCTGCCCGCACCATGGGCATTCTTCCGTTCGCGTATGAATTGCATGCCCGCATCCAGTGCAGTCGATCATTTGATTGGGACTCAAAATTTGAACTTGGACCCGACTCGCGCGTACCACTTTCTTCACGAACGCGAACCGGCAGCAAACATACCCGGCCGGAAGTCGATCGCGGAGGTCTCAACGCTGTTTCTGACCGTCAGCCGCTGCCCGGTCGGTTGCGCGATGTGCGACCTGCACCTCAACACGCTCTCGCATCCTACCCCGCCCGGACATCTCGAACGGCAAATCCGCGGTGCCCTCGAACGTTTGCCGCCGGCCGACTGGATCAAGCTTTACAACAGCGGCAATTTTTTCGACCCCAAAAGCATTCCGCCCGATGAATACGACGCGATCGCCGAGTGCTGCGAGGGCTTCGAACGAATCATCATCGAAAACCACCCTCGGTTCGGTCGCTCACGACATGAATCTTTCCGCGATCTGCTTCCTGGAAGACTGGAGATCGCGGTCGGACTGGAAACCGTGCAGCCACGATGGCTCGCGCGTTTGCAAAAACAGATGACCCGGGATGATTTTGATCGCTACGCAAAATGCCTGAAATCATGGGACATCGACCTTCGAGTTTTCCTTATCGTTGGAGTCCCCGAATCGACCACCGCCGAGGCCGTTCGTTGGGCTAGACTATCGGTTCGTCACGCAGCATATATGGGAGCTCGACACATTAGCTTGATCCCCGCGCGAGCCGGCCACGGCTGGAACGGTGCCGCGAACTCGTTGCCCGAAATCGGACTCGCGGTACTGTCAGATCTGTTCGCCGAATCGCTCGCCGACGTTGCCACCATGGCTTGTGTTTCGGTTGACCTGTGGGGTTTCGAACAGGACGATCTTCCGCCTGAACAGAGTGATCATCTCCGCAGGCTCGAACGCGCTATTCTCGCACAGGACGCTTCTCATCTATGACGACGAGCGGGTACGACGTTGCGATCATCGGTTCGGGATTCTCGGGATCGATCCTGGCTTGGATTCTGGCGAAACAAGGTCGACGCGTCGCGATCATCGACTCATCACGTCACCCTCGATTTGCAATCGGCGAATCCTCGACGCCGATCGCGGACCGAATCCTGGCCAAGCTCGGCGAGCGGTACGGCATTTCCGAACTCGTCTCACTCTCCAGCTACGGTTCGTGGCAACGTGATTTCCCGGATCTCGTTTGCGGAAAGAAGCGTGGCTTCAGCTACTTTGATCATCGGTCTGGTACAGACGAATCGCACCTTGGTGAAAGAAGCTTACTCGTTGCGGCCAGTCCGACCGACGATCGTAGCGACACGCACTGGCTACGTAGTGATGTCGATGCCTTTCTTTTTCGATCCGCGGTCGATGCCGGCGCCGTTCCGATGGAAGGTTCACGCGTGACCGGGCTCGAGTGTGACGCGCCGAACCGACTCTGGCTCAGCAACGACGAGGCACTCGTGGCGGACGTCGTGATCGATGCGTCGGGACGCGGCCAATTCTTGCGCCGGATGAGACGACGTGTTGATCTCACCCATCGACTGCAAACAAAGACACGGTCCTCGTTCGCACACTTCGAGAATGTTGGATCGTTTTCCGACGCATTCGACGAGCGATACTCCGACCGACGAGGTCACGAACCATTCGACGCCGATGACGCCGCCCAACACCACCTGATCGATCACGGCTGGGTCTGGATGTTGCGAATGAACAATGGTGTCACCAGTGTCGGCGTGACCACGGCGTCTTGGGACATTCGCCACCCAACGGACGTTGACCTGCTGACCCTCTTCAGTAACTATCCGCTGCTGCACTCGGTGATGCGTCAAGCCAGTCTGGTCGCCCCCGATGCGGGAGTGACATCCATTCCTCGAATCCAACAGCTTTGCGATCCGATCCTGAGCAAGACCTGCTGGATGCTGCCCACGACCGCTTTCACGCTGGACCCGCTGCACAGCACAGGCATCGCTCACGCTCTGGTCGGAGTCCAGCGCGTTGCCGAGATCTTGCTCGAGAATAGGGGTTTTTCAGCAGTCGCCAATTATCGCAAGTCCTTGTTGCGTGAAGCGCTGTTGTTGGATCACCTTGTTGCGATGGCATATCGACACACGGCTTCCTTCGAACGCTTTACCGCGGCCTGCATGGTCTACTTCGCCGCTGCGATTCACAGCGAGGAACGAATGGGGGCGGGTGAAATGCCTTCTACGCTTTGGCTCGCCGATGACGCCGCGTTTCGACAAGCCCTCGTTGACGTCAGCGTTCTGCTGGCATCGCCACACTCCAACACCCGCGTGCTGCGCGAAGTCGCCCAGCTACTGCAACCATGGAACACGGTCGGCTTGCTAAACCCCGACGCCTGCAACCGCTACGCCTACACCGCAACGAAGTAATCCCCAGGTCACTCTCTGGCTCTCGAAACTTCGCGTCCTTGCGCCTTCGCGTGAAACCCCTCGCCGCACAGCGCTGATCAGCGGTGTCACTGAAAACCCGGAAACTCTCTTAATCACACCTCCACGTGGGAAGCTCCGAGAGTAAGGGCTGGGTCGCATGGCTGCGGACCCGCTCGAGGAGATCCACGCCTGAAAATACTGAGTCCACGCGTGATCATCGATAGCGTTGGCGGATCACTTTGAATTCGAAACCGCTCTCGGTTCGCTGACTTTCAAAAAGCGTCTTGGCGATGGAACCGGGAAATGCCTTTCCGTTCCGCTGGCAGTGTTCATACTCAAGAATCGCGAGTTCTTTTTCAAGCTTCGGTGAGACAAATCGGACGACGTTTCGCCCTTTCCATGAAATCCCCGCCGCACTCAGAAGCTGCCGGTCGAACTGAATGAGCGGTGTATACACTCGCCAAGAAAAATAGAGTCGCTTTTCGGTTTCGGGCCGATCGTTAACTTTGCGTTGTGGATTGGAAGACAGACTCGAAGCGATCTCGATCACGCTGGGGCCGCCTCCGCCAATTGCCGCCAGCTCAATCCCATGAAAATCGAGTTGCCTGGCGTATTCATCCTTGCCGCGCGCATTGAATTTCAATTCCCAACGCTCCCATCTCGGCACCACGCTTTCCTCGCCATGCCATGCGGGAACCGGCGAATCATCCCCGCCAGTCGATCCCGCTTGGCGATCTGATTCCCCCGTCGAATCGTGGGCTTCCGTCGCCGCGACCGTGCTGACGGCATCGCTCACGGCGTGGATCGTGTCCTCGATCGAGTGCTCCACCAACTCCTCGATCTCGTCGGCACTCGGTTCTTCAAACTCGAGCACTGGTCCTTTGGCCGGAGTAGGCCCCGCCTTGTCCGCAATCGGCATTTGCTGAACCAGCCGGCTCGGCTCGCCGCTGAGTAACCAGGTCACAAACATCATGAACACAAACGCTGCGAGAAACATCATCAGCGCCAAGATTGCCGAAGTCACCGAATCAAAGCGACTGACCTTCAGCGAATCCCTCGCAGGATGAGCTACGGTTTCCTCATCCACCGCGTAATCAACGTCCACAACCGTTCGAGGCAACGTCTCGTTCATCTGAAATCGCCTCCCGGCTAAAGATCCCGACGCCCCGCATCAACGCTTGGAAAGCGGACGCGAAGCCAAACCACTCCAGAACGAAAGGCGTCAAACGATGCGAAGAGCGAACGCGCATTGGCCTCCATTTTCACCGATCCGCGAACTCCCTCACCAGAGCTCAATTGGGGCGTTCGGTTGCAAGCGAAAACAGAGTGACGGCAACGCTGGCGATAAACAGCACGACGACAACCAGCAAGATCAAAAGGCACCCACAGCCGATTCCACAGTGGATGCGGGCGCGAGCTTCTCGCTCTGGATCGAAAGTGCCTGGAGGGTTGCGAGGCATGCAACAAACCTAGTCCGGAGTCGCCGTGATGCTAATCGGCCGCACATGACGCTGCCCTCGGTGAGAAGAGCCCCTCGACGGGAACGAAACTCAAGAGCGTCTCGGAGCCAACGCAACCGCGCGGGCCGTTGCGATGAACCTGAAACGAGGTCGCTTCCAACAACCCGGGTGAATCGCCACAGAAACCCAAAACGACGATCCAGGTATTCGGCTGCAAGGTCTCGAGCCGCTACAGCGGCTCACGAAGATAGCGTGGCCGCGTCAAAGAATGAGAGTGCTGGGACTTGAACCCAGGACCATTCGATTAAAAGTCTGACGAGCCAGACAGAGGCCGACTAACCCCCGAATAAACCCCGACTATTTAGCTCCGGGCTAAAACCAAAAACGCTCGTGACGTGTCGAGTTTTGGCCGAGTGGTGGGATTTTGGTGGGAAACGTCATTTTGAGTGACCGTTCCATCGCTCGCTCAGTAAATGCCGCATGGCAATCCAAAAAAGTTTTCAAAGTTCTCCGCATAACGCCCGACTGAGTTCCGACTACATCCCGACTACAGTCCGACTAAGCAGGGCCTTTTGAGGCGTCTGCGCTTCGTTGAACAACCGGAAATCGCCGCTACCCTTCCGCCGTCGATGGCTCACACATCAACCACATAGACGGTTCACCGGCGTCGTATTCGACGCGGTCCCTCGCCCGGTTGGTTCACAGTGAGCCGTGAACCAACCGGGTTTTTTGTTGGGTGGGAAAGTGGCTCTCAAAACGAAGTCTTGTCTTTCTTGGTTCGGTAGCGACGCGTCGGTCGCGCCGCAGTTGGCCGAATTGCTGAATGGTTGCAAGCACGTTGCGATTCCGTTCACCGGCGGCGCGTCGATCATCCCGCATCTGACGGCGAGGGCGATCGTTTGCAATGACCTCCAGTCCGATGCGATCAACTTCTATCGCGTTGCATCGGGCGTTCACGGCGAGAAATCGCAACGGGACCTCTTCGCCTTATGCGAACGAACCCTAAGCCACCCAGAGGAACTTGAGCGGGCATGGACCGTTTTGGAGACGGGTTTGACCGTTGACCGGGCGTGGGCGTACTGGGCAGTCTGCTGGCTCGGTCGCAAGGGCAAGGGCGGAACGGATGACGGCATCAAGTTGCCGTCCGTTCGATGGACAGCCAACGGCGGAACGAATGCCAGCCGAATCAAGGCGGCGTCCGCAGACCTGAAAACATGGGCGACGCACTTCGAACGCTGCGAATTCCAGTGCCTCGATTTCCGCGAGTTCGCCGGCAAGCTCAAAGATCAACCGGATTGCGGCTCTTACTGGGATAGCCCTTGGCCAAAGGCAGGCGACCGGTACGAGCACAAGTTCACGGAGCGAGATCACCGCGACATGGCGGCGATCGTTTCCGAGTTCGAAGAGCACCGCGTTTTGATTCGCAACGGCGATCACCCGCTGATTCGCGAACTCTATCCAGCCGATCGCTGGCACATCATCGAAGCGAGTAGCCGGACGCAGGCCAACACGAATGTTGGCGAATTGTGGATCACGAACTTCGAACCAAACCACGGCGGCGCGTCGCTGCCAGACTCCAACGGGAATGAGTGATGACTGACACAAAGAAAAACCCGGTTCTTTTCGCGGCCTTCCTGGCCGGAAAGCTCAGACGCGTCCTGCAAGAGATCGCATCACTTCAGTGGTACATCGACTCCGGCGACTTCGTTGAAGGCGACTCGGAAGTGGATGCCCGATTCGAGTTGTTGGCGATGACGAAACAAGCCGATTCGCTGTCAAACCGGATTCGCAGCCTGACTCCGAAGGGGTGTCCGTGATGTTCTACGTGATGGTCGCCGCCGTGCCCGTTGGCTTGATTCTGCACCTGCTTTTGGAGCTTACGTCGGTCCCGATGCCTTGCTGGTACGTGCTGGCGTTTTGGGGCGTGTGCCTCGTTGGAATGCTTGCGGAGCTCTTGCGTTCTCAATCGAACGAGTCGTTCAGCTAGGACACCGCCGCGCGGCTGGTAATCGTTTACGCCGCCTTTTTCTTGACTCTGAGAGGACTCTTGCATGATCCGCGAAATCCCCAAAGACACGCGGGGCGCTTCGATCCAACCGGGCTCGTTGTATCGCGTCTCGGAACGGCGGAAGCCTCATCTGATGATGGTCTTTCACGATCCCGAAACGGATTGTTACGGCGTCCAACTTTGCACTGAAACCGGAAAGCCGGTTCCGGGATCTCACCCGCAACGGCTCGATGAAATGGCGCCGGGTTTGACCTGGGAACCATACCAGCCCGAGTTCCCGGAGCTCGTCGCATGAAGGCCGCGCACTTCGTGATCGATGTGTCGGGGCCGGATCAATTGACGGTGACGTATCCCGGCAACGGTAACGAGGAAACGTTTCCCGGACACCTCGAGGTGGTCAGCGATCCGGTACTGAATTCACTCGACTTGATCGTTTCACACTTTCAAGAGGATGGGCCGGAGGCATCTGCGATTGAGCTCAGAGCCCAATCGGCGATCGACGCGGCCGAAATGGCGTGCCGTGATTGCGAAGTCGAAATCAGGATCCCGACCGCTCTCGTGATGCCGGCTTTGATGGCGTGTCTGGTCACGCCGAAATACCAACCGCCCGAATTGATCGCGTTTGCGAAGTCCAAAATCGGGCAGCTTCCCAATCTTTCGGCCGAGCAACGCGCCGACATTCTGGCTCTTCACCTGGGGGACTCCGACAGTGGTCATGGAGGTTTACACGATCGCGCAGGCGGCGACGGCGACGCGTCGGACTGAGGCCGATATCAAAACGGCCATCGCGACCCACTATCTCGACGCAACGTTCTATCCGTTGCCGCGATGGAAACGCCGCGCCACGGCCGCCAACAGCAAAGCGGTTCGAATCACGCACTGCGCGTTGGTTGAATTCGCGATCCGGCATGGGGTGGCGATGTGAAAGAACGGCCACCGTTCTATGCGTGCAAGGTGCTTTCCGAGTTGGGCCGACAGCGTGTCGGTTCGACACTTGGTCGCGATGTTTATGCGCTCATCGCGCTCATCGTCGGAATGGAAGATGACTTGCGATACAAAGGCCCGATTGAGATCTGGAACTCGACGTTCACCGATGCTCTTGGATTCACTCCGCGAGCTCTCTCGGCGGCGCGTCGGCGAGCTGTTGAAGCCGGCTGGTTGGTCTACGAACGGCGCGGCACCCGGTCGCCCGGCGTCTATCAAACCAAGTTCCCAGACGAAATTATTACGTGCAATTCTGCACCTAATCAGGCTTCCATTACGCGCAAATCTGCACCTAATGAGCCACCGATTGAGCGCAAATCTGCACCCAATCAGGCCCCGATTGAGTGCAAATCTGCACCTAATAACGCCTCGATTATGCGCAAATTTGCGCATCCTTCTTCCCTAGAAGAAAACCCTACCACCACCCCTACGGAACCGGACCCGTTCGAGGCGGTGGTGGTGGAGTTGAAATCTTGGGGAATGACCAAGGCAGCCGAGGCGGTCGACGCGGCGCGTCGACATGGGTGGACCGTCGATGCGATCCGTCGTCGATGGAAGCAAGCTCGCGAACTCGAGTGCGCCGACGAGCATCAACCGGGCAAGCTCTACCAGTGGATGACCGGCGACGTTCGCCCGCCCGGATCGGCTCCGGTCCCGACGACTCCCGATCCCGAGCAAATCCGCGAGTCGAGGATCCTCGATGCGGTCAAGCACGCTCGGCGATTGCATGTCGGCGAAGTCATCCACCGCGATTCGCCGCAAGTCGCCGAACTGCTCGCGATGCCGGCGAGCGAGTGGCCAGCGGCACCCGCACCAACGCCGACGCGGAAACGCAAGCCCGGCAACTTTCAACCAGCCAAGCCGGCAAACGATCGGCGCAACGAACTTCTCGACCAAATCGAGGCGATCGCATGACGAACGACGATTTCATCGCATTGGTTCACCAAATGCGAACGGCCCAAAAAGAGTATTTCCGAACGCGTGACGGCTCGGTGCTGTCGCGAAGCAAGGAACTCGAGCGACGCGTCGACCAAGCCGTCGCGGAACTGCAAGACCGACAACCCAGTTTGTTTGATGAGGACCAGCAATGACCAACGTACGCCACCCCGGCTTTTGTCGCTGTTTGATTTTCAGCGTTCTCTATCCCGTTTTCCACATCGGCAAGCTCTGGGGCATTGTGAAAGAGATGTTCGACGCGGGGGCGAACGCTGGGCGGGAGTACACGAACGATCTCGGAAACCAGATCAAAGCATTCATGGACGCAAACGAGGCACAACAATGACCACTACCGAAACCCTCCCCGCCGTTGGGGACGTGATCGAGATCGACGTTTCGGAGTTGATCGCGCATCCGGCGAATGATCCGAAACGGTCGGATGTTGAAACGTGTTCGGACTTGCTGCCCCTGATCGAGCAATACGGCCAGCGTGAACCGGGCAAGGTGCGACGCGTCGGCGACAAGTGGGAATTGCTCGCCGGACACCGACGGGCGACGTGTTGCAAGTATCTCGGCGTGAAGTTTCGCGCCGAAGTCGCGGCGGATGACGACGCGTCGGCGCTGCGGGATTTGATCCTGTCGAACATTCGGCTCGACCTGGACCCGATCGCCCGTGCGGAGCTGTTGCAAACGACGATCGCGAGCGGTGTCGATCACGACGAAGCGGCGGAAATGTTCGGGATGAGTCCCAAGAACGCTCGCCAGCAATTGCAGCTTCTCACGTTGCCGGCGTCGCTTCGTGATTTGGTGGCCCGCAACGTGTTGCCGATTCGCTATGCCCGGATGTTCGTTCCGTTCGCGGCTGCCGAACTCGCGTCGGATCGTATCGCCGCCGAGATCACCGGCAACGAACACATGCAGTGGAATTGGACACCGGCGAGCGTTTCGAACACCTACCTAAGGCATACGCGGCCCTGTGACAAGAAAACGAAGTTTTGCCAGTCCGAAGCGACGGGCGACCATCCGCGACGATTCGAGATCGACGACAAGCTCGAAAAGCGATTGCAGATCGTCAACGTTCCCGTCGGTACCGGAAAGCGAGAAATTCCGGCCGCGCAAAACGTCGTCCTCTGGGATCGGCTGCAGCGGCAAGCGTTGAAAACGATCGCCAAGAGCGAAACACCCGCCAAACCAACCAAGCCGGCCGAGTCCGACGACTCCAAGAAGCTCGCCGACAAACAACTCGCCATCGAAACTGATCGGTGGTTCGTTCTGTTATTGCGATGTTGCCTCGCGATGAACCGGCCGGAATCGACCCCGAACGTGTTGACGGAGTCGACGCCGGTGTTGCTCGCCCATCTGGGCAGTCAAGCGGCCAAGTGGTTGCAAACAGCGATCGGATCATCCGCGCATATTGTCGAGGCAGACGGTGATTTGCCAGCCGTCGACCAAATCAAGATCGTTCAAGACTTCGGGGCGGCCGACTTCGCGGACCAATTGTTCGTCACGCTCTGTTATCCATCATCGGCCATTGCGAACGCCGATGAGATGGGCGTTCTGGCCGACGGCGTCCCCGCTCGGTTTGTGCTCTCGGATCCGCAATTCGATCCCCTCTGGCAACACTTCGCGTTTCGTTGCGGCCTGGATCGCGAGACGTGTTGGGACATGACGGCCGACGAGGGGCCGGCGCGGGAGTTGTTCGTCGCGTGGCTCAAAAAGCACAACGATCGGCAACTCCGCGAGCGTGCGAAGTCTTGGGGCATCACCGCGAAAGACAAGCTCGTCGACGCGATCCTCGCCGCCCATCAATCCGAATCCGTTTTGGAGATGCCGCGCTAGTCGGCGTCCGTTTCCTGTTTCTTTCAAAAGGAGTGAACCCCATGTCAACGACCACCAACGCCAAGGGCGCAAAGATGAAACGCCGTGATTCGTTGCGACTGATCTTGAAGGTCGTCGAATTGAAATCCTCGCTCGAGGGAAAGACGATCGCCGAAGCGACGAAACTACTTCAAGCGGCCGACGAGTTCCCAGCGATTTCGCCGCATGCCGTTCGTGAGTGCTGCGAAGAGGCGGGAGTCACGCTCAGTATCAAACGGAAGACGCCATCCAAGGCGAAGCCGACCGACTCCGCGGATGTTCGTGAGTTGGTCCAAATTGTCGATTCACTATTCGAGTCCGTACACGGCATGGAATCGATGACACCAGAAAAGTACGACGCAACGCGCGCTGCCTTGCGACGGATTCAGGGCGAGGAAACGACCGAATTTGCGCTGCAGGGTGAATGATTCGATGGGCCAAAAATGGACGCAGGACATCGTCGATGCCCTGAACTTGATACTGGACCGATCGAAGTATCGAGTCACCAGAGTTGTCAATATCAATGAGATCCAGCTCACAATCTTGGAGCACGCAAAATGAGACGTCTGCCGCCTTGCTACAAAGATGCCACGTTGCGAAACGTCACCCCGGAAACGGAGGGTTTCATCGGCTTGGGGTTTGACCTTGAAGACGGAACGACCGTGTACCTTGCACTCCCGATATCAGACGCCGAGAAGCTGTGTCAGTGGATCCGCTCCCATTCCGAAGGATCTTCTGGAATACCGAGTGTGGATGTATCAAGCAGATCGAATGTTTCTTTGTGAAGCACCGAGAACGTGGTGTTGGTCGCGAGGCTCGCAGCTGCTTGCCAAAGATGCGCATAGCGGCCGAGATGCTCATCGTTGTAAATCGGGTGGAAACTACCGTCCGGCGACTGTCCGATGTAGAAC
>JBCBOT010000173.1:0-16193 GCA_039821165.1 Planctomycetota bacterium | reverse complement strand
TGAATCTCTCGATGGAGTGGGTTTCGCCGACGTCGGAACTCGGGAAGTTCCTTTACCAATGGTGGCCTCAAGCGACTGGGAATCGCCACGCTTACATCAAGAAGATGACGATCAAGAATCTGTGGAAGCTTGAACGCAATGCCGACAAGGACTTGATCAACGATGCGCACCAACGGATTCTCGCCGACAAGCCCAAGACGAAGGAGAAACCGAACTACCAGCCCGCCAAGCGGGAAGACCTCAGCAAGAGCGAGCAGACGCAGTACAAGAAGGCCAACACCGCATTGCTGTTTCATGGCACTCGGTCGGTCAACGTCAGTGGTATTTTGCGCGAGTCCTTGCGATTGCCGAAGAACCTGGTCGGCGTGGTGATCACCGGAGCGATGTTCGGCCCCGGTTTGTACTTTGCTGATGACTGGAAAAAGTCCGCGGGCTACACGAGCATGCAGAACTCGTATTGGTCGGGTGGATCGGGCGCGGTTCGAGGTCGCGACGCCTTTATGTTCGCGGCGGATGTCGTCTTGGGAACACCTCATGTCGCACCGACTTGGAAAGGTTTTACGAAACCGCCGAAGGGAACACACAGCGTCTACGGCAAGGCCGGCAAGGCGGGCCTGCAAAATAACGAATTCATCGTTTACAACACGAAGCAGAGCAAGCTTCGGTATTTGATCGAATTCACGGTTGCTTAACGCTGCCTCTGTACGCGTCAGATACTCCTGAGGTTGAATCCGTCACCGCAGTGAGTTCAGGAAATCTCGCAATCGTTGCCAAGAAGTGCGCGGTGTTTTCGAACCCACTGCAACACCATTGAACCGATCGCGTTTCATCGGTGTACTATGTGGGAAACGCCCGACGCTGGGGCGAAGACGCCTGGAGACGCACCGCTGAATTCGATCATTGAAATTGCTGGCGTTCAGAAACGCTACGGAAGGATCATCGCACTGGAGGACGTCGCTCTGACCGTGCGGCACGGTGTCACAGGGCTTCTCGGCCCCAATGGCTCCGGCAAGAGCACGCTGATCAAGGCATTGCTCGGTTTGGTCCGCGCCCAGGGTGGCAGTGGCACTGTGCTTGGTAATCCTTGGCCTCAGGGTGTCCGCTCGATCCGCGACAACGTTGGCTACTTGCCGGAAGATGACTGCTATATCGCGGGGTTGTCCGGCATTGATTCGGTGACGTTGATGGCCAGATTGTCCGGGCTTCCGGGCACCGAGGGACTCCGTCGCAGTCATGAGATCATGGATTTCTGTGACATCGGCGAAGAGCGTTACCGACAGGTCGAAGGCTATTCGACCGGGATGCGGCAAAAGCTGAAGTTCGCGCAAGCTCTCGTGCACGATCCACAGTTGCTGATCCTCGATGAACCGACGACGGGGCTGGATCCGGATCAACGGAAGTCGATGCTCAGTCGGATTCGCACACTCGCCGTCGACCACGGCAAAACGATCATGTTGTCGACGCACATTCTGCATGATGTGCGAACGATCTGTGACGACGTGGTGATGTTGGTCGGGGGACGCGTTCGTTTGACCGATTCGCTCGAGAACTTGAGTCGGCCCGCCTCGCCGACCATGCATGTTTCCGTTCATGGAAGTCAGGAGCGTCTGGTGGAGCGACTGCGGCGTGAAGGGCTCGTTGTCACACCGACTCGCGACGGTGGCTTGCGGGTGGAGGGGATTTCGTCGTCGGAGGTGGATCGATTGTGGAGTTGGGCGGCGGAAACAGAGACTGCGATCCGCAACCTCGAACCGGCTGTGAACTCTCTCGAGCAGGTGTTTTTCGAGGCCGCAGGTGCTGAAGAGAGCAGTGTCGCTTCTCACGAGATGACGGGGTCCTAACGTGCCGGTTCACAATCTCGGATATCGTGGCTGGGATGAACAGCGAGTGCCGAAGTGGCTGCGTCCGTGGATACTCGCGCGGGCAGGCATCTCGCTGGTCTGGCAGCGAAAGCTGATGCGTTTTCTGTTGATGTTCGCATGGCTGCCGATCATCTTCCCCGCTTTTTTTATCTTCGCGTTCGAATTCAGCATCAACGACCCGGAGTCCTTGGTCGGTCTGTTGGCGAGTCCACCGATCAGCCAACCCGAACTCGCGATGGAAGTGGTGAACGACCCGGAGGCGGCTCGCCATCAGGTTTGGTCGTTGATGATTTTGACGTTCTTTCGCTATCCGCAAGCGATCGCAATGGTGATGCTCGTCGGCTTGATCGCGCCGATGATGATTTCGTATGACCTGCGAAGCAAAGCGTATTTGATGTACTTCTCCAGGCCACTGACGCCGAGCGAGTATCTACTCGGGAAGTCTGCGGTCGTGTGGTTTTACCTCGCCATGATATCGACCATCCCGGCGATGGTCGTCTACTTGATGGGGGTGCTTTTATCACCAGAACTCTCCGTCTTGGCTCAAACGTGGGACATTCCGCTGCGGATACTTGCGGCCTCGGCCGTCTTGTTGCTTCCGACGACGGCGGTGGCGTTGTGCTATTCGTCGATGTCGTCGGAGAGCCGGTACACGACCTTTAGTTGGTTCGCGACGTGGATCATGGGGATTGTCGCGTATCGCATTCTGACCTGGACGACCTTCGAGCCGCCGCGCGGTTCGATGCGTGACGTTCGGCCGGAGCCGCCGATGCCGGGTGAGTTCGAGGCGGAATTTGAAGAAGCGTTCATGGAGGGTGATTTCGGGCCACCACCGGAGCAACCTCCATGGCCCGAATTCGATCTCGATGCTTACCGGGGGCTGTCACCCTACGACACGCTGGGCAAAGTCCAAGCATGGGTATTTGATCTCGATACAACGCCGGCGAGCGTGACGCCGTTTCTCACCTTGTTGGTCGTTGTCACGGTGATCTGTTTGTGGTGGACCCGACGACGAATCGTGAAACGCCTGAGCGTATGACGCATGATTGAACTAAAAAGGGTCTCACGGCTGTATGGCAAGGTGATTGGGGTCAATGACCTCAATGTCAAACTGGCCGCAGGAGCGTATGGACTTGTCGGCCCCAACGGGAGCGGCAAAACAACGCTGATCAATTTGTTGACGGGACAATTGCGTCCCACGCTCGGCAGCGTGCGGGTTTTCGGGGAGGACCCCTGGCATCAAAGGGACATGCTGAGGCGTATCGGGCTCTGTCCCGCGAGCGACGTTTTGTATCCCAACGTCTCGGCCTCCGAATGGGTCCAGTATCAAGTTCGGCTGCATGGTTTTTCTCTTGCCGAGAGTCGTGAGCGTGCCCACACCGCGCTGGATCGCGTCGACATGACGGATCGAATGCACCGACCGATGGGGAGTTATTCGCTGGGGATGCGTCAGCGCACGAAGATTGCCCAAGCGATCGCCCATGACCCGGATCTGCTGATTTTGGATGAGCCGTACAACGGCCTCGATCCCGTCGGACGCTACCAGATGACCGAGATGCTGGTGCAATACGCCGAGGAAGGCCGTAGCTTGCTGTTTGCGAGTCACGTTCTTCATGAAATCGAGGCGATCACCAGTTCGTTCATGCTGATTCACGGAGGCCGCTTGTTGGCTTCGGGTACAGCGGCTGAAATCGACATGATTCTTGCGGACACGCCGCGGGAGGTGACGCTGCACGGGGAAGACGTCACGCGGTTGGCGTCGCGATTGATCGGTTTGGATTGGGTGGATTCGATCTCACTCAACAAGCAGGGCAATCAGTTGACGTTGGCGTTGCTTGATCCTCAAGAGCTTTATCGACAACTGGCCGGTTGGATCGCGTCCGACGGTTTGAGGATCGATCGGCTACAGGCGGAAACCGGCGAACTCACGGCGGTCTTGGATTCACTGCTCCAGCATCACCGGGGAGAAGCGCGATGAACGGAATGCTCGTTTTCGATGTGATCCGCTTCGAGCTAACGCGCTCGCTCACGGTGTCCCGGATGATGGTTTGGGGCGCCCTGGTTGCGTTTCCAGTGACGTTGGTCGGGATCTTGGCGAATCGACTCGCGCTAGTGGAGGACGCGCCCAAGGATCAGATCTTGGGGACGGTGATGTTCATCTTGATTCCCGAGATTGTTTGTTTGCTCGGACTGCTTCTGTGGGCGACGCCGGCCATTGCGACCGAAATTGAGGGGCAAACATGGATTTACCTGGCGATGAGACGCAGCGGTCGAGGCGTCGTTGCGATCGGCAAATATCTCACCGCGGTTCTCTGGACGCTCTCCGCCGCATTGGCTGCCACCACGATTTGCGTCGCCTTGAGTTGGCCGGAGGATCTGGTGTTTATGTGGTTGGTGTTGTCCGGACTCGTCACGCTTTCCTGTTTCGCTCACGCTGCGTTGTATCTCTTCATCGGTTTGATGTTTCGTAAGCGGACCATGGTGACTGCGGTCGGATTTACCTTGATCGTCGAGTTTGGGCTGACATTCGTTCCGGCTCTCGCGAACAAGTTGACCGTCAATTATCGGCTTCGTGGCCTTTTCCAAAACTGGCTCGAGTGGGATACCCTCAAAACTCCTGCCGAGGCGGTTTACGGAAGCGAACCGGTGTCGACCCACTTGATGGCGTTGGCCATCTACACCACGCTGTTGCTCGGATTGTCGCTCTGGAAACTGCGGGTTTCGGAGTTTCCGAATCAACAAGATGGTTAACGAGTGCGGTGTCTCAGGCGGGATCAATTGCGGAGCGAATTCGTCAGGTTCAGGCCCCGGTGATCCCCATCGTCGGTCGCTGGACGCTTGAGCATCCGGGGACCATTTCTCTCGGTCAGGGGATCGTTCATTACCCGCCACCCACCAGTGTCTTTCGTTCGGTTGCGGAGCAAGCACAAACCGACCGCGATCTTGATCGCTATGGGGCGGTGGTCGGTGACGCCGATCTTCTTCAGAGGTTCCGAGAGAAACTGGCGGCGGAGAACGGGATCGATGCGGACGCAGAGTCGATCGTTTGCTCGTCCGGCGCGAACATGGGCTTTCTCAACGCGGTGCTCGCGATCGCCGATGTCGGTGACGAGATTATTCTCTTCGCGCCTTACTACTTCAATCATCAGATGGCCATCGAGATCGCCGGCTGTCGCGCGGTGGTGGTCCCGACCGACGCGGAGTATCAACCCGATCTGGAGGCACTTGCGGGGGCCATCACTGCAAAGACTCGCGCGGTCGTCACCGTCTCGCCGAACAATCCGACGGGCGCTGTGTATCCGCGAGAGACGTTGACGGCGATCAATCGACTCTGTGAACGACGCGGCGTTTATCACATTTCCGACGAGGCTTACGAATACTTCACGTATGGCGTCGAGCACTTTTCGCCCGGGTCGCTACACGGTTCCGCGGCACATACCGTTTCGCTGTTTTCGCTTTCCAAAGCGTATGGGCTTGCGGGGTGGCGGATCGGCTATTCGGTTGTTCCGGGGCACTTGGGCGAGTCGGTTCGGAAGATTCAGGACACCAATTTGATCTGCCCACCGAAAGTCTGTCAGGTTGCAGCGGCTGCGGCGATGGACGTCGGCTCTTCGTGGTGCCGAGAACAGATCAATGGATTCAAGGATGTGCGGGATGCCGCGATTCAGTCGCTGGCCAAACTCGGTAGCCGTTGCGAGCTGAGTGTTCCAGAGGGTGCTTTCTATCTCTTTCTGCGGCTACAATCGGAGGAGCCGGACTTGAGACTTGTGGAAAGTCTGATTCGAGAGTTCGGCGTGGCGGTCCTTCCCGGCAGTGCGTTCGGTTCAACGGCACGCTGCTCGATTCGACTTTCGTATGGTGCGCTCGAACCCGAGACGGTCCGCGAAGGCATTGGGAGACTCTGCCGAGGTTTGACCGAGTTGCTCTAGCCTACGAGGGTGCGGATGCGGATTGTTGCCGTCCAGCTGAACATGGCATGGGAAGACAAGGCCGCGAACCATGATCGGGTCCGCGAGCTTTTATCGAACGCCGCGGTGCCGCCCGGTTCGCTGATCATCGTTCCAGAGATGTTTGAAACGGGTTTCAGCATGAAGCTCGAGGCGGCGGCCCAGACCGAGGATCGTGCGGGTGAAGCGTTGCTTCGCGAACTTGCGATTCAATACGAATCGGCGATGATGGGTGGTGTCGCGGCTCCGGTTGAGAACGGGACCTCGAAGAACGAGTGCGTCGTGTTCGGACCGGACGGCAACGAGTTAGTTCGGTACCAAAAGATGCAGCCTTTCTCGCACTCGGGCGAGGACAAGTATTATCCAGCGGGTGCGGCGCACTGTCTTTTCGAATGGCAAGGCGTGCGAATTGCGCCTTTCATTTGTTATGACCTGCGATTCCCAGAGATCTTTCGGGCCGCGGTGATGGATGGTGCGGAGTTGATCACATTGATCGCGTGTTGGCCCCAAAAACGGAGCGAGCACTGGGTTCGGTTGTTGCAAGCCCGAGCGATCGAAAATCTCGCACCGGTGGTGGGAGTCAATCGTTGCGGTCGCGAGCCTGGTTTAGACTTCGATGGCCGAAGCGCCGCGTTCGATCATATGGGCCAGCCGCTTTTCGAAGCCACTGCGGACGAGCAGGTGTTGATGGTTGAGTTCGACATGCAAGCGGCTCGAGATTGGCGCGGCCATTTCCCCGCGCTTCGTGACATCTCTCACGTGCCGCAAACCTCATCGTAAATCTATCCTTCGAAGGAGACGTCGATGCGTCGTCGTGAGTTTGTTGCCGCTGCGAGTTGCTTGGGGCTCATTTCGGCGATGCCAGCATCGGTCAGTGGAGAGGACGTTCCGTCTTCGGCACGCGTGATCCTGCCTCGCGGACGTGTGCCGTTGTCTTTCATCATCGATGACTCCACATGCCTCGTGAACATGGGGCATTTTTGCATGCCGCAGTTTGCCGAGGCGTGGCCGGAACGGGACATTTACAAACAGCCGTGGAATCAATGGCCGCGTGAGATTCCTGATTCGTTCGTTCGCGAGTTCGGTGAGTGGTGTTCCGGCGCGGGAGTGAAAGGCAAGTACAGCATCGTTCCGTACCCGGCCTGTGTCGGCTGGCTCGATCGTGGTTTGCCTGGTTGGTCGCGAAAGCAACTCGACGACAGTCTCGCGTTGGTACGCGATTTGATGCTGCCGAATTGGGATATTCATCCGGAAATGATCACGCACACGAGGGTGATTGATTTAAAGACGGGGCGCCCGATGCAGACTGCGACGGCGGCGACGATGGAGAATAGCTATCCACAAACCGACATCAGTGTCGATCACCTCACGGAGTATCTCGCGTATGCGCTGCGGGTCCTGAAGAACTGCGGACTTCCGTGTGAAGGGATCACAACGCCGGGGGGATTTGGCAATCGCGTGAAAGCCAAGCTTCCGATCGCGGTGCATCAAGCGGTTCGCGATGTGTTTGGAACAGACCTACCGCACTACTTCAAATACGTCGTTTCGGGTAACGAAAGTGCCGAGCCAAAATTGGAGTACGTGTCAGATTCGAATCGGATTTCGGACCTCACAATGAACGTGCCGGCTGGGACGGGGGATTGGTTCGGCGGATGGGAAGGCACTCAAAACGTCGAAGCGGATCGTTACTGCAACGCCGAGGCGACGAGCGGTCGCATGGTCGAGTTGATCGAGCGTGGAGACCCTGCGGTCATGCTTTGTCATTGGCCCGGAATGTATTGCAACGGTGCAAAGACCGGATTCAAAGCTTTTCAGCGGATCGTGACATCGATCCAATCGCGTTTTGAGAAGCAAACGCAGTGGATGAAGGTAAGCGAGATCGGACGCTACTGGGCGGCGAAAGAGACGACGACATTCAGTCAGGACGAGTCGGGTCTGCAGATCCACGCGTCGATCAAATGCCGTGACTTTACCTTTGAGTTCGGTGCTGAAGTCGAGCGATGCAGTTTCGTCGAGGGGGCGAATCAGGTGCCCCTGCGACGTGTCGATCGATTGGACCAACTGGCCGAGGGAAGATTCGTGTCACGCGAGGGCAAAACCACCGTATGCGTGGAGTTGTCGACCGGAACCAGCGTGCTCACTCTCGGCGGTAAAGACTGAGCGCGATGACAACCAATCCCTACGACCCAGCACCGACCGTCGTTCAGGAGTCGGCGGCCGAGCCGATGACCCGACAGCGTGTCCTCTGGAATGGAGTTCTGTTGATTGTCTTGTCAGTCTCGTTGTTCGTGGGGGCCCCGACACTTGCCGGGTGTGTTCCGTCGGTCGATGCGTTCGTTTTCCCTGTGCTCCACGGCATCGCAGGAGTGAGTTTCCTTGCGGGTGTGTTGTGCGGAGTCTTGTGCGATCGGTTTCCGGACGCGAATTCGCTGAATGCGGAAGAGGCGAGTGACACGGATGACGAATGAATTCCATTGCTGCGAGTGGAAGAATCCGGGTCCGCGCGAGCAGTGGTTCGAGTTGTGATTTCAGGTCCTTGATGGAGCGGAAGGACGATGTGCTCGATTCGTGTCGTGGCTTAGCAGACGCTGCGTGTTGCGGCTCACAGATGTAGGAGGGCAGCAGCGCGATGAGACGGGAACTCACGGGGAGCACCGCTTTTGACATATGAAAAAACCGCTCAAGCCGTGGGGCTTGAGCGGTTTCGAATATCTGATTCAGGGAGACCGCGTTATTCGGTGGCTTCTTCGCTGTTGGGGCGAATTGCCTCGAAGTAGTTGCGAACGGTTTCGCGGTGTCCCATCGGCAGCGGTTCCGAGTTGAGCACGGCTTCGGCTTGGCGCTTGTACTCGTCATAGTTGCCGGCGAACTTGCGAGCGGCTTGCTGCTCACCCTCGGGGGCTTGCAGGATTTCCGTTTCGCTGGGGCCTTCGCCTTGGACGCCGGTCAATTGCTCTTCGGTGCGGCTGCTGTTGATCTTGGTCGCTTCCGAGCCGAGCGGCTGACCGCTCGCCGCTTTACCGGCCTTGGTGCTCGGGCTGTTTGACTTGCGAGCGATGTTGCTGTTGCACTGGCCACGGCACTGACCCTTGCACTGGGCGAGTCGGTTGAGTTGGCACGACATGCACTGACCGATCTTTTTGCATTGGCCTTGCTTTTTGCACTGACCGGCAAGTTTGCCGAGGCACTTTTTGCACTGAGAAGTATTCTTCGACTCGAGGCCTTCGGCGAGTTGCGAAATGGTTTCGCTCAGTTGGCCGTTTTGGCCGGGATCGAGCTTGGCAAGCATTTTCTTAAGGTTGTCCGCGACGGCTCGTCGTTGCTTGTCACCCATCTTCTCTGGGTCGACGGCTTCGAGTTGCTCACTCGCTTTCTCGTAGTCTTCGGACTCCATTGAAGCGGCGGCATTCTTCAATTCGTCGGAAGGCTTGATCGCCGACGCGAGCGCTTTCATGGTCGCATCGGTCCATTCGAGCTGCATCGCTTCGCGTGCTTCTGCGAGTGCTTGCTCCATCTCCGACAGTGTTGCCATGAGATCGTTTTCCTCGACGATCTCGGTCTCCATTTCCTCGACTTTTTCGCGTAGCTCTTTGAGGAGCTTTTCGATTTCGGGATCGTCGGTTTCCTCGAGGGCTTCCTCGAGTTCGGGCAGCATCGTTTCACGCAATTCCGCGGACTGCTGCGTTGAGAGAGCCAGGATCGGCTTCGCTTCGACTTCGTTCTGGCTACCGCTGCCGAGCAGCAGGATGATGGCCATCACGGCCGAAAGGCCGGCGGACCAGCGAAGTGGTTGGTTCCAAGTGTCGAGCGGAACGCAGTCGGTAGCCGTCACGTTCGCTTTCTCGATCCGCTCCGCTGCCTCTTCGATCTGCAAGCGGCTTGCGGGGTCGGCGTCTCGATTGACGAAATCAAGCGTTGTGATCGAGCGATCTTTGAGGTCGTAATGCTCGTCGATCAGTCGAGCGGCAGAGAGTCTCGAGGCGCCGCGATTGGCTCCCCAGATCAATCCGCCCAACGCGCCGCCGCCAATGAAAGCAAAAATCCAGGTCCAGTGGGCATCCTCGAGGACCGTTGATCGGATGGCCGCAAAGGCCAACGCGAGTCCTACTCCCACCAACACGCCACGGCTCACGCCGTCAAGCAACGAAGCACGAAACATCCGTCGTTGGACCGACCGAACGGTCGTGTCGATCGGATTGCAAACCGTATCAGCCATCGAGCAGATCCTCCGCGAAGTACTCAGCGTCAATTTTGATCCGAGGCACCGGTGCTACCCCGCCGCACAGCGTAAGGAGCCCCTACCCTGGGGTCAAGGAAGTTCATCGTCCTGCCGGAAGTGCTGGGGCCAGCCGCAACGATTGCCGGATCGCCGATTGCGACAGAATCGATTCAGACCGCCAGACCCACTCGACTCGCTCGCAGGGGGGCAATTCCGCGGGTTTACCCTCGCGTTGCGGCTTTCCTACCGCCGCGATGGGGTCATGTTTGACCGTCAGGTCCATCTCGTTGGACTGCCGAGATTGATGCTCAGCCGTTGTGGATAAGAAGCTGGCGAAAGAACGGAACTTTGATGTCACTTTTCCGTCCAACGTCGACGCTCTGTTCCGATTGCACGGGTGACCCAGTGTCATCCTGGACAGACGCTTCCACCCTTTTGGGTGTGAGGCGTTGGTCTTCGGGCGAAGCGCACTGTCGTCAAGATCGGTACGGACGGGTCAGATCTGGTCGACGTTTTGGACGGGCGGACGCATTGATTTGCGGGTTTTTCCGCCCGAACTATACTCGGCACCCGTCTCTCGACCGCCCTCCCGGTCGGGCGATGGCTTGTCATTTTTCCTTGTTTTGCCCGGTGAATCCGCTGTCGAAAAATCGTTTGCGATCGCGGACCACACCAACAACACGATTGTCCATCCCACTGCCGCACCAGTTTCCGTCGCGATTGCTTCGGATTTTGGACGGCCCCCTTGAAGGTCTGGTCTATGGCTTCGCGTAAGCGAAAGAACTCG
The DNA here is from genome assembly GCA_039821165.1 of Planctomycetota bacterium. GTDB lineage: Bacteria > Planctomycetota > Planctomycetia > Pirellulales > Pirellulaceae > Stieleria. The sequence goes on along the minus strand of JBCBOT010000173.1, from coordinate 5,378 downwards.
ACGCCCAACTTCTTCGCAGGCAGTCACGAGTCGAATACCTCCGGTTCAAGCGTTCATCAATCGAAAGGTCGAAGTGTGCGGCAGAGGAAGCTGCGTGACACACGTCGACGGCAGCTTTTGGAAACACTTGAAACACGAATGCTGCTCGCTGGGCCCCAGTTGATTGGGATTCAGCCGAACGAAGGCGCACTGATCGAAGACGGCACCGTGCGAAATACGTCGCCGCGCGTGCTGACCTTCGGTTTCGATGAAGACCAGGTCATCAATCCGCAGTCGTTCGAAGGGATTCAGATCAGCCGGGCTGGCGAAGATGGGCAGCTTGGAACGGGTGACGACATCGCCATCGAGCCGGGACTTGTCACCCTCGGCGACCCCAACCAGAACGAGGTGGTCGTTCGGTTTGCCGAGCAACTGCCCGACGACGAGTATCGCATTGAAGTTTTCGCATTCGACGATGCCGGACTCGGTGTCACGGGACTGCGGAATGCCGACGGCGAACTGTTCATGCCGAGCGACCCCGATGCGCGGAGCGAGGTGGTCGATTTCCGGCTCAGCTTGGGAGCCCTGATTGAATCCGTCGTTCCCCAACCGGTGATCCGAAACAGCGACGGTTCGCTTACTCAGAACCGCAACGAGGTCGTCGTCTACTTCAATGAGGACCCTCTCTTCGTCGAGGACGACGACAACGGGAATCCGACGGAGCGGTCGGCCGAGAACCCTCGCTTCTACCAACTCCTGCTCACCCAAGAGACGGTCCGCACGACGGACGACGTCCGCTTCCATCCCGACACCGTCGTTTATGACGAGGCGACGCACACCGCTCGTCTGATTTTTGCCGACGACATCAATGAACTTCCCGGTGTCCCGCTCGAAGGCGGCACGTGGCGTTTGCGGGTCGGAACGGCTGTCGATGATCGCGTCGATTTGATTTTGCCGCCACGACAACTGGACGTGACTCCTTCGGTGGTCACGGATTTCCAGCACGAAGGTCTGCGCGTCGTGTTTGCGTCGCGACTGATCGGCGAAGCGGCCAGCGGCATCACGGTGCGTTTCGAAGACACCGGTGCAGGTGTGCTCACCGCACGTTTGGACAACGACGGCAACGTCGTTTTCGACTTTGCCGGCACCGCTCCCACGGTTCAAGATCTGATCGACGCTGTTCTGGCCGCACCCGCCGTCGACGCCGTATTGACGATTTCGGTCGAGCGCAGCGGAGTCGTCGGAGACGGCCTCGATCTCGAAGTTCCGCAAAGCGTCGTTGGTGCACCTGCGCTTTCGCTGCAAGCGGCGGGCGACACGCTTTCGACCTCGTTGGACGTCGGTATCTTCGGCCAAGACGACAACATCACCAGCATCCTGCTCTCAGAGTCGATCGATCCTCAGGCATTTGATCTTGAGCTGCGTGGTGGCAACGACGATCCGGGGCACCGGGACCTCACTGGCGCCGAGCGCGAGTTGGACCGGCACATCAATCCTGACTTCGGTGCCGACACGCTCAATGGTGTGACCGAGATCGCCTACAACTTCCAAGGGATTTTCGACAGCGTCGGCAACACCAACTTTTTGAACCAGATCACGGAGAGCCACAAGACGCGCATCCGTGAGGTGCTCAATCTGTGGGCCTCGGAGTTGGGCGTTCAATTCCGCGAGACACTGAGCGACGGAATCACCTTCGCGGTCGGTGACACGGGAGACTTGCAACCGCGCGGCCAGACCTTGATCGGGCCGACGACCGGCGCGACGTCATCCATCAGTGGAACGCTGGGGGCATCGATTCGGATCGATCCGACGTTCCAGTTGCCTGCCGTTGTCTTCAGCAACCAAGTCGACTTTGGGCTGAACTACGGCGAGGATTTCACTCGCAAGGCGACCGCCGCGGTCGGCTTTGTTCTCGGGCTCGAGGGCGCCACCGATCTGCCTGGTCAAACGACACTCGCCCTGAATGGCGGGTTCCTCAATCAAAGCATCGACACGGCTGCCGCCGCGACGGCTTTGGAACCGGTCTTCCCGTCGAACTACGACGTGATCCATGGTCAGCACATCCATCGTCCAGACAGTGTCGATGTCGACCTGTACCGTTTTGAGGTCGTGCTTGGCGATGACGATCGGGTCGGGACGGTCACGGCAGAAACGTTCGCGGAGCGGTTGCCCGACAGCAGCTTGCTCGACACATCCTTGTCCTTGTTTGAGGAAGTGCGTGCGACGTCGGTTTCCGACTTGGGAGTCGGATCGTCACTGGCGATCACATTCACTTCGATGTTTACGGGTGCACGCGGCAACAACACCGAAGTCCGCTTCATCCGTTCGGATCGAGCGTTCGGCGATGACGTGGTTCGCGTCAATCGAGTTGTCGGCGACGACGGCGAGTTGCTTCCCAATGTGGTCCTCTTGGACCTCCCGCGAGCCGGCGCGAACATCACGAGTGTTCCTGCGCAAGATGTGGTCGATGCGATCAATAACGATTCGTTCGCCAGTTCGATCGTTCGTGCCGAGATCACCATCGGTGACAGCCAAACGGACATCAGTGTCAACGATGCCCCGCCATTGCCCGTTCGACTTTCGGGCGGCGGTCTGACCGAGCTTGCGCGGAACGATGACTACTTCAGCGAAGACTCACGGATTGTCGCGTCGTTGGGTGAGGGTGTTTATTACATCGGCGTCTCGGCCAGCGGCAACGACAGCTACGACCCCGCGGTCGCCGACAGCGGATTCGGTGGACGTACCCAAGGCGAATACGATCTGCACATCAAGTTCGAGCCGCAGGTCGACGAAGTCGATGTGATTCGCGACTTGGACAGCACACGTCCCGGCGTTCCGGGGACTCGACTCGACGGCGACGCCGATGGTATCCCGGGCGGCGTCCACAATTTCTGGTTCCAAACGCGACCGCTTCAACGGGTGATGGATTTCACCGACAACGGTGAAGCCATTTCAGCCGGTCAAACCATCCGGGTCGAATCGGGTACGGGCATCATCCGAACCTATGAGTTCGTTCCCAATGGTGGCCAAGTCACACCGGGCAACATCGCCGTTTCCTACAGCGATGGCTCGACCGGGTTCCCGACCCCAGCGGGCAACCTCGCGGCTGCTCTGGCAGCGGCGATCAACACCCGGCAAGGTGAGACGGGAGTTTCGGTTTCGCGAACCGGAACCACGCTTCGGTTTATCAATGAGCGGAGCATCGATCTGTCCATCGATTTCCGTGGCGCCGATGCGATCGGGCGAACGATCTTTGTTGACAAGTTGGCCGGCCCGAACGCGGACGGAAGTCTCGATCGTCCGTTCAACAACATCGCCAATAACGATGTCGCCAACGCATTCGCAAGCACGTTGCCTGGTGACATCGTCCGAATCGTCGGCAACGGCGGTGTCGACGGAGACCTCTCCACAGAAGTCGACAACTTCAGTTATCAAATCGGTGTTGCCGACGTCGGCGGCGGTTCGCTCGCGGACGGTCGTTCGATGGAAGTGCCTCTGGGCGTGACGACCATGATCGACGCCGGCGCGGTTTTGAAACTGCGCGGCTCGTTCATCGGCATTGGCAGTTCGACGTTGCAGGTCGACCGCAGCGGTGGTGCCCTGCAATTGCTCGGTACACCCCGACTGGTTGAATTGAGTCCTCAAGGCGAGCCGATCACCACGACGTTGCTCGCAGATGAAGACGCGGGCCCCGAAGGCTTTGATGACGGTAGCGTGATCGTGACCAGTATCCGCGATCGTGCGGTACACGCGGTCACCGCTGGCAATGCACCAGAAGCCGCAGCGGGCGACTGGGGCGGTTTGATCTTCCGACGCGATATCGATCAATTCGAAGGACGACGCGACTTGGAAGACGAAGGCATCTTCCTGCAACGCGTGAACCACACCGAAATCCGTTACGGCGGTAGCAGCAACGTCCTGATCGACTCGCAACAGCAGCTGGTCAACCCGATTTTGATCGTCAACATGCGACCGACGATCACGTTCAACGAGATCATGCTCAGCGCCGATTCGGCAATCTCAGCTTCCCCCGACAGTTTTGAAGAAACGTCGTACCAAGCGCCTCGCTTCCAACAAGCCGGTGCCTTCACCGCCGACTACGATCGTGTCGGCCCCGAGATCAGCAACAACCAACTCTCGGCGAACTCCGTCAACGGCCTCTTCGTTCGGGTTCCCACGACCGCCACTCAGGCACCGCGAGAGTTGACCGTTTCGGGACGGTTTGACGATATCGATATCGTTCACGTTCTCCCCGAGAACCTTGTCATTGCGAGCCAACCCGGCGGATCGATCACCGATGGGTTCGCGCCGCCGATGACATTGGTCACCGGTCGGGAACTCGCGGGCGGGATGCTCGATGTCGGTACGTACTTGTACAAGATGACTTTCGTCGATGCCGACGGTTTCGAATCATTGCCGAGTGCGGATCAGTTCGTCATCGCGACGACCGAGAACAGCAGCAGTATCGAACTCGCCGAATTGCCGCGCGTCACGCCTGGCGGCGACTATGCATCGCGTCGTCTTTACCGAGCACTCGATGACGGCAGCGGCAACCCCGTGTTCGTCTTGGTCGCCGACTTGGATGCCAGTTCGACAACGTTCATCGACGACGGTGGAAGCAGCGACGGAGTATTGGATCTGACCCGCGAAGGCATTCGTGGTCGTCTCGATGCATCACTCGTGCTCGATCCGGGCATCGTGATGAAGATGAGTGGCTCACGTATCGAACTGCAACCCGGTTCGGTTGTTCTTGCCGAAGGCGTCGCCAGCAATCCGGTGATCTTCACCAGCCTTCGTGATGACCGCTTCGGGGCGGGCGGGACGTTTGATACGAACAACGACGCTGACGCGCCGACGGTTCAACCACCGGCGCACGGTGATTGGGCCGGCATCTACGCGGGACCGACGTCGAGCATCAGTATCGATCACGCCGTGGTTTCTTACGCCGGCGGAATCAGCTTGATCGAAGGCGGTGAGACACGTGGCTTTGTGCCGTTGCAATTGCAGCAAGCCGAAGGCCGGATCACCAACACGCGATTTGAATTCAACGACAGTGGTCAAGATGGAGCCGGGCCGGTCGGACGGTTCGGACGTCTGTCGGCATCGCCGTCGACCATCTTCGTTCGTGGCAGCCAGCCGATCATCGTCGACAACACGTTCGTCGACAATGACGGAAGCATCATCGATATCGATGTCGACTCGCTCGATGGCGATCGTCGAATCGATATCGGTCGTCAAACCGGAGGCATCGATCGCTATAGCGAACTCGATGACAACTTCGGACCACTCATTCGCTTCAACCGATACGAAGACAACGATCTTCCGGGGTTGAACCAGATCACCGGTCTGGAAATTCGTGGCGGCACGTTGGTATCCGAAAGCGTTTGGGATGACACCGA